>JADZAK010000116.1 GCA_020852595.1 Rhodospirillaceae bacterium
CAGGGCAATGACCACCGGAATGTCATGGAAAAGCAGCGGTCTCTTCTCGCATATGTGAACGCGGGGCATTTCCTCGACCACTATGCGATGCTGATTTTCCCCGCCGCCGTGTTCGCGATGGAAAAGGACTTCGCCGCCAGCTACGGCGAGCTCCTGGCCCTCGCCGCGCCCGGCTTCATCGCCTTCGGCGCGGGCTCGATGCTCGCGGGCTGGATGGCCGACGCCTGGAGCCGGCGCCACATGATGACGCTTTTCCTTGTCGGCATCGGGATCAGCCTGATGGCCTGCGGCGGAGCGTCCACGCCGTTCGAGCTCGGCGCGGCCCTCTTCATGGTGGGCGTATTCGCGTCGATTTATCACCCGGTGGGCACGACCCTGATCGCCACCCATGCCAAGGATCTCGCGCGCGGGATCGGGTTCAATGGGATGATCGGAAATCTCGGGGTCGCGAGTTCGGCCATCGTCACCGGCCTCGTCGCCGACCGCTACGGCTGGCGCGCGGCGTTCATCGCGCCCGGCGCGATCACGGCCGCCGTCGGCCTCGCGTTCCTCGTCACCTTCCGCGAGGACTTTCAAGGCAAAGCCGAACCGCGCACATCGCAGCGGCCGCCCACCCACCATATCGTGCGGCTGTTGGCCGCGCTGGGTTTGACCATCATCGCAAGCTCGATGCTGTTCAACTCGATTACGGTGGCGCTGCCGAAGCTGCTTCAAGAAAGATTGGGCGATAGCGCCGCGGATCCGGCGGTGTGGGGGCTCGCCGCGGCCGGCCTCTATATGTTCGGCGCGCTGTCGCAATATACGGTGGGACATCTGGCCGCGCGGCGCGGGCTGTTCGCCCTGTTCCTGCCCATCGCCGTGGTCATCGCGGTGACGCCGTTCCTGGTCGCCTTCTCCTACGGCGCCGTGCTGATCGCCGTGTGCATACCGCTCATCGCGGCCTCATTCGGGCTGATCACCGTGACGGATGCGATCGTGGGCCAGAACGCCACGGCCAAGTGGCGCTCGACCATTTACGGCCTGCGCTATTTCCTGACGAGCCCGGCGGCGGGCGCCGCGGTCGTGCTGATTGCCTTCGCGCACGAGCGCGGCGGCTTTGAACTGACGTTCGAAATCCTGGGCTGCGTCGCGGCGCTGGGGCTGGTGGCCTGCGCGCTGCTTCCCGGAAAGCAGATCAAACCGGCCTAAACGCGCAGGTCAGCCGCCGCGCCGGCCGCGTGTATCGGCGTACTGCTTGCGGAACTCCTCGCGCACGAAGAACGCGTGATAGCCGTTCATCCAGCCGTTGTTCTCGCCCCACGAGTCGCCGTAGGTGTCGCCGGGCGCGCGGTCGCGGAAGAAGGTGTAAACGGGCCGGTCGCGGTAGGTCCACACACGCAAGGCGCCGGGCGCGCCCTTGTCGGCGAACTTGCCGGTCTGCGGATCGACATACTTGATCGACCAGATCAGCGAATTGCTCGCCGCCTTCTCGTCCGCGAGCACGTAGGAGAAGGTCGTCAGGCAGCGCGCGGCATCGCCGCCGCCGCACATGGCCAGGCGGTAGGACTGCGGGTCGGAGGGATGATCGCAGGACAGCTGGTCGAGCGAATCGTCGGTGCAGCTGTAGGTGTAGATGGTGCGCGCCTGTGAGTCGGCGAGCACGATCCCGCCGGGCGCATCTTGAACCTGGAAGCCTTTCGGGAAGGCCGGCGCGGGCTGCGTGAACACGTTATGCCAGCCCGCGATATCGGAGCCGTGCAGGGAGGAGAGCTGCTCCTCGCCCACCAGGGTGTAGAGGGGCTTCTTGCGGTAGGTCCATTGATACACGCCGGGGGAACGTTCGATGACGCCCCAGTCGCCGTGCACCTTGGGAGCCGACGCGTGCGCGAGCATCGGCGCGAAGGTCTCCTGGCAGCGCTCGTCGCAATTGGACTTGTTGTTGCCGTCGCGGTCCCAGCTGTAGACCGAGAAGCCGTCGACCGTCGTCAGCAGGCGGCCAAGCGGCATCGTCACGACGGTGAACTGCGCCGGCACGTCCGGACGCGGGCCGATGGGTTTGCGCTGGGCGCCGGCCGAGCCGCCGGCGCGCAAAATGCCGATCCCGGTCGGAAGGCCGGGCTGATGATCCAGAGCCGAGCGATAGACCGCGTAGCCGTCGTAAGCCCACTGCTTCTTGCCGTCCTTGCGTTCGACAATGCTCCATTTGCCGGCCGGTTTCGCGCCGTCGTCGGCCAGCAGCGGCGGCCATGCGGCCGCGCAGGAAGGACGCGTGTCGAGTTCAGGGAGAACGAGGCCGGCGGGCCATGGTTCGTGGAAGCCGGCGGTGGTGCGCTGAACGGTGTCACCACAGGTGGGCTTGCCTTCCTGCTCGCCGCGGTAGCCAAGGTTATTCTGGCCGCGTCCCTGCCATATATAGAGTGTGTGGCCGGCGGCATCGGCGAAGACCGGCCCGTCGACTTCGGTGCCCAGCACCTGAATCGCCGGCGGCGTCGGTTCGTCGATGAAGGCCTCGACCGGGATCCGGGCGCCGCCGCGGCTTTGCGCATAGGCGCTGCTTCCGGCCACGAGGACCGCCGCGGCCACTGCGATATGAATTGCATTGAACTGAGCCATCAAACCCTCCCCGGTTCGCTTGGTCCCGAGGGTAGTCGCGCAAGGCGGCTTTTGGAATGGCGAAACGGGCGCGAACGCTCAAATCGGCGCGCGTTTTCTCGTCTCAAGGCCCAAATATAACCCCGGCGTGTGCACGCCCGGCGATTTTCCGCCGATAAAAAGACCTATCCCGCGTTATTCAGGAAATCGTCGCGCAGGAAGAAGCCTTTGTAGCCGTTGCGCTTGCCGTTGAATTCGCCCCAGCCGTCGCCGTTGATCTCGCCCGGCGCTTTATCGAGGCCGTGCGTGTAAACGGGACGCTCGCGGTAGGTCCACACATGCAGGGCGCCCGGCGCATTCGCGGCCGCCGCGTGTCCGGTTTTCGGGTCGATCCACATCGTTCCCCAGATGCGGCTGCCCGATTTCGCGCCCGGGGCCGCGATCACGTAGGGGAATGTCTTGAGGCAGATGTCCGCGTCGCCGCGGCCGCACACGGCCATGCGATAGGCTTGCGTCTGCGACGGATGATCGCAGCCGAGCTGATCCTGGGCGTCGTCGCCGCAGCGGTGCTGATAGACCGTCTTGCCGGTCTTGTCGGCGATGACCTCGCCCACGCGCGTATCCTGCACGGTGAAGTCCGCCGGCGCTTTCGGATCGACTTGTGTGTAGACGTTGTGCCAGCCGGCGATGTCGGCGCCCTCGAGGCTGCGGAAGCGCGTTTCGGCGATGCGCGTGTAAAGCGGCTTGCCGCGGAAGGTCCACTGCTTGATGCCGGGCGAACGCTCGATGATGCCCCACTCGCCGCGCGCCTGCGCCGTCTGCGGCGCGGCGACCGGACGCCAGATCTTCAGGCACTCGCCCTTGCAGTTCGATTTGTTCGCCGCGTCGCCGTCCCATGTATAGACCGAGAAACCGACGTCGGTGGACAGAATGCGGCCCGTCGCGACGGTGCGCACGTCGAAGGCCGGCGGCGCGTCCGGAGACGGGCCGATGATCTCGCGGTGCGAGCCCGAATCACCGCGGTTCCAGCGGCGCGACGAACCGACGACATCGCCCGGCTTGTGATCGAGCGCCGAGCGGTAGACAGGCATGCCTTCATAGGTCCACTGCGTCTTGCCGTCGGCGTTCTGGACGACCTTCCACTTGCCGACCGGCTTTGCGTCGGCGGCGGCATACACCGGCGGCCACGCGTCCTGACACGTCGGACGCGTCTCGAGATCGGGCAGCAACAGGCCGCCCGGGTACGGGCTCATGAGGCCCGTGGTCACCGTGCGCTTCTCGTTGGCGCACGAGGACGGTTCATTCTTGCGATCGCCCGCATTGCCGTTGCGCAAATTGTTGAGCGGCCATGTGTAGAGAGTCATGCCGTTCTGATCGACGAACACCGGGCCGTCGACGTCGGTGTGCTGAACGGAAAAACCGGGCGGCAGCGGTTCGGGCGAATAAGCCTCGAGATCGGCGACGGGCGGACGGTAACGTTCCGCCTGCGCGTGAGCCGCCGACACCAGGCCGCTGGATGCCAGCAAACCGGCTGCAAACGCGACGTACCCGAAAGGCTTCATGGCTTCGTTCCCCGGTTTAGACCCGCTGCAAGCATAGAGGTCCGGGGCACGAACGCCTACGGCAAATAGGGATGTAACCCGTTGAACCGGCTATTGTTTGGCAGCGCTAAAAAACATTTTAGGGCAACTCGAGCAAGGGCTTGATAGACTGGCGGCCTTATACGACCTCGCGGAGAAGGCCATGAAATATCAATCCGGCGCAGCGCTTGCCGCGCTCGCCTTCGGCGTCCTTGGCGCCGGCGACTCCTTCGCCGCGGAACAAGCCAAAACCGGCATCACCAACCGGACGATCGGTTACGTGATGACCCTGCGCGAGTGGTCGATCCACCGCACCCCCGGCGCCTAGCAGGAATGGCCGCACGGCGTGAACGACGGCGAACGCGAGCAGTTCAAGATCCTGTACCCGGAAGACGGCGTGCAGCGCTCGGTCATCGACACCCAACTGAAATGGGAAGGCGAGACGTGGCATCCGACCCTGACGCCGGAGCCGTATGAATACCGGCAGGTCGAAGGCAAGGTCAGCAAGGGCATGAACCTCGACGGCAAGGTCGGCCCCAACGATTTTGTGAGCCCGGACGGCGAAAAAGGCATCGACAACCAGCTCTATCGCGCCATCGGCTGCATCGCGGGTTACAACAACGCGCAGCCTTATATGACGTTCTTCGAAGGCAACGCCGCGCGCCGCAACAACTTCAACCGCGTGCTGATCGAGATCACCGACGTGGACGATCTGGTGAACGATCCGGACGTGACGGTGACGACCTACCGCGGCCTCGACAATCTTCTGGCCGACGCGACGGGCAACAACTTCCTGCCGGGCGGCACGCAGCGCGTCGACGCGCGCTTCGGCAAGGAGTTCATCACGAGGTTCAAAGGCAAGATCGCCGACGGCACGCTGACCACCGAAACCGCCGATTTGCGCCTGCCGCTGACCATCGCCTTCGACTCCACGGGCGTGCATGTGATGAAGGGCGCGCGCTTCCAGCTGAAGCTGACCGGCGATTATGCCCAGGGTTATATCGGCGGCTACGCGGACGCCTGGGCCTGGTATCTGCAGATGAATTCCGGCTGGTCGACGCACCACACGAATTACGGACAGCTCTCCTCGCCGTCCCTGTGGCGCCTGTTCGCGAAACTCGCCGATGGTTATCCGGACGAAAAAGGGCAGAACACCGCCCTGTCCGCCGCGATCGACGTGCAGTTCGCCCGCGCTTACGTGATCCACCCGGACAAGCCGGTCGCGACGGATGAGACCACGCCCCGCCCGGAGCGCGCCGCGCGCGAATGAGGTGAATCGCAATCCCCGCGCCGGGCGCGCGGCCTTCGAACCCTGGCCCCTCGCGTCAAGCGCGAGGAAAGCGGAAACAAAAAGCCCCCTCACCCCTTCCGCCGGCGACCGCCAATTAAGTATACTGTCCCCGCAACTAGTTCCCGAACTAGTTGCGGGGACCGTATACTTAATTGAGGGCGCGCGTCCGGCTCTCGGTCTCCTCCGATTTTGCCGCATCGGCTCGCCTTCGAACCCTTCCCCTCTCCCGCAATCGCGGGTGCGAGGCGGAAAAAGGCGATATAACGGGCCCATGGATACGACCGAACTCATCAAAACCGCGCGGGACATGCTGGCGCGGGACCAGGCCCAGCAGGCGCTCGATCTGATCGGCCCCGCCGTGCCGCGGGAGCAGCGGAACATCGAGCTTTTGCGGGTCCTGGCGGAAACGCTGATGGAACTCGACCGCCCCGCCGACGCGACGGCGGTCTATCAGGGCATCCTGGGGATCGATCCGGACCATGCCGAAGCCGCCGCCAAAGTGCGGGAGGCCATCGCGGCGATGGAATTACTGCTGAAGCTTGCGTCCAACGCCGACGACCTGCGCGCCTGGGACGAGGCCCGCGAGAACTACGAAGCGGTGCTGCACCAATATCCGCTGGCGATCCTGGCGCTGACGCGCCTTCTGGCCATGGACGGTTTCGAGGGCCGGCTCGGCGACGCCGAGCGCCATGAGCGTTTCCTGATCCGCGCCCTGAAGGCCATCGATCTGCGCACCATCCACCACAACAACCTGGCCATGATCGCCTATCAGGCGATCATGCGGCCGCTGACGCCGTCGGTCGAGAAATCCGTCACGGCCGCTCTCACGACACAGATCGCGGCCCTCGCCGAAGGTTTCGGCCCGCCGGCCACCGGCCAGCCGAAATCGACGCAGCGCCTGCGCATCGGATATCTTTCCAACAATTTCAGGGACCATCCCATCGGCCACGTCACCGCCGCGCTTTTTGCCGCGCACGACCGCGCCAAGGTCGAGGTCCACGTCTTTTACTGCCCGGCGGGCGAGGCCAATCCCTATACCGACCAGATCAAAGCGGGCGCCGAACGCTTCCACGTCGAACGCGAGCCGGCCGCCATGCTGCGGGCGATCGCACGCGAGAACCTCGACGTTCTCGTCTACCTCGACGGCTATATGACGACATTCCTGATGCCGGTCGTCGCGCGGCGCCCGGCCGCGATCCAGGTGTATTGGCTGGGTCACGCCGGCAGCTGCGAGATCGACGGCATCGACTATGTCCTCGCGGACGAGACCGTGGTCCCCGCCGGAGAAGAAGCCCTTTATCGCGCGAAGACCGTACGCCTCGCGGGAACGTATCACCCCGCCTCGCCGCATCCGATCGGCCCGGATCTCTCGCGCGCCGAGGCCGGCTTGCCGGAAAGCGGTTTCGTGTTCTGCGCGTTCAACAATCCGGAAAAGATCGATACGCCGACATTCGATGTGTGGATGCGCATCCTGCGCCGGGTTCCCGGCAGCGTCCTTTGGCTCTCGGTGACACAGAGCAAGAGCCTCGCGGAAAACCTGCGCAAGGAAGCCGAGGCGCGCGGCATCGGGGGCGAGCGGCTCGTTTTCGCCACCCGTCTGCCGGACAAGGCGATGCACCTCGCGCGCCATCGTCACGCCGGCCTGTTTCTCGACACGCTCGGGCTCAACGCGTCGACCACGGCGCTGGACGCCCTGTGGGCGGGCCTTCCGCTCCTCACGGTTACAGGGCCGCGTTTCGCGTCGCGGATCGCGACGTCGTTCCTGAAAGCGTTGGATATGCCCGAGATGGCCTGCCGCACGGCGCTGGAATTCGAGGAGCGGGCCGTGACGCTGGCGAGCGATCCGGCGGCGCTGGCCGCGACAAAGGATCGCCTCGCGACCAACCTCACATCGCAGCCGCTGTTCCACGTCGACGCCTTCTGCCGCAAGTTGGAGGCGGCGCTTATCGGCATCGCCGCCACTCATCGCGGATAGACCGCGTCCGTAAACGGACGTAATCTTCGCCCCCGCGGCACACCGCGCGAGCATCCGGGGAAAGAAGGTCGTTCCATGCTCATCAACTGCATCGCCTATAAAGACGGCAAGAAGCTGGCGGAGATCCCGGTCCAGGATATCAGCAAGTATCTCGCCATTCCCGACGCCTTCGTCTGGGTCGCCTTGAAAGACGCGACCAATGAAGAGCTGGAAGAAATGCGCGCCGAATTCGGTTTGCACGAACTCGCGGTCGAGGACGCCCGCAACGGTCACCAGCGCCCGAAAATCGAGGAGTACGGCGATTCCATCTTCGCGGTGTTCCACCTGGTGGAAGAGATCGACAAGGAACTCAATGTCGGCGAAGTGGCGGTTTTCGTCGGCAACAATTACGTGCTTTCCGTGCGCAACCGCAGTCAAAGAAGCTTCGTGGGCATCCGCGACCGCGCCGAGCGCGAACCGCACCTGCTGAAACACGGCTCCGGCTTCGTGCTGTACGCCCTGATGGACGCGGTGGTCGACCGCTACTTTCCGATTATCGATATCCTCGAGACGGAACTTGAAACCATCGAGGAGGCCATCTTCGCGAAGGGATTGGCGCGCCAGAATACCGAGCGCCTTTACGCCCTGAAGCAGAAGGTGATGGTGATGAAACACGCCGTGTTCCCGCTGATGGAAGCGAGCGGCAAGCTGTACGGCGGGCGCGTTCCCCTGGTTTGCTACAACACGCAGGACTATTTCCGCGACGTGTACGATCACCTGACGCGCCTGAACACGTCGTTGGACAGCCTGCGCGACACGATCTCGGCGGCGCTGCAGGCGAACCTGGCCATGGTGGCGATCGAAGACAACGAAGTGACGAAGCGCCTGGCGGCCTGGGCCGGCATGTTCGCCGTGCCGACCGCCTTCGCGGGTCTTTGGGGCATGAACTTCCGGCACATGCCCGAACTCGAATGGTACTACGGATATCCCATGGCGCTCTTCACCATCGCGGGCGCCTGCGCGGTCCTGTACTGGCGCTTCAAGAAGTCGGGCTGGCTCTAACGAGCCCGCGCCGCGTCATCCGTCCCCGCAGCTTTAATTACGGCTCGTGGCCCTGGTCGGGCGCGACGGCCGCGTCCATCGCCTTATTGAGCAGCATGTAGAGCTTGCCCATGTCGGAGGTGGAGAAGGTCGTGGTGAGCACTTCCGCGCGGTCGGTGGCGCGGGCGTGTTTGACCAGGGCCGAGTACTCCTTGAGATAGCGCATGACGTACGAGCGGAACTTCTCGTCGGTCTTGTACTTCTGCTGGATCGCCTCGAACTTCTGGCGGCTGAGGGTCTTGGTGATGTGACGCAGGAACACCGCCTGGTCGCCCTTGTAGTAGCGCTTCCACAGTTCTTCCTCGACGCTCGGCTGGAAGATGCGTGCGATATCCACGGCGATGGAGTGAAGCTGCTCGATGACGTAAGTGGTGTTCTCGAGGAACTTGCCGGTATGGGCGCGGTCGTGAACGTCCTCGAGCTGCTTGGCGGTGTCGGCGGCCTTGGTGGCCGAGACCATGAGCTGGTCGACCTGGCGGGCGAAGACCTGGCCGGCCTTGCCGGTCTGCTCGGTAATGCCGTTCGAGGCTTCCACGAGGCTGTCGGCGTGCTTGCGCAAGGTTTTGAGAACGACCTCGACGCGGTTGACGGCTTCGTCGGCCGATTTTCCAAGGGTGAGCAGCTGCTGACGGAACGCCTCGCCCGTCGCGCGCGTGCCGCCGGCGATCTTTTCCGACGTGTCGGCGAACTCGCCCAAGGACTGGCGCATCTTGTCGCCGGCGACCGCGACCTGGGCGGCGCCGCGATTGGTGGCGTCCTCGAAGTCGAGCATGAGCTTCTGCAGGGCGTCGCGGAAGCCGTTGAGGCGCACCTGGGCGTCGTCGGCGGTGGAATCGATGTTGGCCGCGCGCTGGCGCAGGCCGTCGCCGACCATCGCCATGACGTCGGTCGCGCGCGACGCGGCCTTGTCGATGGACGAGACATGATCGTTGAAGTCTTCCGAGGCGTTCTTCATGCGCGCCGCCGCCACGTCGGACGCGGAGCGCAAGGAGTCCTTCACGGTGTCCAACTGGTTGAGGACCGACTGCAGGTCCTTCGAAACGTTGCTTGCGACCGACGACAGGGCCGAGACTTCCGAGCCGATTTCGCGGCTGACGTCCTTGGTCTTGGCGACCGAGTGCGACACGGTGTCGGAGACCTTCTGCGACGTGACCTCGAGGGACTCGCGGATGGACTCGAGTTCCTTCGTCACGCGCGCCGAAAGCTGCATGAGTTCCGAGGAGTTTTGACTGAGAACGTCCGACATCGAACGGACGTGCGACAGGACCTGCTCGGACGTCGAGCCCATCTGGCGCGCCTGCTGGGCGAGCGCGGTTTCGCTGAGCTTGACGTGGGTGGTCAGCGTATTGGCCGCCATTTCCACTTCATCGTTCTGGCGGCGCAGGGTGTCGCGGATATTGTCGGCCTGCACCGACGCGCGCGTCGCGGAGTTCGCAAGCTGCTCGGCGTGTTCACGCACGCGCGCGCCCACGGTGTCGATCTTCTGGATGACGGTATCGGAAATCTGGCCCATGGCCTCGGCGCGGCCGATGGCCACGGTCGACGCTTTTTCGAGGTCCGCGGTCGCGCGCTCGAACTTCTCGGTGACGATGCGCGAGCGTACATTGAATTCGTCGGCGGAGGCCTGGAGACGGTTCTCGACGCGGTCGGCCGCCTCGCCCACCGTGTCGGCCTGTTTCTTGACCATGCTTTCAACGGTGCGCAGCTTGGCGACCGCGCCGTCGGAGGCGGCGCTGAGTTCCTTGGTCTGGATCGCCAGCGCTTCTTCGACGATCTTCACGCGGCTGAGCACGCGTTCCATGACCTGATCGAGGTTCGCGGTCTGCTGGCCGAGGCGCATGTTGACCTTGGTGGCCTGGTCTTCGATGCGGTCGCCCGCGGCGGCGAGTTCGCTGCGCTGGCGGTCGAACAGGTGTTCGAGGCCGCCGGCCTTGCTGGTCAGAGAGTCGGCGATTTCACCGACCACGATTTCGGCGCGCTTGGCGGCTTCCTCGACCTGCTCGGCGTTGGCCGCGACGGCCTTGCCCATCTCGTCGGCATAGTGCTTGGCCGCTTCGCCGGCCTTCGCCAGGGACTTTTCCTGCTCGCTCAGTTGTTGGGCGATGGCGGCGCTTTGGCCGCGGGCGCGCTCGGTGGCGGTGGACAAGCTGTTCACCTGGCCGGCGAGGGTCTGGCCCATGCTGTGCACTTCGGCGAGAGTCTTCTGGCTGGCCGAGCGGATGAACTCATGCTGACGGCGCAGGCCGTCTTCGATCTTGAGGTTCACGTCGGCCGCGGAATCGATCACGGCCTGGAGCTTCGTGACCTGCTCGGTGACGGCCGCGGCGGCCGAGGTCGCGCCGGCCTCCAAGGTGCCGGTGACCGTCGCGAGCTTTTCGGTGTCGCGCAGGAAGCCCGATTGCAGCTTCTGCATCTGACGCACGGCCGTTTCGCTGGCGCCGACAAGCGCGTTGGCCTGCGCGCGCAGGGACTCGGAGATGGCGTTGACGCGCGCCTCGCCCTCGGCCGACGGATAGGTGAGCTGCGCGAGGTGCGCGCGCAGCGCGGCGCTCTCGCGGCGCAGTTCACGGCCGCGGTCGAGGTAGGCGATGATCACCCAAAGGAAGGCCAGCGGAAGGACAAACGTGGCGGTAAGGCTGCCGAACTGGTCGGGCAGGAGGGTGAACAGCTGCCCCCAGCCGACGGCGGCGGTGATGTAAATCGCGAACACCGCGGCCCACGCGCCGGAGATGACGGCGCCGGCCAGTACGGACTTGCCCGCTTCATGCCACCAGCTCGGAGACGCCATGGTGGGCGCGGCGGCGACATCGATATCGGACGAAATCTCAGGGACGACGGAAACACCCGCGACGCTTTGCGGCGCCTTCAATCCGAAGGGCGGCTTCTTGATGCGCGCGGCGCGCGACGGCTTGTTCTCAACATAGATCGGCGCGCCCGAGTCCACCGCGCCTTCTTCGTGACGATCCTGAGCCATCGTTCCCTGTCCCCGTCCCGGCTGATACCGGACGCATTTATTTATGAGTGCGGGCCCGCGGCATCGCGGGGCCCGATCCACCATCCCTGCAACCTAAGGCAAGGAACGTTAATAAAGTGTGGGGATAGCCTTGAAGAATCGGGCTTTTTAACGAATCCGGACACCTTCGATATCAAGGGATTGGGCGATATCAAGGGATTGGGACGTGTGAACGAGGCCGCGCAGCCGGTGGATTGCACATCCGCCGCTCGAGTTTGCCGCGACCCGCAACGATTTTCGTGCATCCGCAGCCGCGCGCGGCGCGTTTATTTTTCGTGCGCAATTCGCGCCAGGCACGCGAAGATCGACCCGTTCCGATACCTGAAAATTGTTAAAAAAGAGGGAATAGGCTCTCCCGCGTGTGTCCCAAAAGCCTCACTAATGTCATAAAAATCAATATGTTAACGAAATATTAACGAACTCTCGCACTTCGCGGAAAAAGTTAATAAGATACTCGTCTAAGTGGCAAGTGCCGCAGAACGCGGTTCCAACCTCCGAGAAGGAGGATCGAGCACCTCCGTGATGGGGGGAATTCGAAGGGGAATCGCATGAGCGACATCGCAGTTGGTTCTGCAACACGCACCAATATTTCGTCGTTACAGCGCACGCAGTCGCTGATCGACGTTACACAAACACGTCTCGCCACCGGCCGAAGGGTCAACAGCGCGATCGATGACGCGGTGGCGTTCTTCACCGCGCGCAACCTGAACGACCGCGCCGCCGACCTCACCAACATCAAAAGCACCATCGCCAACGGGGTCGGGATCGTCACAACCGCCGTAAAGGCCCTGGAGTCGATCGAAAGCCTGGTCTCGCAGATGAAGGCGCTGGCGCAGTCGGCGATCTCGGCGACGGATGAGGACTCGCGCGCGGCGCTGGCCAGCCAGTTCAACGAACTGCGCAGCCAGGTCGACAATCTCGCCGAGGACGCGAGCTTCGACGGCGTCAATCTTCTCAAGAGCAGCACCGCGGCCTTTACCGGCGGCGGCGACGATCTCACCATCAACCTCAACGAGCGGACGGAAGCTTCGGCGCTCAATCAAGTCGTGATCAGCGGCCTGGCCGATTCCGAATTCCAAAAGATCGTTCATGACGCGGTCGTGGCGACCGGCACCGCCGGCGACACGACGGTCTGGGGGCAGACGGGCACCGCGGCGGTCACGGCCATCAACGCGGCCATCCGGGGCCTCGATTCGGCGCTAACGACCATCCGCAACAGCGCGCAGAGTTTCGGCAACAATGCCTCGTTGCTGGAACTGCGCATGGATTTCACCCAAAGCATGATCAGCACTCTCGCCTCCGGCGCGGCGCTGCTGGTGAACGCCGATCTCAACGAAGAGTCCGCCAACCTGTTGTCGCTGCAAACGCGCCAGCAGCTCGGCACGATTTCGCTGTCCATCGCGCAGCGTTCCGAACAGTCGATCTTCCGTCTGTTCTAGGTTTAGGGTCACACCACGGGCATGGGCCGGTTCGAATTCCTCGCCGTTTCGGCGAGGAATTCGAGCGCCTGCGCGAGTTCGTCGCGGCTACGCGCCGCGCCGAGGCAGACGCGCACACCGCTCGGCGCCGCGCCGACCGCAAAAACCTCGTCGCTGACGACGGCAAGTCCGCGATGCAGCGCGCCGTAAACGGGCGCCGGCATCGGCAGCCAGATATGGTGCGCATGCGGCTGCGATGCATAGGGGATGCCCTTCAAGATCCGCGCCGCGAGGGCCTGACGACCGCGGGACTCCGCGCGGATCGCCTGGATGATCTTGTCGGCGACGCCGCTTTGCAGCCACTGCGTGGCGAGCGCCACCATGAGCGGCGGCGGCATCAGCACCGTGGCTTGAAGCGCGCCGCGCATGGCGGCGGCGGCCGCCTCATCGGGCACCAGCGCGTATGAAACACGCAAGGCCGGCGCGATGCACTTTGCAAGCCCAACCGCAAGATACGCGCGTTCGGGGATCAGCGCCGCAATCGGCACGACGCCCGGTTCGAGCGCGCCATAGGCGTCATCCTCGATGAGAATTGCGCCGCTGCGGCGAATGACGTCCGCCACCGCCGCGCGCCGCGCCGCGCCCATGGTCGCGGTGGTGGGATTGTGCTGGGTCGGCGTGAGATAGACGATTTTCGGCTTATGCGTCTTGCAAGCCTTGGCGAGCGCTTCGGGCATGATCCCTTCGCCATCCATCGGCACGCCGGCAAGGCGCAGTCCAAGCTGCGCGGCGGCGGCCTTGATTCCCGGAAACGTCAAAACCTCGGTCACGACGGTATCGCCGCGCGACGTGAGCGCGAGCAGGGCATTGAAAACGATCGATTGATTGCCGGGCGCGATGACAAGCCGCGCCGTGTCGGCTTGCGGCACGCGTTTGCGCAGCCACTTCACGGCGGCCGCCGTATCGGTCAGGGCGCCGCCCGCGCGTTGATAGTTGAGAAACGCGCTGAACCCATAATCGTCCTGAATCGCCTTCAGGCCGTGCGCGATCCTCAAGTCGAGATTGGCTTCCACCGGTTGCGGCGGAATGTTCATCGAAAGATCGATCTTTGTAACGACCGGCGCGTGTTTGTTGCGCGCGGTCGTCTCGGACACAAAGGTTCCCTGCCCCACGCGCGCGTCGACGAGCCCGCGGCGGCGGGCTTCACCGTAGGCGCGTGTCACGGTGGTGAGATCGACGCCAAGCGCCTTCGCCAGCGAACGGTGCGTCGGCAGACGTTGGCCGCGCACAAGCCTGCCTCCCGCAATATCCGCTGCAAGGGCATCGACAATCCGTGTAAAAACCGGGCCGGACCACTCGGATAATGCAGGGACCCAATCCATACAATTTGACCCTTTGTCTTTGATTGTTTGGATACAACAACTTTATTGTATGGATCATGATCGAGGTCAAGGAGACTGAGGCGATGGCGCGGGACGCGCGTTCTGTTTCACTGGCGAGAGCGCTGGGCCGCGGGCTTTCGATGAAGTGCCCGGCGTGCGGCGAAGGCCGCATGTTCGGCGGCTTCCTCAAGGTGCAGGGCCGCTGCGAGACCTGCCGCGAGGAGCTTCATCACCATCAGGCGGACGACTATCCCGCTTACCTGGTGATTTTCGTGATCGCCAAGCTCGTGTTCGTCGGCATCCTGTTCGTCGAGCTGACCTATACCCCGCCCTACTGGGTCCATTTCGCGCTGTGGATGCCGCTCGTGCTGTTCGGCGCGATCGGCCTCTTGCAGCCGGTGAAAGGTTTCGTCGTCGCGCTGCAATGGCATCTCGGCCTGCACGGCTTCGAGGACGCGAAACATCGCCGCACCTTGCAGAATAAGCTGCGAGCCGGCGAACAGGTGAGCACGGAGGCACACCCATGAAACACACATCGTTCTGGCGCGCAGGCCTTGCAAGTCTCGCTTTGATGGCGGCGCCCGCGCAGGCGAGCGAAGCCGCCCTCGATCAGGAGGCGATCGCCTACCGCAAGGGGATCATGAAAACCCTGGAAGCGCAGTTCAACGCCATGGCGGGGATCATCGCCTTCGGCGGCCCCGCGGATAATCTGCGCTCGCATCTCGAGACGGTCTTGATCTCCGCCCGCATGGTGCTGCCGAGCTTCGAAAAGCACGCGCCGGGCGGCACCTCGCAGCCGCACCTCTGGGACGACTGGGCCGGATACACGCGTTACATGCAGGAGTTCGAGGCCGCCGTCGCCATGGCCATCGAAGCGTCCAAGCACAACTCGGTGAACCAGGTCATCTGGTACACGGATCAGATCAGCTGCCGGAAATGCCACGACATCTACAAGCAGAAGGGCGTCAGCGGCGGCGTGGAGTATCTCGGGTATTAAGCGGCGACGGCGAGCACGAGCGGCGTGATGGCGTCGAGCAGCGCGTTCACGTCGCCCGAGCGGCCGTCCGGCCACACGCTTTCGTATTCAGCGACCTCCAGGCCGACGACGCGCAGCTGACTGAGCGCTTCGAAGACGGCCTTGAGCGCCGCGAAGTCGATGCCGTCCGGCACCTGGTACTCGGTCGGGACGAGACCGGCGGACATGACATCGCAATCCAGATGCACATAGACCGGGCGTCCGCCGATCGCCTCGAGCAAGCGCTGCGCGAAGCCGTTCCCGCTTTCGACGAGGGTGATCTGCCCGGAGCGGATCTTATCGACCTCGGGCGGATCGAGATCGCGGCAGCCCGCAAGCACGACACGCGAGAAATCGAGACCGGCGCCGAGGCCGGTCTCCCAGTGTCCGCAGGCGCCGGTAATCACCATGCCGCCGAGATAGGCGAACTCGTTGAAGTTCTGATCGGCCGGGGTGTTGATGTCGCCGTGGGCATCGAACCATACGAGCGCCGCGTCCGGATGATGTTTCGCGAGAACCGGCAGGGTGGCGATGCTCGCGGCGCACCTGCCGTTGATCAGCAGCCCCTTGCCGCCCTGCGCGAAGATAGTGTCGAGGTGCGCGGCAAGCTGCGTGAGTTTGGGCGTCGCGACCTTGAGCTGGGCCTCCCAGCCGCCGTCATGCACGGCCTCGGGCGCGGCGACGGTCTTCGCATCCAGGTTGAAACGCCTGGCGATAAGACCGCCGAGTTCCAAAGCGCCCTGCATGGCCCGCGGATTGCGGTCGGCGGCGCGGGCGGCATAGATGGACACCGACGTTTTAGCATTACTCGACAACGGGTGGCTCCGGTTCTTCTTCAAGGGATAGCTTCTGCTGCCTGGTCCATGCGCCGGCATAAGCGCCGCCCAGGGCCAGGAGCTGTTCGTGACTGCCGCGCTCGACAATCTCGCCGTTTTCGAGAACCAGGATCTGGTCCGCGTCGACGATGGTGGAAAGGCGGTGCGCGATGACGAGGGTCGTACGGCCTGTACTGACTTCGCGCAAGTTCGCCTGGATTTCTTTCTCGGTGTGGGTGTCGAGGGCCGAGGTGGCCTCGTCGAAAATGAGGATGGGGGCGTTCTTGAGGATGACGCGGGCGATGGCCACGCGCTGCTTCTCGCCGCCCGAAAGCTTCAGGCCGCGCTCGCCGACCAGGGTCCGATAGCCGTCGGGCAGCGAGGCGATGAAGCGATGGATATGCGCAAGTTCGGCCGCGCGGCCGATGTCGGCGTCGGATGCGTTGGGCTTGGCGTAGGAAAGATTGTAGCGGATGGTGTCGTTGAACAGCACCGTGTCCTGCGGCACGACGCCGAGGGCGGCGCGCACGCTGTCCTGGGTGACGTCGCGGATATCCTGACCGTCGATGCGGATGGCGCCCCCGCCGATATCGTAATAACGGAACAGAAGCCGCGCGACCGTGGATTTACCCGAGCCGGTCGTGCCGACGATGGCCACCATCTTGCCCGGCGGCACGGTGAAGGAGACGTCTTTCAGGATCGGCCGGCGCGGATCGTAGGCGAAGGTAACATTCTCGAAACGGATCTCGCCGCCCGCCACCTTCAGCGCCGGCGCATTCGCCTTGTCCTCGATCTCCGGCGCGACCTCCATGAGGTCGAACATCTTCTCGAGGTCCACAAGCGACTGTTTGATGTTGCGGTAGACGAAGCCGAAAAAATTCAGCGGCGCGGCGAGCTGGAGCATGTAGAGATTCACGAGGGTGAAATCGCCCACCGTCATCGTACCGGCCGCGCGGCCCTCGGCGGCCATATACATCAGGGCGGCGAGACCGACGGAGATGATGAAAGCCTGGCCGACGTTCATCAACGCAAGCGAGGACTGGGTGCGCACGGCGGCGCGCTCATAGCCGCCCATGACGCGGTCGTATTCCTCGACCTCCAGCTTTTCGTTGCCGAAGGCCTTGACCGTCTCGTAGTTGAGCAGGCTGTCGATGGCGCGGGTATTGGCCTTGGTGTCGAGCGCGTTGCTTTCGCGGCGGTACTTGAGGCGCCATTCGGTCGTCGCCCCCGTGAAGATCACGTAGACGATGACACAGGCCAGCGCGACCACGCCGAACCAGACGCTGAAGGCTTTCCACAGGATGGCGAAAACGAGCACGACCTCGAGCAGGGTCGGGAAAAGATTGAACAGCGAAATAGAGAGCAAACTTTCGATCGCATTGCGGCCGCGCTCGATGACGCGCGAAAGGCCGCCGGTCTTGCGGTCGAGATGGAAGCGCAAGGAGAGCCGGTGCAGGTGTTCGAGCACGACGGCCGAGGAGCGCCGCACGGCGCGCACGCCCACCTTGGCGAAGATCGCGTCGCGGAACTGGGCGAAGGCGAGGCCGAGAAAGCGCGCGACGCCATAGGCCAAGATCAGCGCCAGAGGCACGGCGATGTCCGCCGACAGGTCCGACGGCGCAAGCGCATCGACCGAACGCTGCATGTAGATCGGCGCGAGAACCGTGGCGACTTTCGCAAGGACAATGAAGATCAGCGCGATGACGACCCGGGTCTTGATGTCGCCCGCGCCGTCCACACCGCGCGGCGGCCACAGGAACGGCAGCAGTGAACGCAGGACCTGCCAATCGCTGCGTTTGCGGGTGGGTTCCTCGGGGGGTGTGGAGAGATGACGCAAAGGGCGGGTCCGGGGTGTTTACAGGGCCCCTGATATAGGACGGGCCGAACGGAATGAGTAGGCGCGAGTCTTTATTTTCCGGCTATTTGGGCGCTTTGAAAGCCCCGGCTGACCCGAAAAACATGATTCGCCTTAGCCCAAAGCGTGCCCCTTTGCTACGATGTCTCATGAACAAGTGGGTGGTATTCACGCTTTTCTATGGCGCCGTGGGCTTATCGCTTTCGTACGAAGCGGAGCCCTGGGTGCGTTTCGCGTGGCTCGCCCCACTGCTCGCGTTGTGGATCCTGAGTTTCGCCGTGGCGATTCAGACCGCTTGGAAGCGGCGTCATTCGCCAAACGAAGATTGGCATCCGACGATCGCGTTCTACCGGATTTTCCCAAAATCGTGGCAGGCGTGGATATTCGGCGAAGGCCGGTATCGCTCATAAAAAAAGCCCGGCTCGTCAGCCGGGCTCTCCAGCACCCCAAGGGCTCCGCTTACGCGGTCACGACCGTGACCACCGGCGTTTCGACCGGCGCATCGCTCTGCAGCGCGGCGTAGGCGGCCGCGATTTCTTCGGCCTTCTCCGAGTATTTTCCGAAGGTCTCGGACTCGGCCCCGGCGTCACCGCCCTCGGCCTGCGCGACGCGGTCGTAGTATTTTACTTCGCCCGTGCCGTCTTCGCTCAAGACCTGGTCCTTGACCGGCGCGCGGTCGGCGTATTTCACCGGCGGATTGGCGCCGTTGTTCGACTGGCCGGCGACCACGACTTCCGCGCCTTGGCCATAATATTTCTTCGGCGCATCGGCGACGCCGGCCGGCGCGCCCTGCTCGGCGACTTCAGCGAAAAACTTCTTGGCGCCCGGATCCTGGACGAGGGACGCCGAGAACTTCTTCGGCAGGCCCGCTTCGTCGAAGGTGGACAATGACGCGATGGCGGCGCCGGTTTCGCGGGCGAGCGCGGGCGCTTCGTCTTCGGTGAGCGCGGGGCCGGCCGGGATCTGCGGCGCGCCATGGGGCGCGGCGGCAAGGCCGGCAAATGTGAAGACCTTCTGGCGAACCAAGGCGGCTTTATCGGCTTCAAGCGTGTCGACACGGCCATCGCCGTTGGCGTCGAAGCGCTGGAGCACGTCCTGCGTGCCAACCACCTCGGCGGCCGACAAACCGACGTCAAATTGTTTGATCTCGACGCGCGGGCGCGACGGGCCACTGCCGTTGTTGGCGCCGGACGAGGTATCGCGGGACGGAAGCTCGGAGGCGAAGGACTTGTCTTCCGCCTTATCGGACGCCGCGAGCGTGCTTTGCAGAGCGTTTGACTCCGCGGTGGGCGCGTCCGGCTGAGTGACGGCGGGTGCAGAACCGCCAAAGCCCTGTTGCCGCTGGGCTAACAGGTTGAGCTGCGGAGAGGCAGCATAGGATGTGACCACTTCAGTCATTCATCGCCCCTTCTGGCCGATGACAAGGATTTCAACGCACTTCTGCGTACCTCTGATTCTTAATGGAAAACCACCCGAAAAACAAGAGCAGACCAGACAAAACTCAGAAACAACTGGGTCATACTTCATTGTTTTTATTATATTTTCTTAATTTCAATTGACCATGAGTCGAAACCAATTCGCCCCCGTCAAGGTTTTATTAGTTAACTTGGAGCAAGTTTCGGCGGTTTGGGGACCTCCGAGTCGCACCGGGGTTTTACGCGCCCCAGACCCCGCCGCGCCGGTTTGCTTTGCCAAGCCGTTTTCATTAAGTAGTCACGACATTTCATACGCCGGACACCGCAAGGCATGGGGCCCTGCAGGCCCGGAGGATGAAAGCCAAGGATTGTTCTATGGCCACCCGTGCTGACCGGTTGGAGGCGCTGAACGCAGCGCTGCGCTCCCGCATCCTGGTGCTCGACGGTGCGATGGGCACCATGATCCAGCGCCACAAATTGGACGAAGCCGCCTACCGCGGCGTCCGCTTCGCCGCGTGGCCGCGCGACATCAAAGGCAACAACGACGTCCTTTCGTTGACCCAGCCCGACCTGATCCGCGCAATCCACGGCGAATATCTGGACGCGGGATCGGACATCCTCGAGACCAACACCTTTTCCTCCACGCGCATCGCCCAGGCCGATTACGGCATGGAAGACCTGGCCTACGAACTGAACGTCGCGGGCGCGAAGCTGGCGCGCGAAGCCGCAGATGCCGCGACCGCGAAAACGCCGGACAAGCCGCGCTTCGTCGCCGGCGCGCTTGGGCCCACGAACAAGACCGCGTCCATTTCACCGGATGTGAACGATCCCGGCTTTCGCGCCATTACGTTCGACGAACTGAAGGCCGCCTTCGGCGAACAGGCGCGCGGCCTTCTCGACGGCGGCGCCGATCTGCTTTTGGTCGAGACCATCATCGACACCCTGAACGCCAAGGCCGCGCTGTTCGCCATCGATGAACTGTTCGAGGAGCGCGGCGAGCGCGTGCCGGTCATGATTTCGGGCACCATCACCGATCAATCCGGCCGCCTGCTCTCGGGCCAGACGGCGGAAGCCTTCTGGAATTCGGTGCGCCATGCGCAGCCGCTGACGATCGGTTTCAATTGCGCGCTGGGCGCCGACCTCCTGCGTCCCTATGTGGCCGAAGTCGCCCGCGTCGCCGACACCTATATCTGCGCGTATCCCAACGCCGGGCTTCCCAACGCCTTCGGGGAGTATGACGAACATCCGCACACCACGGCGGGCCACCTCGGCTCGTGGGCCAAGGACGGGCTCGTGAATATCGTCGGCGGCTGCTGCGGCACGACGCCGGATCACATCCGCGCCGTCGCCGGCGCCGTCAAAAGCGTGAAGCCGCGCGTACTGCCGCGGTGCGAACCGGCGATGCGCCTTTCCGGTCTCGAGCCGTTCAAGATCGCCTCATGAGCACGGCCGACGAGGGCGCCGCCTCCAAGCAAACGGCAACGTTCATCAATGTCGGCGAGCGCACGAACGTCACGGGCTCGGCGAAATTCAAGAAACTGATCCTCGCGGGCGACTTCGAAGCGGCCCTGGACGTCGCGCGCCAGCAGGTCGAGAGCGGCGCGCAGATCATCGACATCAACATGGACGAAGCCATGTTGGATTCCGAAGCCGCGATGGTGAAGTTCCTGAACCTCATCGCCGCCGAACCGGACATCAGCCGCGTGCCGATCATGATCGACAGCTCCAAATGGAGCGTGATCGAAGCGGGCCTGAAGTGCGTCCAGGGCAAGCCGATCGTCAATTCCATCAGCCTCAAGGAAGGCGAAGACGCCTTCATCGCACAAGCCAAGAAAGTGCGCCGTTACGGCGCCGCCGTGGTGGTGATGGCGTTCGACGAAAAGGGCCAGGCCGATACGCAGGCGCGCAAGATCGAGATCTGCACGCGCTCCTACAAAGTGCTGACCGAGAAGATCGGCTTCCCGCCGGAAGACATCATTTTCGATCCCAATATCTTCGCGGTCGCGACCGGGATCGAAGACCACAACAATTACGCCGTCGACTTTATCGAGGCCACCCGGCGCATCAAGGAAACCCTGCCGCACTGCCATGTGTCCGGCGGCGTATCCAACGTATCTTTCTCCTTCCGCGGCAACGAGCCCGTGCGCGAAGCGATCCACTCGGTGTTCCTGTATCACGCCATCAAGGCGGGCATGGACATGGGCATCGTCAACGCCGGCCAGCTCGCCGTGTACGAAGACATCCCGGCCGAACTGAAAGAGCGCTGCGAGGACGTGATCCTCAACCGGCGCCAAGACGCCACCGACCGCCTGCTCGAGATCGCGGACAAGTACAGGGCCGGCGGCGGACCGAAAGCCGCCGCGGACCTGTCGTGGCGCCAGAACGACGTGAACAAGCGTCTCACGCATGCCCTCGTCAACGGGATCACCGACTTCATCGACGAGGACACCGAGGAAGCGCGCAAGGACGCGGGGAGAAAAGGCGGCCGCCCGCTGGACGTGATCGAAGGGCCGCTGATGGACGGCATGAACGTCGTCGGCGACCTGTTCGGCGCCGGCAAGATGTTCCTGCCGCAGGTGGTGAAGAGCGCGCGCGTGATGAAGAAGGCGGTCGCTTATCTGATCCCCTTCATCGAGGAAGAGAAAGCCAAAAAGGCCGCCGCCGGGATCGCCGACGAACGCCAAACCAACGGCAAGATCCTGCTCGCCACCGTGAAGGGCGATGTGCACGACATCGGCAAGAACATCGTCGGCGTCGTTCTTCAGTGCAACAACTACGAGGTCGTGGATCTCGGCGTGATGGTGCCGGCGGCGAAGATCCTTCAGACCGCGCGCGAGGTGAAGGCCGATATCATCGGGCTTTCGGGCCTGATTACGCCGAGCCTCGACGAAATGGCCTATGTCTCGCGCGAAATGGACCGCGAGGGATTCCATGTGCCGCTGCTCATCGGCGGCGCGACCACGTCCAAGGTCCACACCGCGGTCAAGATCGCGCCCGGCTACAAGAACGTGGTGGTCTACGTGCAGGACGCCTCGCGCGCGGTGGGCGTCGCGAGCAGCTTGATGTCGGATCACTTGCGCGGCGGCTTCGTCGCGGACGTGAAGGCCGACTACGAGAAGATGCGCGAGGCGCATGCGCGTCAGCAGCAGAGCAAGAAGCGCCAAAGCATCGCCGCGGCGCGCGCCAACCGGACGAAGATCGCGTGGGACGCCTACACACCCGAACGCCCGCGCAAACTGGGCCTGACGCGGTTCGACGACTACGATCTGGCCGAACTGACCCGCACCATCGACTGGACGCCGTTTTTCCAGACCTGGGAGCTGGCGGGTAAGTATCCGAACATCCTTGAAGACGCGACCGTCGGAAAAGCGGCGCGCGGGCTGTACAACGACGCGCAGGCGATGCTGCAGCGCCTGGTCGGCGAGAAGTGGCTGACGGCCCGCGCCGTGATCGGTTTCTGGCCGGCGAACGCGGTGGGCGACGACATCGAGATTTACACGGACGATACGCGCAAGACGGTGCTGACCACCTTCCACACGCTGCGTCAGCAGATGGTGCGTGAAGGAAATTCGGACCGCGCCAACGCGGCGCTCGCCGATTTCATCGCCCCGAAAGATACCGGCGTCGCCGACTATATCGGCGCCTTCGCCGTGACGGCCGGCATCGGCACCGACGAGAAGGTCGCCGCCTTCGAACGCGATCAGGACGATTACAGCGCGATCCTTTTCAAGGCGCTTGCCGACCGCCTGGCGGAATCCTTCGCCGAGCGCATGCATCAGCGGGTCCGCAAGGAATTCTGGGGCTACGATCCGGGCGAGACCCTCACCAATGAAGCGCTGATCGCGGAAGAGTACCGCGGCATCCGCCCGGCCCCGGGATATCCGGCGTGCCCGGATCACACGGAAAAGGCGCTGCTGTGGACGCTGCTGGACGCCGAGAAGAACGCCGGCGTCCAGTTGACGGAAAGCTTCGCCATGTGGCCGGCCGCCGCCGTGAGCGGGTTTTATTTCGGCCACCCGCAAGCCGCGTACTTCGGCGTGGGCAAGATCGAACGGGATCAGGTGGAAGACTATGCCAGGCGCAAGGGCATGGACCCGCGGACCATGGAGCGGTGGTTGGCCCCGAACCTCAACTACGACCCGGGCTCCACCTAGACGCAGGGCGTCAGTGCCAGAATAGGACGAGCGCGCCGCCGGCGGTAAGACCCGCGCCGGCGATGGCGCTAAGCATGATGATGGCAAAACGCCCCCACGGCCCCGCGACCGCCTTCGCACGGTAGGCCTCGACGGCGAGTTTCATGAGGAAGCCGGTCGCGGCGCCGAGCGCGATGCCGGCGGCGACGATGGGCCAGCCGACAAAGCCGGTCCACACCGTGAAGAGCGCCACGGCCAATCCCAGCAGGGCGCCGGCCGCGAGGCCCAGAAGCACAAAAGGAAGATTCTTCCGCGCGATGGTGACGACGCGGATGACGCGCCACGTCCGCAAAGCGCCGGCCACGCTCCGCGCCTTGTCGCCGTGCGCGAGCGCATTCGCGATATCGTCTTTCACGGCGGCGGCGGCGGCGGCGCGCGATTCGAACCGGTCAAGGAAGGCCGCGGCAAGGACGGTGTAGTGACTTTGCGGCGGGACACGCAAAAGACCGAGCAAGGCGTCGGTCATGTCGTCCTCGGCGACGAAGAAATCGCGCGCCGCGCCCTCGGTGACGTCCCGCGCGCGGGAGATCCACCAGCGTCCGGACGCGGGGTCGGAATCCTCCCAATCTAGTGCGTGGGTCTCGTCGAGCGCGGACAACCGTATGCAGGCCCTTCTAGTCAGTACCTGGGCCTTCTTAAACGGAGCGCCTCTTTAAAAAAAGGATTACTTCCCTGTAGGCAGGGTGAAGTGGATGGCCGTACCGCCGTCGTCGGCGGAATCGACGGTGATCTCGCCGCCGTGACGGCCGACGATATCGCGGCAGAGATAAAGACCGAGCCCGGTGCCTTTCTCGCCTAACGTCCCGGCCTCGGACGTGCCGCACTTCAGCGCGAAGAGATCGGCCTTGGCGGCATGCGACATGCCGACGCCGTCGTCGCGCACGGTGACTTTCACGAAACGCCCCTCCTCCAGCGCCGCCGCGGACAAACGCACCGAGCCGCCGGGCCTGCAGAACTTAATGGCGTTGGAGACGAGGTTGCGCAGGACGATGCAGACCAAGTCCGCGTCGCCCGCGACGTTCAGGCGCGTGATATCGCTGCCGATGGAGATGCGCTTCTCCTCGGCCATATGCATGAGCGGTTCGACGCTCCGCGCGGAGACGACCGCAAGGTCGAGCGGCGCGAACTTAAGACCGGACTCTCGAATTTGGATGCACGCCCAGGTCAGGAGATTGTCGAGCAACGTCTGCACGTCGCCCGCCGAGCTGCGCACGATGCGCGCATATTCGGCAACCCGCTCACGCGGCAGCTCCTTCGCGCTGCCGGCCAGAAGATCGGCGAACCCCATCACGGTATTGAACGGGCTGCGCAGGTCGTGCGCGATGATGGAAAACAGCTTGTCCTTCTGCCGGTTGGATTCCTGAAGCGCCGCTTCGGCGCGCGCGAGTTCGTTTTCGCGCCGTTTGGTTTCACTGATGTCCTGGACGGTGGCGATGAAACGCCGCAGCTTGCCGTGTTCGTCGACGATGGGCTGGCCGATCTCGCGGATATCCTTCACGACACCTCGGCCGCTTTCGATCTGATACTCGATCTCGTAGGCGCGGGGCCCCGCGATCGCTTCCTCAACTGCGGCGATATACCGCGCGCGGTCGCAAGGCGCCGCCGCCGCGGCAAGTTGCTCGGGATGAACGAAGCGCGCCATCGCGCTGGGAGAAAGATCGTGAATACGCGCGAGCTCTTCCGAGCAGAACGAAAGACGGTTCTCATCCTCGGACCATATCCAATGGCCGAGATTCGCAAGATGCGCCGCCAGACCCAGCATCTCTTTCTGATCGTGAATGGCGCGAATGGCGGCGAAAGCGTCCGTCACATCGGCGAGAACGCCGAACAGACCCGTCACCGCGCCGTTCACATCGTATTCGGGCTGGCCCTTGCAGATGACCGTACGCACGCCGTCTTCGCGCTGGATGCGGCAGTCGAATTCGAACGGGGCGCGGTTCCGGACCGCGCCGTCGAACGCCGCAACAACCGCCCCGCGGTCGTCGGGATGGATTGTTTCCAGCGCCGCGGCGAAGGTGTGCGGGAAGGCCGCCGGATCGACGCCGTGAATGGCGAAGACCTGCTCGGACCAGGTCACCTTGTCGGTGCGGATGTCCCAGTGCCAGTGCCCCATCTGCCCGACACTTTCGGCCAGCATCAGCAGGCGCGATTCGTCTTCATGAGCCGCGGGGGACACGGCGGAGCGCCGCCGGTCCCACAGCAAAGGAGCGGACGGGGCGGCTTGCGCAGGACGGAGTTGGATACGCGCCATCACCGAGCCATATTGGTTTTTAGTCAAAATCAATAATAGAGTGAGAGCGAGCCCGAATAAAGTGAGATTAACTCCCTCGCCATGTTCACCTTTTTGCGAGGTGGCGGTTACAAAAACCCGTTTTCATATGGAAACCGGCGTCTTTTCAGGGATGTCGGCGCCCCCGGCGCAACGCGCGGGGAGGACCCTGCAGGCCGTCCGGGCGCCCGGCGCGGCGCATCGTTGCCGCCGCCCGCCGGCTTGTGGAAAAAAATCGGTGCAAATTAGGGGCTTACGCGCACTTGCACGGGCGGAAAGCTCCTGTTAAAACCCCGCCTCCTTTGACGGACGGGGCGCTGGTCCCCACCGTCATCGCCCATGCGGGGGCGTAGTTCAGTTGGTTAGAACGTCGGCCTGTCACGCCGAAGGTCGCGGGTTCGAGTCCCGTCGCTCCCGCCATTCTGCTTCGCGCGAAAGCGCTACGCAGAACTGGCGCCTTTCCCCCACATAAGCGAAGCAGAATGCCCTGCGAAGCCTTTGGCGAAGCAGGGCCCCTTCCCCGCTTAGAAAATGACTGAGAACAGGCTGATCCGCTCGGGATCGAGCGCGGTCGTCGTCTTGCCGCTCGTTGCCTTGGTATCGACAACGCCCGCCACAAGGCGCGCGAGACCCGTGGGCGTGATCCAACTGAAGGCCGGGGCATCCTGGAGCGCGGGGGCCGCGCCGGCGACATCCTTCTCGAGGATCCAGCCGGCCCGGACGATGGTGTAGTCGAGACCCGAGGACTTCAGATGCTCCTCGGCGGCGGCGGCGGCGGCGATCTCGTCGCCGCGCAGGAATTTCACGTACCAGGGCAACAGGTCCACGCCGTCTTCCGTGCCGGTCGCGCTGACAAGCACGAGGCGCGGCAAGTTGGCGGCCTTGGTCGCATCGATGATGTTGCGGGTACCGTGCGCGCCGAAGGCGGGTTTCTCGCCCATCGCATCGAAGGCGGTGACCACCGCACGCACCGGCGCCGAGGTGAACATGGTCTTGAGCTGGCCGGGAACCAGCGGATCGGCCGAGGCCACCTCGACCTTCAGCGCCGCGAACGGCGCGCGGTCCGCCCCTTCGGGCAGAACAGCGATGACTTGTTTATTGGCGGCGGCGAGCGCCTTAACGGTCTCGAGGCCCAGCGGTTTGTCGGCGCCGAACACGACGACGGCGCCGGCGCGCGGCAACTCCTCGGCCATCACCGACACGCGCGGCGCGGCGACCGGCGGCGGCGGCTCGGTGGAGTCCTGCCCGGTCGCGGGAACGGACAAGCCAAGCGCAAGACAGAAACCGAGGGCGTATCTGCGGAGCATGTGGTCACCTTTTAGCGGGGGCGCAGTCTCATCCGTTTGCCCGGCCTTGTCACTAGTTGCACCTAACTCCGGGCTGGAAATACACGGGCCGCACGCGCTGTGATTGCAACCGTTTGGCCGACCTTGAGACCCAGATCGAGGAACGCCTGACGAATCAACTGAACTTCGACCGGCGCGTGGACTCCGGCGACCTCCAGCTCCAGGCGCGCGGTGGGGCCGGCGGCGCCGACATGCCGCACAATCGCCCGCTGTGTCCCCTCGGCGACGATCTCGATGTCATGGGGGCGCACATAGGCGAATCCCGCCGCGCTGCCGGCGGGCACGGGCGCGCCGTCCACGGTTTCAGCGGTCACCGCCAAACCCCACAGATTCACCGCTCCGTTCGCGATGGTGCAGGGTATCTTGTTCACGTTGCCGAGGAACTCATACACAAACGGCGTCGCGGGCGTGTTGTAGACCTCGTCCGGCGTGCCGATCTGCTCGATGGCGCCCTGGTTCATCACCACAACGCGGTCGGCAAGTTCGAGCGCCTCCTCCTGGTCGTGGGTCACGAAAATACTCGTCAGCCCCATGTCGTCATGCAGGCGCCGCAGCCAGCGGCGAAGTTCCTTACGAACCTTGGCGTCGAGCGCGCCAAAGGGTTCGTCGAGCAGCAGCACGAGCGGTGCGATCGCGAGCGCGCGGGCAAGCGCCACGCGCTGCCTCTGGCCGCCCGAGAGCTGCGAGGGATAACGCGCCGCCAGCCTGTCGAGCTGAACAAGCGACAAGAGCGACATCACGCGGTTCTTGATGTCGGTGTTGGACATACGCCGCTCGGCCGGAGCGACCCGCAAACCGAAGGCGACGTTCTCGAAGACCGTCATGTGGCGAAACAGGGCGTAGTGTTGGAACACGAAACCGACACGGCGCTCGCCCACATGCCGGGCCACCGCGTCGTCTCCGTCGAACAGAATCTGCCCTTCGTTGGCGTGCTCGAGGCCGGCGATGATACGCAGCAACGTGGTCTTGCCCGATCCCGACGGCCCCAGCAACGCGACGAGTTCACCCTGGCGCACATCGAGCGTGAGATTACGCACGGCGGTGAAGCTGTCGAAGCGCTTGGTTACGTTACGGACGTCAATATGCATCGGCGGCCCTAATGATGAACTGGCGCGAGCTCGTGGCCATAACGCAATTCCAAAATCCCTTTGGCGACAAGAGTCACCAGAGCCAGGAAGGCGAGCAAGGAGGCCACGGCGAAGGCCGCAGGAAGGTTGTACTCATTATAAAGGATCTCGACGTGCAGCGGCATGGTGTTGGTGAAGCCGCGGATATGGCCGGAAACCACCGAGACCGCGCCAAACTCGCCCATGGCCCGGGCATTGCACAAGAGAACACCGTACAAGAGACCCCATTTGATGTTCGGCAGCGTCACGCGCCAGAAGGTCTGCCATCCGCTGGCGCCCAGCGAACGCGCCGCTTCCTCTTCCTCGGCGCCTTGCTCCTGCATCAGCGGGATGAGTTCGCGCGCGACGAAGGGGAACGTGACGAAGACCGTCGCAAGCACGATGCCGGGAACCGCGTACACGATCTGAATGTCGTGCTCGTCCAGCCAAGGGCCGATCAGACCCTGGCCGCCGAACATGAGGACGTAAATCAGGCCCGAGATCACCGGTGACACCGAGAACGGCAGATCGATCAGCGTAATGAGAAAGCTTTTGCCGACGAAGTCGAATTTCGCGATGGCCCAGGACGCCGCGACGCCGAACACCACGTTGGCGGGCACCGCGATCGCCGCGACGAGCAAGGTCAGTTTGATGGCGGCCTGCGCGTCGGGTTCGGTCACCGCTTCCAGGTAATGCGCGAAGCCGCGGCTGAAAGCCTCGGTAAAGACCACGACCACAGGCAACACCAGGAAGAAAAGAATATAGATCAAGGACAGGAGGACGAGGCCGATCCGTATCTTTGGGCTTTCCGCGATGGGCGCGAACGTGCGTTTAGGGGCCATGGTCAGAACGCTCCGATCCGGCTGCGGCTCCACCGCTGCAGAAGATTGATCATGAACAGGAGCACGAAAGCGGCCGTCAGCATCGCGACACCGATCGCGGCGGCACCCGCATAGTCGAACTGTTCAAGCTTGATGATGATCAGCAGCGGAACGATCTCCGACTTCATCGGCAAATTGCCCGCGATGAAGATGACCGAGCCGTATTCGCCCAGCGCGCGCGCGAACGCCAGCGCGAAGCCGGTGAGCGCCGCCGGAAGAATCGCGGGAAGGATGATATGGCGGAAGGTTTGCAAGCGGCTGGCGCCGAGACTGGCCGCGGCTTCCTCCACTTCCTTGTCCAGATCCTGGAGCACGGGCTGCACCGTACGCACGACGAACGGCAGACCGATGAATACGAGGGCGATGACGACGCCGAGCGGCGTGAAGGCCACTTTTAGGCCGGCCTTGGCAAGAATCTGCCCGACCCAGCCATTCTCGGCGAATAATGCGGTGAGCGCGATCCCGGCGACCGCCGTGGGAAGCGCGAAGGGAAGATCCACGAGCCCTTCGACAAAACGCTTTCCCGGAAATTCGTAGCGCACAAGCACCCAAGCCGTGAGCACGCCAAAAACGATGTTCACGACGGCGGCGACGAATGAGGCTCCAAAACTCAAGCGATAGGCGGCCAGCGCGCGCGGATCGGTCACGACGCCGACGAACTCATCCCAAGACAGTCCCGCCGCGCGCAAAATCATGGCCGCGAGCGGGATGAGCACGATGAAGCCGAGGTAGAGCAGCGTAAGGCCCATGCTCAGGCCGAAGCCCGGCAGGACGCTCGGTTTGCGCCAGAAAGGTGTGCGCGCGGCGACGACCGTCACTAAGTTCCCATCACTTCACGTTTCCTTCGAGGCTACGAATTTAGACGCCTTCGCTCAAGGTTTATAAATTTTGTCGAAGATGCCCTTGTCGTTGAAATGTTCGGCCTGGGCTTTTTTCCACCCGCCGAAGACTTCATCGATTGTGAACAGCTCGATGTCGGGAAGCTGTACTTTCGCGGCGGATGCCGCCGCAGCGTCACGGGGGCGGTAATAATGCCGGGCGATGATGGCCTGCCCCTCGGCGGAATAAAGATACTTCAGATACTCTTCGGCGAGATCGCGATTCTTGTTGCGCTCGGCCACGCGGTCGACGACGGCGACCGGAGGCTCGGCGAGGATACTCACCGACGGCATGACAACCTCGAACTTATCCGCGCCGAACTCGTCCAGCGCCAGATAGGCTTCGTTCTCCCAGGCGATATAGACATCGCCCAGGCCGCGCTGGGTGAAGGTAATGGTGGAGCCGCGCGCGCCGGAATCGAGCACCGGCACGTTTTTGTACAACTGGCCGACAAACCGTTCGGCCGCGGCCGCGTTGCCGTTGTTGGCCTTCAGCGCATAACCCCATGCCGCGAGGTAATTCCAGCGCGCGCCGCCGGATGTCTTTGGATTGGGCGTGATGACCGCAACGCCGGGCTTCACGAGATCCGGCCAATCCTTGATGCCCTTGGGATTGCCTTTACGCACCAGGAACACAATGGTCGAGGTATAAGGCGCGCTGTTGTTCGGAAGGCGCGATTGCCATTCCGGAGGAAGCGATTTCGCGCGCGCGGCGATCGTGTCTATATCATAGGCCAGCGCGAGGGTGACGACGTCGGCGCGCAGGCCATCGATGACGGCGCGCGACTGGCCGCCGGACCCGGCATGCGACTGGCGCACGGTCACATCGTCGCCGCTCTTGCCTTTCCAATATTTCGCGAAGGCCGCGTTGTATTCCTGGTAAAGCTCACGGGTCGGATCATAGGACGCGTTCAAGAGTGTGCGCTGCGCCGCCAGAGACGGCGATGCGAGCACGGAAAGCCCGAGGACGATCGCGAGGGCGCGGCGCGTGGAAGAAAGGGTCAACGGCGAATCCTTGTTGTGATTAAAGTGAGCGAGGGTTAGCCGTGCCGCGCGCCTTTGGCACCATGTCCCGGGAGAATTTTCTCCGCAGCGCGTATCCGGAGAGACGGACACACTCCTCGTAAACCGGAGCGAAGGGCTCCTCAGGGATTACCAACGGCGCAGCCCGTGAATTGTTCACGGACTTCTAATGCGCAGGAAACCCAACCGGGCGGATCAAGCCGTCCAGATCGCGGCAATCCGCTCGCGCTGCTTGGCATCGGGAAGCGGGCCGTGCCCGGCCGCGAGGTTCTCGATCATGTGCTGCGGCCTGTTGGTGCCGGGGATCGCGGCCGTGACCGCGGGGTGCGACACCACGAACTTCAACAGGAGCTGCGCGAAGCTCACAGCGCCCAGTTCCTGCTTCGCCCATTCGGGGACAGCCTGGCCCTGCACCTTGCCGAGAAGGCGTCCGCGCCCCAGCGGAAGCGCGACAAGAACAGCCACGCCTTTATCGGCCGCCATGGGAAGCAGGCGCTTTTCCGCTTCGCGCGCGTCGACCGCATAGGCGAACTCGACAAAATCGATCTGATCCATCCAGGTCGTGAGACGGTCCTGTTCGCGTCCCGTGGAGCTTACGCCGACATAGCGGTAACGGCCCTTCGCCTTGAGATCCAGGAACACCGGCAAATGAAGATCGGTATCGACCATGTTGTGGACGAACATGAGATCGATGGTGTCCGAGCGCAGGCGCTTGAACGCGGTCTCGATGGCCGCCTGCCCCGCTTCCTTGCCGCGCTCTTCGATTTTGGTGGCGAGAAAGATCTTATCGCGCAGCGCGCTCTGCGCGATGACGTCGCCGACGAAGGCTTCGGCGCCGCCGCCGCTGTACTGCTCGGCCGTATCGAGCACGCGGCCGCCTTTGGCGACGAGTTCACGAATCACTTGCGCTTTTTGCTCCATGATCTCGGGCGCGGCCTGGGCGCCGAAATCCTGCGCGGTGCCGAGGCCGATGACGGGAAGCTGTTCCTTGTTCTTGCTTTTGGGAATGGCGCGCATCACGAGTGCGTTATCGGCTGCGCTTCCCATCGCCGGGAGACCGGCAAGCGCGGCCGTGCCGGCGACACCGCTCAGAAATTCTTTGCGTGAAATGCTCGTCATGATCCCCATCCACTTTGCGCGGTTTCGCGGTGCGAGGAGCGTGTGATTTCGGGGCGAAGGGTGTCAAGGGCAATGAGGTAACGCGCGGGTTTTCAACGCCGAAACGCATCTGTCACGAAGACCGGAATCCGGATGACAGATCGTTCAGAAACCCCTGAAAAACCGGGCTTAAATGCCCGCATGAGGAGATTAAATAGCTGTTACCCCAATTGATCGAATCCGCGGCTCCGCTAACATCACGTCCAATCTTCGCGGCGTATTCCCGACAGGTTCCTGAACACGCCCGCGACGAGACGCACGGACGACGGATCTGACTGCGAAGTGGCGTTGCCCGTGTCTCATCCACGAAAGGACAGATAAAAAAATGAAGGCGGTTTCCTCTCGTTACCTCCCGGTGTTCGCGACGGCCATGGCGCTCGTCCTCGCGGCGCCGGTTGCCAGCGATTTCGCGCAAGCTCAATCCGCGCAACAGATCCCCATGCGCGACGGCATCCCGACTCTCGCCCCGCTGGTCGAGAAAGTCATCCCGGCGGTCGTGAACGTCCAGGTGAAGGCCAAGGTGAGCATGGCCGATCAGCAGCAAGGCGATCCGTTCCGGTTCTTCAACATCCCGCGCGGCCAGGTGCCGCCGCAAGAGCGCCAGTCCGCGGGCTCGGGCATCATCATCGACGCCAAGAAGGGCTATATCCTCACCAACCATCACGTCATCGCCGACGCCACCGACATCCAGGTGACGCTGCATGACCGCCGCCAGCTGACCGCCAAGATGGTCGGCAGCGACGAAGGCACCGACATCGCGCTGCTTCAGGTCGACGCAAAGGATCTGGACGCGCTTCCGATCGGCGATTCCAACGAGCTGCGCGTGGGCGACTACGTGTTCGCGGTCGGCAGCCCCTTCGGCCTGCAGAAGACCGTGACCTCGGGCATCGTCTCGGCCCTGGGCCGCTCGGGCGGGGGTATCGAAGAGTATGAAGACTTCATCCAGACCGACGCCGCCATCAACCCCGGCAACTCGGGCGGTCCGCTTGTGAACCTCAAGGGTGAGCTGGTCGGCGTGAACACCGCCATCATGGGACCGGCCGGCGGCAACGTCGGCGTCGGCTTCGCGGTCCCGACCTCCATGGTGAAGGGCGTGATCGCCCAGCTCCAGGAGTTCGGTGAAGTGCGCCGCGGGCGCATCGGCGTCGCGATCTCGGACATCACGCCGGAAGTCGCCGCCAACCTCGGCATCGACCGCACGGAAGGCGCCCTGATCGGCAGCGTCGAAAAGGGCACGCCGGCCGACAAGGCGGGCATCCGCGCCGGCGACGTCGCGATCGAACTCGACGGCAAACCGCTGCGCGGCTCGCAGGACCTGCGCAACCGTATCGGCATGCTGACCGTCGGCACCGACGTGAACATCACCGTGCTTCGGGAAGGCCAGAAGAAGAGCTTCAAGGTGAACATCGGCAAAGCGGCGGCGGCGCAGCTCGCGAAGCTGCCGGACCGTCAGGCCCTGGAAGGCGCGAGCTTCTCGGGCACGAGCCGCGGCGACGATGCGACCGGCGCAAAAGTCACGGACGTCGAGCAAGGCAGCCCGGCCGAGCGAATCGGCCTGGAAGTCGGCGACATCGTCACGGCGGTGAACACCAAGCCGGTGAAGAGCCTGGATGAATTCCAGACTGCGATGGCGAGTTCGAAGCGTTCGACCGTGCTGCATGTGCAGCGCGGGGATGAACGCCGCGTGATCGTCGTTCCGTAAACCGCTTTAACCTCTCGATCCTTGAACGGCGCCGGGACCTCCGGCGCCGTTTTTTTTGGCCTATTTCAAAAGATTGGGCATACTGACCCCGGGGGACTACGAAGGGGTTCGAGGATGTTACGGTCGTTACGGATCTGGATTGGCGCGCTTGTCCTGGCGAGCCTCGCCTGCGCGGGCGCCGCCCGGGCCGATGTGGACCGCATCGAGATCCTGGAACGGGCCGTCCTGGCCGAGGGCCGCGGGTTTGGCGGCGTAGGCCCCTATGAGCGCCTGCGCGGCCGGCTCTACTTCGTGATCGATGCCGGCGCCGCCGAAAACCAGGCGATCACCGATATCCGCCTTGCCCCGCGCGACGCCCAGGGGCGTGTGCAGTTCTCCGCCGACTTCATGATGCTGCGGCCCGTCGACGGCGGGCGCGCCAACGGCCGCGTCCTGTTCGAAGCCGGCGGCGCGGCGGGACCGGCGATGCTCAGCGTCTTCAACGACGCGACCAATGCCGTCCTTCCCGCGACCAGCGCGGAGTCCGGGAACGGCTTCCTGATGGATCAGGGTTACACATTGGTGTGGGTCGGCTGGAATTGGGACGTCCTGCCCGGCGAAGGACGCCTGCGCGCGGACCTTCCAATCGCGCTCGAAGGCGGCAAGCCCGTGTTTGGCCGCGTGCTGTCCGAGATCGCGGTCAACCAAGTCACGGCGAACGCGCGGGCGACCGGCGGCGCATTGACGGTGGGCTACGAGCCCGCCCGTCAGGACGATCCCGAGGCGGTCATGACCATGCGCGATACGGCGGCCAGCCCGCGCGCGGCGGTGCCGCGTGAGAGATGGCACTTCGGCCGCAAGTTCGGCACCCGCGCGATCTACGATCCGACCTATGTGACGCTGGACGGCGGATTTAAACCCGGCGCGATCTATACCGTGAGCTATGTGGCGCGCGGCCCGCGCATTGCCGGCCTCGGCTTTGCCGCGATCCGCGACTCTCTCCTGTTCTTCCACTTCGAGCGCGCGGATCGTTTCGGCGGCGCGAACCCCATCGTCACCAACGGCGGGGAATTGCCGCGCGCCGTGATCGCGTTTGGTCATGGCGAAGGCGCGCGCGTCCTGCAGACGATGATGTACTACGGCCTTTCCACCGGCAGCGGCGGGCGCCTCGCCTTCGACGGCGCGTTCTTGAACGTCGAGGGCGCCGCCAAAGGGCCGTTCAATCTGCGCTTCGGCCAAGGCGGGCGCGAAACCGCGCCGGACCTCGGCACCGACTATCCGAACAGCTGGTATCCTTTCGCCACCGCGCCGCAGCCCGACAGCGTGACCAACGAGACCCGCAGCGTGCTGGACCGGCTGAATGCAAACAACACCGCGCCGCGCCTGTTCTACGTCAACACCGCGACGGAATATTGGACCCAGGCCGCGTCCCTGACACATACCGCGCTGGGCACGCCCGCCGATCTTCCCCCGAACGCGCGGGCGCGCATCTATTCCATCGCCGGCGCGCAGCAGCGCAGCGGCGCGGGCGGCGAACGGCTCGACCTCGCCCACTGCATCAATCCGCTCGACTACCGCCCTGTGTTGCGTTCGCTGCTGCTGCATCTCGACGCCTGGGTCACCCTGCGCACGGAACCGCCCGCGTCCGAAATGCCGCGCATCGCCAATCAATCGTTGGTCACGGTCGCGAGCTACCTTGAGAAATATCCGAAGATCCCGGGCACGCGCGTGCCGGCGCGCGCTTTCGAGCCGTCGCGCCAGGATTTCGGGGGGCGGTTCATGACGGACGGGATCGTCGACACCTTGCCGCCGCGCGCGGGGCGTCCCTACAACGTGCTGGTGCCTCAAGTGGACGGTGACGGCCTCGAGCTTGCCGGGATCCGCCTGCCGGATATCGCGGTGCCGCTCGGCACCTATGTGGGCTGGAACCCGCAGAACGCCGCCACCGGCGCGCCGGACCGCCTGTCACGCAGCGAGGGCAGCTTCATCCCCTTCCCGCGCAACGAGGACGACAAGCTGGCCGCCAACGATCCGCGCCGCTCCATCGGCGAGCGCTACATGAACCGCGACGCCTATACGCAAGCTTACGCGGCGGCCACGCTGGCGCTGGCGGAAAAGGGACTGATCCTGAGTTCCGACATCAATCCCATGATCGAACGCGCCAGCGGCTTCTACGACCGCCTGATGGCGCGGGACCCGAAGGATTCGACCTGCGGGTATTTAGGGGCGCGGTAGAAGAAAGAAAGCCCCTCACCCCGACCCTCTCCCGCAAGCGGGCGAGGGTGGGAGCCACGCGGCTTTGAACTTAGAGGGTTTCCTGGAACCGTACCGGCGCGCCGATCGGTTTATCCAGGAGTTGATCGTCGCGCATCACCATATGACCGCGCACGATGGTGGCTTTCGGCCAGCCGGTCACGTCCATGCCGTCGAAAGGCGTCCAACCGGACTTGCTGGCGATCCAGTCGTTGGTGATCGTGCGCTTGGCCTTCAGGTCGACAACGGTGAAGTCGCCGTCGTAGCCCACCGCGATACGGCCCTTGTTGGCGATCCCGAAAATACGCGCGGCGCCCGCACTGGTCAGATCGACCAGGCGCTGCAAGGTCAAACGGCCCTCGGCCACATGATTGAGCATGAGGGGCAGAAGGGTCTGCGTACCGGTTAAACCAGAAGGGCTGCGCGGATAGGGCCGCGCTTTTTCCTCGCGCGTATGCGGCGCGTGGTCGGAGCCGATACAATCCACGACCCCGGACGCGATCCCTTTCCAAAGCCCGTCGCGGTGCCGGGCCTCGCGGATGGGCGGGTTCATCTGCGCGAACGTGCCGAGGCGCTCGTAACACTCGGGCGCGGCCAAGGTGAGGTGTTGCGGCAGGACTTCGACGGTGGCGATGTCCTTGTTCCGGCCGAGGATCTCAATTTCCTCGGCCGTCGTGACATGGAGGACATGGATGCGCCGGTGGGCGGCGCGCGCCAGACGGAGGAGACGCGTGGTGCAGCGCACGGCGGTTTCCACATCGCGCCAAACCGGGTGCATGGAGACGTCGGCGCCGTCCTTCACAAGTTCCGCGCGCTCGGTCAGGCGCATATCGTCCTCGCTATGGACGGTGACGCGGCGCGTGCCGGAGCGCAGCACACGCGCGACATTCTCGTCATCCGCAACAAGGAGCGAGCCGGTCGACGAGCCCATGAACATCTTGACGCCGCAGACGCCGGGCAATCGCTCGAGCGTTCCGAGATCGTCGGCATTCTCGGCCGCGGCGCCGACATAGAACGCGAAGTCGGTCCAGGCGCGGCCGGTGGCGCGTTTGATCTTGTCGTTGATCGCCGCCTCGGTCGTGGTCGGCGGATCGGTGTTCGGCATTTCAAACACGGACGTCACGCCGCCCAGCGCCGCGCCGCGCGTCCCGGATTCCAAATCCTCTTTATGCACAGGGCCGGGCTCGCGGAAATGCACCTGCTCGTCGATAACACCCGGCATCACCGTGAGCCCCTTGGCGTCGAAGCGCGAGGCCGCCGCGGCGGCGCCCAGATCGCCGATCGCCGCGATCTGCCCGTCGCGAACGCCAACATCCGTCTGCGCGGGGCCACCCGGAAGCAGAAGGGTTCCGCCGGTGATGATGAAATCGAATGTCTCGGTCATGCTACCTCAGCTCGCGGCCATGGGTTCCGCAGGCGCCGCCACGGCCTTCAGGAGTTCAATATAGCGCTGGGCGATCTTTCCGTCCGTATAGGACTCATCGAAAACCGCCCGGCCCGCATCGCTGAGTTTCTTGGCCAGGTCCTTGTCCTGACACAGGCGTTTAATCGCCTCGGCCATGCTGATGGGGTCGTCGACGGGCACGAGCACGCCGTTCTCGCCGTTTTTCACCAGGAGGCCCGGCCCCAGACTGTCGGCCGAAATAACCGCCGCGCCGGCGCCCCAGGCCTCGGCGATGACATCCTGACCGTCGTCCTGGCGCACGGGATAAACAAAGGCGTCGCTGACCGCCACGTAGGGCGCCAGATCGTCCTGCCAGCCCAGAAAGCGCACGCGGGGCTTCACGCCTTTCTCGTAGGCTTGGGCTTCAAGATAAGCGCGGTCGGGACCGTCGCCGGCGATCCAGAGATAGTAGCCGGACAGGCGCGCGACAGCGTCGAGCAGCGTTTCGAGACCGGCTCCCTTCACAAGACGCAGGGAGGTCAAAACCAGCCGCGCCGTCGGCGGCGTGTAAAGGACCTTACGGCTGACAGGCGGCGCGGGCGTCTTGCCGGTGCGCGCGAAGGGAAGATTCGGGACGACATGCACGCGGCTCGGCGACCAGCCGCCGTTGACGGCGATATCGGCGCGGGCCTGTGTCGGCGCGAGCAGATGATCGCACTTCGCGATGGCGCCGCCGTCGTAGGACGAACCGATGCGGCCGAGGTGAACGAAGTTCCCCTTCTCGACCAGCGGCGCGACGTCGGGTGTCCATGAGATGACGATGTTCGGCTCGAAGCGCCGGATCACGCCGTTGATGCGCCGGCGATCCAGGAAGGCGAAGCGGCTCGGGAATTGCATTTCGATGGTGATCGCGCCGGTGGCGGCGAAGCGTTCCGCGCGCGCCGGATTGTCGGCGAGCATCACGCGCTGCTCGTCGTTGTTTTGCTGCAAGACCGCCACAAGACGTTCGGCTTGCTGTTCGACGCCGCCATACGGCGCGCCGCTCATGAGGTGGAAAACTTTCAACGCGACCTCGTTCCTGCTTCCGCAAGACTTTGCACAAGCGGGCGGCGAAGCCAAGGTGTTACGGGATGATCCCGCGCGCG
>JADZAK010000117.1 GCA_020852595.1 Rhodospirillaceae bacterium
CCGCGCCTGGAACGGCATCCAATTTTCCCGCTTCAGGCTCGTGCGCAACTTTCCGGACTGATGCAGTTCCACATGCTCAATGTACAAATGCCGGTCACGCAGGACGCGCCGAAGATAGCGTGCGGCCGGAGCCGGGACATTCTTCAGATTGGAGGGATCGATCATGACGTTCATGTCTTTCCTGCGGACGCACTTTCACCCGGAGCGTTGCCGGGGGGCATTGATCGCGGACAACCGGGCGGGCGTTAGCGCCTACTGAACCCGCGCGCCGCCCTTCATCACCAGTTTCACTTTCCGCACGGCGCCGATATCGGCGGTGGGATCGCCTTCGACCGCGACGAGATCGGCGAGCAGGCCTGCGCGCACGAAACCGAGGCGCTTGTCGAGTTTGAAGGCGCGCGCGTTTCCCGAGGTCGCGGACATAAGGACATCGGCGGCGCTCATGCCGCCCGCCATCATCAGTTCCATTTCGCGCGCGTTCTGGCCGTGCGCGAAGACGCCGACGTCACCGCCCATGCACATGGGCACGCGGGCCTTCAGCGCCGATGCGAAAGCCTTGCGGGCGAGAGCCACGGCGTCCGGCGCGGGTTCGCTCCCGTTCCAGCCTCTGTAGCGCGCGACGGAATCCGACGCGGCGAGGGTCGGGCAGTAAGCGATGTTTTTCGCCGCCATCGCCGCGAAGATCTCCGGCGTCCCGCCATAACCATGTTCGATCGTGTCCGCGCCCGCTTCGATCGCGCGGCGCATGCCCTCGGCGGTGCCCGCGTGTACCGCGACGAGACGCCCGGCGTCGTGCGCCGCGGCGACCCCCGCTTTGACTTCATCGAGGCTCATGGTCGGGCGGCTGTCCTCGCCCGGGCCCCAGCGGTAATCGGCGTAGAGTTTGATCCAATCGGCGCCGGCGGCGATCTGGCGGCGCGCGGCGGCGACAACGCCGTCGGCGCTCGAGGCTTCTTCCGCGCCTTGCGGCACGGCGACGCCGGGCTCGAAGCCCTTCGGGCCATAGGCGCCGAGCGCGACAATGGCGAGGGTCGAGACGCTGAGGCGCGGTCCCGGGACGATGCCCTGGTTGATCGCCATCTTCAGGCCGACGTCCGCGTAACCGGCGCCTTCCGTGCCGAGATCGCGGGCGCTGGTGAATCCGGCGCGCAGGGTGGCCTTCGCCTGCACCACGGCGCGCGCGGTGCGCAGGGCGAGATGTTCATGGAGGACCTGGTCGTCCCAGCTCGTTTCGTTATAAGGATGCAGGAAAAGATGCGTGTGCCCTTCGATCATGCCGGGCATGAGGGTTTCATTCGGCAGATCGATGACGTCGGCGCCCGCGGGCGCGGTGAGATCGGGACCGACGGCGGCGATGCGCTCGCCTTCCACCAGCACCTGCCAGCCGGTATGAATCTTTCCGTCCACGCCGTCGAAGACCCGCGCGGGTTTCAGGAAAACGGCGCGCGGCGGCTCCGCCGCGGAGACCATCGAGGCGCCGCCGACGATGAGAATCACCGCCGACAAAATCAGTCTTCTTCCCAGCATCGTCTGCTCCCCTCGTCTGAATGTCGCTCTAGCCGGGCCGGTAGCGCTTCGTGACGTGCCCTTCCAGCTCATCCGGATAGAAATAGATCGGCCGCAAGCGGCCCGCGGCGTAATTGCTGATCTGATCGGCGAAATGTGGCGAGGCGGTGTCGCCGCTTTGCCCTCCCGCCATGACCGCCATGGCTTTCACCCGCCGCCCGAAGCTGACCACGGCGACAAAGCTGTTGCCGCTGGTGCCGTAGTAGCGCTTCGTGCCGGGCCAGGTCCGTGCGCCGAAGGAGGCGAGGCTGCCCCACTGCGCCGAGGTGAAGGGAACGGGAAAGGACTCCGCCGTGTCGTCGAAATGCGGTTTGATCGCATCGTCCAACCGCTGGAAGCGATTGATCGTACTCCACGGCGTGCGCCAATCGCCGAAGTCCCGGCGCAGGGTATCGACCGCGGCTGCAAGGGCTTCGATCTTGTCCTCGGGCGAGACGCGCTTTTCGATGTAGGCGGGCACATTCATGCGCTCGGCTTGGGCAAAGCTGCCGACCTCGCGCCAAAGCTGATCGCCCCAGAACACCGCAAGGCTTGTCGCCGTGGACTCGTAGTCCCAGCGATAATCCCATGCGCGCAGCAGCGCGATGGGCTCGGCCAGCGCGGCGCGGCGCGGATCCCCGGCGGGAAGCTCCTCCCAGGCCTGCACCAGCGCCGGCAGCAAGGCGGCGAAAGCCGGCAAATAAGAATCGAATGCCGCCGTGCGCAGGGAGTCCGCCGTCCATCCGCTTTTGCCGGTCAGCAGGAGATCCGCGTGTGTGCCGCGCGCGTTGGCGCCCGTCTGGTCCATGTAGCGCGGATAGTCCGCCGCCTTTGGGCTTTCCGGGCCCGCGGCGCTCCAGGGCCAGTCGTTGGTGTTGCGGACCCAGCCGATGCCCGGCGCGATCACGTTCGGCAGGCTGGAAATCCCATGCAGGCCTTTCCAGTCCGTCGCGGGATTGCTGCCGTCCACGGGGCGCGTGTAGTCGAAGCGGTCGTCGCGCAGCGGCATGAACTGCGGCATCAGGAACGCGATCCGCCCGCTGCTGTCGGCGAAGAGCGTGTCGTTGGACGAGTTCGCGCGCCGGACCGACACGCGCAGAAAACCGTTGAGATCGGCGGCCTTGGTGCGCAGCCAGCTTTGCTCCAGCGCCGGGACCGGTTTCCACATCAAAGATGTCGCGATCCACGAGCCGTTCTTCTTTGCGACGATGGGGCCGTGATGGGTGCGGTAGGTCGTGAAAGTCCGCGTCCCCATGGCGCCGTCGGCCTTGCGGAATTTCAAGGTGACCTGCCCGGTCTTCAACGGGCGGTTCTCGAGCCCGTATTTATAAGTATATCCGTTGTCCCGCTTGGTCACGCGCTCGGCGAACTCGTCGACGTTGTCGACCGTCGAGGAGGTGTGCATCCAACCCGCCTTCGCGTTGAAGCCCTGATAGACGAAGAACTGTCCCCAGGTGGATGCGCCGTAAACATCGAGCCCTTCGGCGCTGGTCACATGCGCTTCGGAGCGGAAATAGAAGCTGGTGTGCGGATTGATGAGCAGAAGCGCGCTACGGTCGGCCGTCAACTTGGGCGCGATCGCGATGCCGTTGGAGCCCGACGGCTCGCGCGGCTTCGCGCCGGTTTCCTCGGGGGCGGGCGGCGTCGGGGCGCCGTAGAAGGTTTTAAGTTCCGTGAGCGAAATCCGTTCGATGTCGCCGCCGATACTGCCTTCGGTGAAACTGAGCGCCATCCACGGCTCAAAGCGTGTGAGCGCCTTGGGTTTCACTTGTGGATGTTTCGCCAGATAGAAGTTAAGTCCGTCCGCCCAGGCATTCATGAGCGCCTTCAGCCATGCCGGGCTGCGCGCGTACTGGTCTTTCAGCTCTTCCGGATTGACGTAGAGGCGTTGGCGCAGGTCCGCCCACAGCGCCTCCTCGCCGTCGGCCTCGGCCGTCCGGCCCAGCGCCGTCAGATAGTTGGCCTCGATGCGCGAAAAATCGTCCTCGGCCTGTGCGTACATCATGCCGAACACGGCGTCGGCGTCGGATTGACCTTCGACGTGGGGAATGCCCCAATCGTCGCGGGTGATCACGACTCGCTCGGCCTGCGCCCGCCAGCGGACCGGATCGGGCGCCGGCTGACAGCAGTTGATGCCCAGCGCCGCGGCGATCGGCGCAAACAGCTGAACCAGGCTTTCCATCGCGGAACTCCCCCACCCGTGATCCCTCACGGTATCATACTGGCATGGACTTCCTATGAGAGGAGCCCGATTATGAGCCGCATTATTCTGATGGAGGACCCCATGAAAGCGCTTATGTCCTGGATTTTCATCGTGGCCGGGCTTGCCGGGCCGGCGGCGGCGGCCGGCTTCCCGGAGTCGGGCGATATCGCCAAGCGCGGCCTCACGAAGGCCGATTTCCCGCGCTGGATCGAACTCGCGCCGAACGTCTTCGCCTACGAGGGCCTGGAGTTCCCCGATACGGCGGAGATCGTCGTCACGACGGTCAGCCTGGTGGTGATCACATCCGAAGGCGTGGTGGTCGTGGACGGGCAAGGCGATGTACGCCAGACCCAGGACATGATCGATGGCATTAAGAAACGCACCGCTCAGCCGCTGCGCTATGTGATCGTCGCCTCGGATCACATCGACCACGTCGCCGGCAACGCGACCTTCAAGGCCGCCTATCCCAATGTCGTGTTCGTGTCCTCGCCGGTGTCCCAGCGCAATCTGGCCAAGAACGAAAATCCGCCGACGGAAACCGTTGCCGACAAGCGCGTCATCGCCATGGGCGGCACGGAGATCCAGGTCCTCAACATCGGCCGCGGCCACACGGGCGGCGACCTCGTGGCCTATCTGCCGCAAAGCAAAGTGCTGTTCATGGGCGAGCTCTACATGCGTCATATCTTCCCGGCGCTGCGCAGCGGGTTCCCGTCCGAATGGCTCGCGACGATCAAGAAGGCGCAGGCGATGGACGTATCCTGGTATATCCCCGGTCACGGCTTCGTCGACGATATGGCCTCGATGAAAGCCGACCTCGAGGGGTACCGCGTGGCGCTCGAATACGTCATCAAGGAAGGAAAACGTTTGCACGCCCTTGGCGCGCCGTGTCCCAATACCGGCAAGCCCCCCAGCTGCGACGCGCTGAAGCAGGCCAATTGGGGCCCGTATATGGGCTGGGCCTGGGATGAGGGTCAGGCGCGTCTCGCGATCTCCAAGGTCTATCAGGAAATCGAAGGCAAGCTGCCGCAATAGCGGTTCGAAAGAAGGTGTTCGCGTCCATGCTTCGTACGCGCAAATATGCGTGGTCTGCGTTCTCAGGGCTGGCGCTCCTGACGCTTGCGGGCTGCTCGCGCGACGAAACGTCCGCGGCGCCTTATCAGGTCGAGGAAGTCGCGCTTACGCAGCTTGCGACGGATCTCGCGGACGGCAAGACGACCGCGGTGGAGGTCACGCGCGCGTATGTCGACCGCATCAACAGGTATGACGCGCCGCTGCGCGCGGTGATGGCGGTTGCACCCGATGCCCTGGAGCAAGCGGCGGCCTCCGATCTGCGACGCAAGGACGGGAAAACACTTGGCGCCTTGGATGGTGTTCCGGTCCTGTTTAAGGACAATATCGATATCGCGGGTCTGCCGACGACGGCGGGATCTTTTGTTCTCGAGAAGAATGTCGCCGCCGCTGACGCCGTAGCGGTGAAGCGCCTGCGGGACGCCGGTGCGGTCATTCTCGGGAAGAATAATCTCGCACAGTTCTCCGGTTTCCGGGCGGTTGCGGTGCTTAACGGCAGCACGGTGGGGCACGCCCCGCACAATCCCTATAACCTTGCGCGGTCTCCGGCGGGAGCGAGCTCCGGGTCGGCGATTTCGGCCGCAACAAGTTTCTCCGCGGCGAGCGTTGCGACCGACACGGACGGGACGGGTATCGAGACCGCGTCCGTGAACGGCGTCGTCGCCTTGCGTCCGACGCAAGGTTTGATTTCGCGGCGGGGTTTGGTGCCGCTGAGCATGACCTTGGATACGGCCGGGCCCATCGCGCGCAGTGTCGCCGATGTCGCGGCGATGCTCACGGTGATGGCGGGGTCAGATTCCGGCGATGCCGTCACACAGAGCGCCGACGCGCATAAATCGGATTACAGCAAAGGACTGAATGCCCGCGCCTTGAAGGGGCAACGCCTCGGCGTACTGCGCGGAACCCGCGGTTACGATGCGGAGACCGAAAAGCTTCTTGATGACGCGCTAAAAGTCATGCGCGCGCAGGGCGCCGATATCGTTGAACTGCCGTTGGACCTGATCGAGGACGTCAGCCCGGAAATCATCACGATCAAGTCGGCCGAATTCAAGGAGGATATCGGAAGCTATCTGGCCCGCGCGCCGTCCTCCCAAGATGCCCGCACGCTCGCCGACATCATCCTGATCAATCGCTTTGACCCGCGCGAGAACATGCACGACCAGGAGGCGCTGGAAGCTTCCCAGGCCCGCGACGGCCGGAAGGATCCGGATTACCTGCGCATGCTCGCTTCCGCGCGGAAGCGGGCGGGACCTGACGGTCTGGGCAAAGCTTTCACGGATTTCGGCGTGAGCGCGGTCGTCGGTGTGACCCGTGGGCCGGGAGAATTCCTCGCTGCGGATCGTACGCTTTTGGAACGCTCGCCGAATGTCGCTATGCAGAAAGGCGCGGCTCCGCCGTCCATCGGCGAGAACGCCGCCATCGCGGGTTTGCCGCATCTCACGGTACCGATGGGCCAACTTGAAAATATGCCGGTCGGGTTATCTTTTGTTGGCCCGGCGTGGTCGGAACCGACGCTGCTGGCCCACGCGCATGCCTATGAACAGGCTACCAAGCGCCGTACGCCGCCCGCCGCGTACAAGGACGGCTTCCCGTCCCGCTAAGAACCTTGCTCTGGAAAAAAGAAGCCCGCCGGCCCTCCTTTCGGGAGAGCGGCGGGCTTTGGGGAAGCTCGTCTAGCCGTTGAAGCGGATGCCCATGCGGACCGTGCGGCCGTTACAGTCAGACCCGTTGCCGCAGTCGCCGACGATCGAGCGGAAGCTGTTGCCCGCAGGGCCCGGGAAGGCGCGCGCGGGATCGCGATCGAACAGGTTCCTGATGTTCATGAAGCCGGTGGCCTTCCAATTCGAATCGTCCGGCGTCAGATCGTAGCTCATCGACAAGTCCATGTAGAACGTGCCGTCGCGCGTGTTGTCGTTGATCGTGATATTGGTCGTGTTGGAGATGGGGCATCCGGTCGTACACACGATCCAGTCGTTGTCCTGCTTGCCCTTGCTGCGGCCACGGACCGACAGGCTCGCCGTCAGCGGATCGAGGCTGTAGCTGAACTGCGCGCTGAAACGCCACTTCGGGTTTTGGGCGCCCGCCTGGTTTTCCGGCGGGTTCACGGTGTTGTCCGTGTAGTCCTTGAGCACACGCGAGGCCAGGCCGCGGAGCGAGACGTTTCCATCCCATCCGTCGACCACGTCGGCCAGTTTGAAGCGGTAAGACGCTTCTAGGTCGTAGCCTCGCGTCTGTTGGAGGGCCAGGTTGAACGGCTGGATCAGAATGCGCGTGATCACGTTCGTGCCGCCTGCGTTCAGTCCGCGCGTGATGGCGGAACAGAACGCGTTGTTGCCTTCGAAGCAGTAATCGACAATCGTCTGCGCGTTCACGGTCCCGATCGCGTCCTTGATCTTGACGTCGAAGTAGTCGATCGAGGCATTGAAGCCCGGGATGAACGTAGGCTGCAGCACCATGCCGATTCCGATGGCGTCGGCCTTTTCCGGGTTCAGCGCCGGGTTGCCCTGATTGAAGCCCTGGTAGCTGACGGGCAGGCTGTTGTTGAAGCGGTCGAGAACCGTGTTGGTGTTCGACGTGCCGCCGGCGAAGTATTCGTTCAGGTTCGGCGCGCGGATATCGCGTGAACGCGTGACACGGAAACGCACATCCCGGATCGGCGCATAAACGGTGCCGATCTTCCATGTGGCCACGAAACCCGACTGTGAATAGTCGGTCGCGCGCACCGCGCCGTTGATCTCGAGGGAGTCGGCCCAGCTTTCACCCTTCGCAAGCGGCACGACGGTTTCGAGGTAGCCTTCCTTGACGTTGTAGGTGCCGAAGCTCGGCAGCGAGTTTCCGAAGAGGCCGTCGTTCTGGAGCGCGACGTCGGCGGCGACGCCGCTGATGCGTTCCCTGCGCCACTCACCGCCGAACGCGAGCGAAACGGGGCCAGCCGGCATTTCGAACGGCTCGCCGCTGAAGTTGATGGCCGCGACGTCCTGGCGGATCTTCTGGTGACGCCACATGTAGATGCCGACGTAATCGATGACCGCTTGGCCGTTGAGGCCAATGCCGAACGGATTGTACGGCACGCAACCATTCGTGGGGTTGGTCAGGGTCGAGCGGCAAACAACGACGCCGCTCGCGTTGCGCACGGAATCCATCGCTAGAGCGAACTTGCTCTTGCTCAGTGTGTACGGAATGTCTTCGGCGCTGCGGGCCATGCCGAGCTGGTAGTAGGTGTCCCACGTCCACTGGGTGCCGACGGCCGAGAACGTACCGTTCGCGCCGGTCACCCAACGCACGATGTTGCGGCGGTTGTCGGTGTAGTTGCCCGGCAGATCGGGATGGAGGGTGCCGAGGGTGAAGCCTGTAACGCCTTGCGCGACGGCGTTTGCGCGCACGGGCTCCGGCAGGAACGGGTTGTCGGTACGCACCGCGAGGTTGGCGGGATTGATTTGGGGCAGGGCGCGCGTGAGCACGCCCGAATAGGAATAGGCGCCCTGGAGGAATACATTGACGTTCTCAGCCACATCGTAGGACACGCGGCCGAAGATGCTTTGGCTGTCCTGCTTACTATCGATGGAGTTGCCCTTGGTCGCGCGGACCTGGTTCGCTTTCCATTGACCACCCCGCATTTCAAGGCCGCTGACCAGATCGCCGTAGACGAACTGATAAGGCGCGCCGTTCTGTCCGAACGCGATGCCCTTCAAGGGACCGTTGGTGATCAGCGCGCCGTCCGCCCACCCCGCGCCGCCGATCTGCGTGAGCACGAGGCGCTCCGGCACGCTGCGGCTTTGGCCCGCGCCCGTTCCGTAGGCGGGATTCGTCATCGTTCCCCAACCCACGTTAAGGTTCCAGTCGCGGTTGCCGTCCATGATGCCGGCCTTGTCCATCATTTCGCCCGACAGCAGGAGATGGCCGCGGCCGCTCGCGAACGGAAGGCCGGCGGTCAATTGGACCTGCCAGGTTTCGTTGTCACCGTGCGTCGTGATGCCGCCCGAGAGTTCGCCCTTAACGCCGGTGAATTCCTTGTCGAGGATGAAGTTCACGATACCGGCCACGGCGTCGGAGCCGTACGCGGATGATGCGCCGCCGGTCACGACATCGACGCGGCTGATCAGGGCTTGCGGGAATCCGTTGACGTCGACAACGCCGGTGGCGAGCGACGGCACCGAGCGTTGACCGTCGAACAGCACCAGTGTGCGGTTGGCGCCGAGGTTGCGCAGGTTGAGCGCATTGACGCCGGCGGTGCCGCCCGACACAGACGGCTGCGATGTTTGCGGTGTCGCGCTGCCGGAGAACACCGGCATCGTGTTGACGTAATCGGCGACGTTGGCGGTCGCGCCCGATTGAAGTTGTTCAACACCGACGACGGCGACGGGAGTTGGCGCTTCATAACCGTCGCGTACAATGCGCGACCCGGTGACGACGACTTCTTCCACAACCGGCGCGGTGGGCGCGGGTGGCTTCTGTTGAGCCTGCGCCATCATGGGCAATGTGGATGCGCTTAGAAACGTGCTGCCGATAAGAACACTCTTAGCGGACGCTCGATACAAACGAGAAAACGTCATCATAGTCCCCCCTCCCCAGGAATAAGACCGATTCAAAGCTGGCGTGTTGGATTGTTAGCGGCGCCTCCGCGATTGCTGAACGCATTGAAGTGGCAATACAATCACTCGTTCAACAAGAATATTAATCGCGGTGGAGGGGGGGATTTCGCGATTCAGATCATCATAGTTGGGAACGCCGGCGCAGCTTGCATCGACTTCGCAGTTGCGGGAGGTCCGGGTTCAACGCGATCAAATCGCGTCATCACGGGGAGACGTGATGAAGAAGTCAACTCATGCGGCGACACATGTCATCGGATGACGGTTGCCGCGCAAAAGGGGGATGAGTTCATGCGCGGCGTCATTATTCCAGTGCTTGCGGCGTTTCTGTGCAGCGCGACAGCGGCCATCGCCGCGAACGCGCCGGACCCGAGTACCGAAAAGCTCCGCGCATTGATCAAGACGATCCCGCCGCTTCCGGCCGAACGTGTCGACATCAAGGTCGATCCGCGCGTGAAGCTTGAAGGCATTTCATCGATCGCCGCGGATAAAGCCGGAAACATCTACGTTCTGCACCGACCGACGACGCCGGACGGCGATCCCGTCGTGGTGCTCGATCCGGCCGGCAAGCTCATCCGGTCGTGGGGACGCGGCATGTACAAGACGCCGCACGGCATCCGCATAGATGCGGAGGGCAATGTCTGGACCGTCGATGCAAACACGTCGGATGTCTACAAATTCACCGCTGAGGGCAAAAAACTGCTCGAGATCAAGGTCGGCGGCGTACCGGATCCCAAGCGCGAATTCTGCGGCGCCACCGATGTCGCTTTCGCGCCTAACGGTTCCATTTATATCGGCGACGGCTACTGCAACGGGCGCGTGCTTGAATACAAAGCCGACGGCACGAAGGTGAAAGAGTGGGGCAAGCGCGGTACGGGCCCGGGCGAGTTCAACAATGTGCATGGGATCGCCCTTGGTCCAGACGGCAACCTTTATGTCGCGGATCGCGAAAACGGCCGCCTGCAGTGGTTTGACCTCAATGGAAAGTTCTTAGGCGAACGTCAGTTCGGCGGCCAGTTCTACAACATCACCTTCGACGCCAAAGGCAACATGTACGCCGCGACTCATGCGAAGGGCGTGTCGCTCGACGAGGAGTTCAATCTGCTCAAGTTCGATTTCAAGTCGGGTCGCATCCTCGGCAAGATCGAAGTGCGTGCGCACGAAGTCGGTGTCGGCGCGGACGGAACGATCCTGCCCGCGACCCGCAGTGAGCGGTTGGTGATCTATCGCCAGAAGTAAAGCGGCGTCGCGGGCGCCGCCGCGCGCGTCGCCCCTGTACGGCTACGGCATGTGTTCCACGCCGACTTGCGTATCAACGACGTTCATCAAGCTCTTCCAGACAGGCTCCCAGGCCTGTGCTGTCGCGCAGCGGTACATGCGAAGCGTATACACCCCGTCTCCGGGGGAGTTGCTGACATCGAGGATGAAAAATTGAGCGGGCGATTCGAACGATTTCTGGAGTTGCCAGGATTTGAAAATCTTCGGCTGTTCGGGCTTCCCGGCGACCGGGACGTAAAGCGGCCCGTCAAAGTAAACGTAGTCGCCTTGCTGGCCGAACTTCTTGAACTCCTGAACCAGGCGCGGCTCTTTCCAGTTTTCGATCTTGATCTTCGCGGAGACCGTCGGCGCGCTGTCGGGATGGCCGCAAGGCAAATCAGCCGCTTGAGCGCCAATGGACGCGACGGCGGCAAGCGCAAATGCGGAGATGCAACGCGAAAACCTGAAGATGCTCATTCTCTCGTTCCTCACCAACTTCTTCGATTCATATGAACATGCCGCCGCGAAAACGGCCATCCTATAAGACGAGCAGGATCGCCGATTCCCGTATCGTAAAAAAGCATCGCGGATAAATCGGACGATGCAGCAGCACCCCCCCAAGCTGGAGGAGCTTCAGGTTCGCGCGCGGTGGCTGGAACAGCATGTGCTGCCGCACGATGCCGCCTTGCGCGCATGGATTCAAAAGAAAGTGCCGGTGGGGCTTGATGTCGACGACGTTGTCCAGGAGGCCTACGCGATCCTCGCGTCCTTGGACTCCGTGGAAAGCATAAGAAATCCAAAGTCATATACATTACGGGTGGCCTACTCGGTCATCTTGTCCCACGTCCGCCGCGCGCGGATTGTGCCGATGATGACGGTCAGTGACGTCGATTTCCTGGGGGCGTCGGACGATACCCCGTCCGTTGAGCGGACGGTTTCGGACCGGGACGACCTGCGCCGCGTCGGTGATGCCATTTCCGAGCTTCCTCCCATCTGCCGGCAGGTCTTCGTCCTGAGGCGCATCGATGGCCTGTCGCAGCGGGAAATTGCCGAGCGCCTTGGAATCACGGTGAAAACGGTCGAAAAGCACATTACGAAGGCGGTGCGCGTGCTGATCGAGGGCTTTGGACGTGGGGGCTCCGGCCAGGGTCGTGCGTCTATAGGGGGACAGACAAATAAGGCGGCGGCTGACGAGGCTGAAGAGCAGCTGCCGGCGCTAAACGTTTCAGGCCATCCGGATGACAATGACACGCCGGGTGGGACTTAAGAGTGAGGGTTGGAGGTTTTGTTGGAGTCTGTGCGAAAGATTGGCAGCGCAGAGATATATGACGTTGCCGCGGCATGGGTTGCGCGCGGCGACGGCGATCCCTTGTCGGCGGCCGAGCGGCAGGACTTGCAGGACTGGCTGGCGGCCGACAGCCGTCATCGCGGCGCCTTCATGCGCGCGCAGGCGATTTATTTTCATACCGAACGTGCGCGCGATCTCGGCGCCGGTTTTGCAGCCGGCGCGGGTGCCGAGGTGGTCCCGCTGCCGCGCGTTTCACGCCGCCGGTTGATCTGGGGCGCCACCGGCGCGGTTGCAGCAGCCGGCCTTGGGTTCGCCGCTGTCAAAACGTTCGAAGATCAAGCCGCCAAATTTGCGACCAAACGGGGCGAGATCCGCACCGTCGAACTACCCGATGGTTCGGCCATGATGCTCAACACGGCGTCGAGCGCCTCGGTGCGCTATGGCCGCCGCGCGCGGGAAATCGAGCTTTTCGAAGGTGAGGCGCTGTTCACCGTTGCCAAGGATATCGACAGGCTGTTCCGCGTGATCTCGGGCGAAACGGTCGTTGTCGCACGCGGTACGAAGTTCTCGGTCCGCAATTTGAAGTCCGAGCCGACGACCGTCGTTGTGGAAGAAGGCGTCGTGGACGTTACGCAGACGGCGGGAAGCGAAATCCGTTCGACAAAGCTCATGGCGAACATGCGTGCGATCTCCTACTCCGCCGGCGCGGGCGGCGCATTGGTTACGGCGGCCCTTGAACCCGCGGTGCTTGAAAGCGAAGTTGCGTGGCGGCGCGGCATGCTCGCGTTCCGCGGCACCACGCTCGCCGACGCGGTGCGTCAATTCGACCGCTATGGCGACAGCAAGATCGTGATCGCGGACCCCGCGATTGGAAAGCTTCCGATCTCCGGCCTGTTTTCCGCCTACAAGCCGCGCGAGTTCATTGAAACCGTCGCGCTCAGCCTGAACCTGCAGATCGATGTTGAGCGGCCGTCCGACCGGGTCATTGTCCGCCGGGCCTTGTAATGCCTTGGTTTTCGGCGATTCTTAACGGCATGCCACGCTGCAGCGCAGCGCGGCATTTTTGGATAACGGTGGTGGGGTTAGACCCCTGCCATGCATCCTAATAGTCGGGGGAGAAAAGTGTGCTGGGCAGACGCCGTCACCCAGTTCAGATACCTTTAGGCGCCGGCTGGCGGCCTCTGGCCGGAATTGGGAGGATGTCGATGGTCTTTCGCGGAATTCAGCTGGCCGTTATTAGCGCCGCTTCGAGCGCGGCCCTACTGGCTTTTAGCGCTCCGGCCTACGCCGTTGAGTCGCAGAGCTACGTCGTCAACTGGTTTGCCGGTGCCGCGAATACACAGCCCGACAATTGCGTCGGCGGCATCAACCCGCCGCTTGAAGATCAGTTTCACAAGGAACTGCTTCTGACCGGAATGCAGCCGGTGCAGGCCGACAAGGTCATCAAAGACTATCTGAACAACGAGAACGGCCACGACGTCGATACCGCCATTCGTTATCGCGGCCGCTACAACGGTCGCCCGGTGAATGTCTTCAACAATCCGCAGACGATCCCCGATCCCAAGATGAAAGCCGTCGTCGGAAAGGCCGGTTACGGCTTCAATCTCGACGGCAAGGGCGCCGACGACCCCAAGGCGTTCCAGGATCCGGAAACGCTCGAGAAGGGCGTCGACAATCAGTTGTTCCGCGCTGTGGGATGTCTCGAAGGTTTCCGCGGGTCGCTCGCGAACCATCCGACCTTCTGGTACTGGATCTGGCAGACCATCCGTGATTCGCAGCCGGCGTGGCTCGTCACGATCTCGGGCGAGGACCTGACGAAAGATGGTCCCGTCACGTTCACGTTTGACCGCGCGCTCGAGTACATGGTGTCCAATTCCGGCGGCGAAGCGCGCGCGGACGTCACTTATCGCATCGATCCGGATCCGCGCTCGCACAACGTTTTCAAGGGCGAGATCAAGGACGGCGTCGCCTACGTCACGGAGCATGGCAATTTCAAGATGCTTCAGAACTCCTGGGGCGTGCCGGAGCTGAACATCCGCAATTTCCATATGCGCATGAAGATCAACAAGGACCGCTCGATGGAAGCCATCCTTGGCGGCTATCAGCCGTGGCATCATCTCTACTTCGCCTTCGCGCACGGCGGCCTCAGCCGTGAGACGTCCACGGGCAGCCTCGCGGGCATTTATCACCTGCTGAAGAGCAATGCGGACGCCGATCCCGATCCGAAGACGGGTCAGAACCGGGCGATTTCCAGCAGCTATCACATGAAAGCCGTGCCGGTATTCGCCGTGCCGCCTGAACCGCCCAAGACGGCGCCGCCCAAGCCGGTCGCCAGTGTCGGCGGTCCGGTTCCGGCCAGCCGCTAAGCATCAACGCGCGCAGACAGGGGTTTCGAGACGATGAATCGTAAGTTCGGAATTGGCTTCGCCGGAGCTGTTGGGCTTGCGCTCGTAGTCGGATCTTTTCTGCCGTCCACGGAGACGTCGGCGGCGGATAAAGGCGCCGCGATCTCGCACACGCCTGGCGTGCCGGTGACCCGGCGCTTGAGCCCGCAGCAATATAGGTCCGTCATCCGCGACGTGTTCGGCGATACGGTTGCCCTGGGCGGGCGCTTTGAGCCCGAACTGCGCCGCGACGGTCTGCTCGCAGTCGGCGCCGGCTACGCCAGCGTGACGTCGACCGGCATGCAGCAATTTGAATCCATGTCGCGCGCTATCGCCTCCCAGGTGGTCGACGAAGCGCACCGCGACCTTTTGATCTCGTGCAAACCCAAGGCGGCCAATGCGCCCGACGACGCCTGCGCGCACCAGTTCCTCGAACGCACGGGCCGCGCGCTTTATGGCCGCCCGCTCACCAAGGAAGAGCTTCGTGTCCAGGTCAACGCCGCCAACATGGGCGCGAAGGACCTGAAGGATTTTTATCAGGGCCTGTGGCTGAGCCTCGCGAGCATGCTGTCATCGCCGGACTTTCTCTTCCGCTATGAAACGCTCGAGAAGAAGACCGAGAAAAACGGCGTTTATGATCTCGACGCTTATTCGAAGGCCTCGCGTCTCAGCTTCTTCCTGTGGAACTCGCGTCCCGACGAAGATCTGCTGAAGGCCGCCGCGAACGGCGATCTCGACTCCTCGCGCGGGATTCGCCGCCAGGTGGAGCGCATGATGGCCTCGTCTCGGATCGAGGAGGGGCTGCGCGCGTTCTTCACCGACATGCTGGGCCTCGATGAAATCGACGCCATGGCCAAGGACTCGGTGATCTATCCGAAGTTCGACACCATGATCGCGCAGGACTCCAAGGAGCAGACGCTGCGCACGATCATGAATATCGTTTACAAGCAAAACGGCGATTACCGGCAGATATTCACGACGCCGACGACCTTCCTGACGCGCCGCCTGGGCGCGATCTACAACGTGCCGATCGTGAATAACGCGGCCAACGGCGGCCCCGAGCTGTGGCGGGAGTACACCTTCAGCCCTGACGATCCGCGCGCAGGGATCGTGTCGCAGATGAGCTTCGTGGCGCTGCATTCGCACCCTGGCCGCAGCTCGCCGACGCTGCGCGGCAAGGCCATCCGCGAAATCCTATTGTGCCAGAAAGTGCCGGCGCCTCCGGGCAACGTGGACTTCAGCCTGTTCAATGACCCCAACGCGCCGAACAAGACTGCGCGCGAGCGCCTCACGGCGCACGTCGCCAACCCGGTTTGTGCCGGCTGCCATAAGCTCACCGATCCAATGGGTCTCGCGCTTGAGAATTTTGACGGCCTCGGCTCGTACCGCACGACAGAGAACGGCGTGGAGATCGATGCCAGCGGTGGGCTCGACCGTTCGCAGTTCACGAACGCGGCCGGTCTCGGCAAGGCCGTGGCGGAGAGCCCGGCGGCGACGACCTGCGTCATCAATCGCATGGTGTCCTACGGACTGGGGCGCACACCGGACCGCAACGAGATGCCGTGGGTGAAAGACCTCGAAAAACAGTTTTCCGGCGAGGGCTATAGCGTGCTGAAGCTGATGGAACGGGTCGCGACCGATCCGGCCTTCTATAAGGCGAGCGCGCCCAAGCCGAACGTCGCGCCGGCGACGAGTACAAATTAGTGAAGACGGCCACCGGGCATCGGGAGGATCAGGAATGAGCACTAATAAAATGAATAGACGCGCCGTACTGCGCGGCACGATGGGAGCGGGTTTTGTCTCCGTCGGTATTCCGTTCCTCGATTGTTATTTGAACGGCAACGGAACGGCGCTGGCCGCGACGGGCGCGCAGCTTCCCGTCGTCTTCGGAACCTGGTTCCAGGACCTTGGTTTCAACCCCGGCCGATGGATGCCGAAGACCACCGGCTTCGGCTATGAGAACAACGTCGAGCTGGTGCCGCTCGATCCGTTCAAGAAGAAGACGATCCTGATGAGCGGCTTCCAGTACTTCCTGGATGGAAAGCCCCTCGAAACGCACACTACCGGTGTTGAGATCGTCACCACCGGCGCGATCGCGCAACAGGCCGATGCGTTGGCGACCCACGACAGCCTTATTGCGGACGTGATCGGAACGCGCTCGCGCTTCCGTTCGCTCGAAGTTTCGCTCAGCGGCGGCAGCCGCAGCCGCAGTAAACGCGCGGCCAGCGCGAGCAATCCGGCCGAGGGCTCGCCGGTCAACCTGTATACGCGTATCTTTGGGCCTGACTTCAAGGATCCGAACGCCGCCGAGTTCACGCCGGATCCGGTCGTGTTGGCGCGCAAGAGCGTGCTGTCGTACGTGACCGAGGAGCGTAAGAAGGTCATGGGCGACATCGGCGCCGCCGATCGCAATCGCCTTGACCAGTACTTCACCTCGATCCGCGAAATCGAACATCAGCTCACGCTCGAGCTCCAGAAGCCCGATCCACTGCCGCAGTGCCGCGTGCCGGGCGCCGTCGAGGAAACCAAGCCCAGCAGCCTGGTGACCGCGGCCAGCGCCAATAACAAGATATTCGCGCCACTGCTCGCCCATGCGGTGGCCTGCGGCCAGACGCGCGTGCTCAACGTCGGCGTCGGCTCGCAGGGCCTGCGCAAGGAAGGGTCTTCGCAGACGTGGCATGGCTGGACTCACGAAGAAGCCATCGACGAGAAACTCGGTTATCAGCCTGAAGTCACGTACTTCATCACGGAAAGCACCAAGATGCTGGCCGATTTCCTGGGCGCTCTCGACACCTATCAGGAAGGCGCGGGAACGGTCCTCGACCGCATGGCGGTGATGTGGATGACCGACCACGGGTATGCGCGCACGCACACGATGGACAACGTGCCTGTCATCATTTTCGGCAGCGCGGGCGGACGCCTCAAGACCGGCCAACACCTCTCCCTGGTCGGCGACCCGGCGACGCGCGTCGGCCTCACCCTGCAGCAGGTCTTCGGCGTGCAGGTCAGCGAATGGGGCCAGCAGTCCAACAAAACGTCCAAGACGATCACCGAAATTCTCGCCTAAGCCCGGGCCGTTTCGGGAGGAGATCAACGATATGACTTCACTTCGATTGGCGCTTGGTTTTGCCGGCCTCGCGGTTACGGCGGGCGTAACGGCCCTTTCGGCGCCGCAAGCCATTGGTGCGGACCGCGGCGCACCGGCGCCGGTGTTCTCCACACCGATGGGCATTACCCTACAGCCGCTTGGCATCGCGCAGGGATGGGGGCTCGGCAAAGACGTCGCCGCGACCATTCCGCGCGACGAGATCGCCTATACCGATCTGCAGGGCATGACCCTCTACACGTACGACAAGGATCCGGCCGGCAAATCGACCTGTGTGGCGGAGTGCGCGAAGAAATGGTTGCCGATGCCGGCGCAGGCCAACGCGGTCCCTTTCGGCGACTGGACGGTCATCAAGCGCGGGGACGGTTCGCGGCAGTGGGCGCTCAAGGGCAAGCCTCTCTATCGTTTCATCGAGGACGTCACGCCGGGCTCGGTGGGCGGAACGAATGTCTTCTACAACATGAATCGCGGTCCTCTCGCGGGCCATCGCGGCGCCTACTACGGCAAGCGTATGCAGCCGCCTAAGCCGGCGGAAGGCTGGAGCGTCGCCCTGCTGTATCCGGTGCAGAACATGCCGTTGCCCGCGGGCTTTGGCGTGAAGGAAGTGCAGGATGCCGCCGGCATCGCGCTGGTCGATAGCCGCGGTCACACGCTCTATACGATGAAGGGCGATATCGCACAGGAAAAGCGGGCCTGCAAACAGGGCCGCTGCGGTGAATTCTGGACGCCGCTCGCGGCGCCGCGCATCGGTCTGCCGATGGGTGATTTTACCATCAAAACGCGCGCCGACGGCGCCAGCCAATGGCACTACAAGGGCTTGCCGCTGTACAGCTATGCTGGCGACTACAAGCCGAACGTCGCTGACGGCGAAGGTGTCGATGGGGCGTGGGAGGTCGCGTTCGTCGCGCGGTATTACACGCCCCCGGACGTTATGATCCAGACCACCGCCAGCCAGGGAAAGACCTTGGCGACGAAGGCCGGTATGACCCTGTACCGCCGTGACGGCTGGCTCTATCAGTCCGGCGGCGGCCATAGTTTCCCGCGCGGCCAATCGGCCCGGCCGGCGGTGGGGCGCGACCTCGGCACCGAACGTCACTGCGGCCAGCAATTCGACAGCATGGCGGCCTACGGCGACTGCGAAGTGGTGTGGCAACCGTTCATTGCGCCCGACAATGCCCAGCCGTCCGGCTTCTGGGATGTGGCGACACGCCGCGACGGCCGCAAGCAGTGGGTGTATCAGGGTTACGCCTTGTGGACCTTCGCCGGCGACAAGAAGCCCGGCGACATCAATGGTCATGACGCTTACGACATTGCGGTCAGCGATAACCCGATGGTGCTTGTGGACGTGGGGACCCAGATGGACGGGTCGTCGGCCCTCTATTGGAGCATCGCGGCGCCCTAAGACGCCCGCGGGTGACCGGGATTCAAGCCGCCGTGCCGATCCGGTGCGGCGGCTCATTTTTATGAATGCCGTCATTGGCAAGATTAGGAATCGCGTCGTCCTCCAATAGACTCCATAATCGGTGTTCTGGGCTGCGCCGCTACATGCGTTCACGCGCACCAAGGCCGTCGCGATCTTTCGTGCGAGCCGGACTTTCTCGGGGGGGATTGATCTGGAGCAATGCGCCTGTTCGACGAATCATCGCTCCGGCGCGCTTTGCGCCATAGCGGGATAGTGCTGGCCGCGGCATTGCTGCCGACGGCCGCACAGGCCCAGCAGCGCACGTTCGATCTCGAACCTAGTTACGTCCTCGACGCCATTCCGGAATTCGCCCGCCAGGCCGGTGTGCAAATCCTTGCGCCGGCGGCGAACCTGCAAGGCGTCAGATCGCCGGCGATCAAGGGCCGGATGGACGTGCGCGAGGCTCTGGCCAAACTCCTTGAACACAGCAAGCTGGAGATTGCGCTTTTCAACGGCGAAACCTTCGTGCTTCGCGACGCCGCTCCGCCGCCGAGATTCGCGGCCAAGCCTGCGCCGGAACGCCGCGCGGCCGTCGGCCGGCTGCCGCGGGCCCGGGGACCGGCGCCGCCGGCGGCGCGCCCATCGATCGACATCGATGAAATCGTGGTGACGGGATCGCGCGTCGTCCGCAACGGCTACGAAGCGCCGACGCCGGTCACCGTCGCCGGAACGGTCGAGATCCGTTCGGCCGGCACCATCAACATCGCGGACTTCGTCAACACGCTGCCGTCGCTGGCGGGCAGCGCGACGCCGGGCAATTCACAGAAATCCACCAGTTCCGGCACCGCCGGCATCAACGCCCTGAACCTGCGCGGCCTCGGTACGATGCGAACGCTGGTGCTGCTGGACGGGCAGCGGTCCGTTCCGACGACGGTGACCGGACTGGTCGACGTGAACAATTTTCCGCAGGAACTGGTGTCGCGCATCGATGTGGTCACGGGCGGGGCATCGGCCGCCTACGGCTCCGATGCCTTGTCCGGCGTGGTCAACTTCGTGCTGGACAAGACCTACACCGGCGTGAAGGGCGAGGTTTCCGGCGGGATCACCACGTACGGCGACAATGCGTCGGGGAAGGCTTCCCTCACGGGCGGCGCGCCGTTCGGGAGCGATCGCGGACACGTTCTGGTCAGCGCCGAGATCTTCCATGTTCAGGGGATTCTCAATTCCCCACGAAAATGGAACCAGGAAGGCTGGAAGATTTTCGACAATCCGAACTACACGCCGGCCAACGGCCTGCCGCGTCTCATCGTCCGCAACCAGACCGGCCTTGGGGTCGCGACGCCGGGCGGCATCATCACCGACACCGCGTTGCGCGGCATCGATTTCGGTCCCGGTGGGACGCCCCGTCAGTACAATTACGGCGCCCTGGTGAGCGACCCTTATCAGGTCGGCGGCGATTGGAAATCGTCCAATACCGATTTCAACAGTTCTCTCGAAGGCCGAATGAACCATCAGTCGGTCTTCACTCGGGTGAGTTACGACATCACCGACGACGTGAACGCCTATGTGCAGGCCTCCTGGGGTTATACCTTCGCGCAAAATTTCAATGCCAAGCAGTACAACATCGCGAATTTGACGGTCCGCTCCGGCAACCCCTTCATCCCCGCCGACGTGCAAGCGCGGATGACGGCGCTGGGGCTGTCCTCCTTTACCCTCGGGACCACCAACGCGGATCTTGGGCGCATCTCGCAAATGAACGGGCGCACAGTAAATCGTTACGTGGCCGGCGCGAGCGGACAATTCGGCGCGCTCGGGGCCGATTGGGATTGGGACGCCTACTATCAAAAGGGGATCGGCCGCTCGTCGGAGCGAGTCAGCACGACGCAACGGTCCGCTTATGCCGCCGCCATCGATGCGGTCCGTGATCCGCTGACGGGCGCGATTGTCTGCCGCGTCGCGCTGACGGATCCAAGGACGCCGTGCGTGCCCTACAATCTCATGGGCATTGGCGTCAATTCCGCGGCGGCCATCGACTACATCAGCCGCAACGCCTATCGGTATCAACGCTTCAACCAGGATGTCGCCGCCGTCACCGTCCAGGGCGAGCCGTTTTCTGTCTGGGCCGGCCCGGTCTCGCTCGCGCTTGGTGTCGAGCGCCGCCGCGAAGCGGTCACGGGCATGTCGTCGGCCATCGATCAGGCGCAAGATCTGTTCGTCGGGAATTTCCTGCCGAACATCGGCAAGTTCACGGTGACGGAAGGGTTCTTCGAAACGGTGGTCCCGCTCGCCAGCGGCAGCGCCATCGGCAAGCTTCTCGATCTCAACGTCGCGCTGCGCGCGACGGACTATAGCGTCTCCGGCTATGTCACGACCTGGAAGGTGGGGGCCACCTATCAGCCCATCGATGACGTGAGGTTCCGCGTGACGCGCTCGCGCGACATCCGTGCGCCCAATCTGGCGGAGCTCTTTCAATCCGGAACGACGAACATCCGCAATATCCGCGATCCCTTCAACAACGGCGCGGCGACTCAAGCTTATTTCACCACGACCGGCAACCTCGACCTCGTGCCTGAAAAGGCCGACACCACCGGGCTTGGCGTGGTGTTCCAGCCGTCGTTCGTCCCGGGTTTTCAGGCGTCGGCGGACTACTACAGCATACATATCAACAACGCGATCGGCAGCCTCAGCGCACAGACTCTGGTCGATCTTTGTTACCTGGGAAATCAGACGTTCTGCGGCGTGATTACGCGCGGCGTGTCGAACGGCGTCAACGTCATCAGCTCCATTATCAATCACCCCTTCAACTATGTGACGCAGCAAGCGCGTGGCCTCGATCTGGAAATGGGCTATCGCTTTTCGCTCGACAAACTGAACGACGATTGGACCGGCGGCGTCACCCTACGGCTGCTCGCCACGCGCTATCTCCGCAATTTCACGAACAGCGGCATTCCGGGCGACGATCCGATGGACACGGTCGGCGATCACGGCGGCAGCGGGCCTCCCAAATGGCGCTATGTGGGGTCCATTGGCTATGCGGCGTATCCTCTCAATCTCACGCTGACGGCGCGCGGAATCAGTTCCGGTTATCGCGATACGTCCTTTATCGAATGCACGAGCGCATGCCCCGCCTCGACCATCAATCATCAGACCATCGACAACAATCGCGTGGCCGGTGCGCTCTACTGGGATCTGGGTGCGGCCTATAAGATCAAGGCCGAGGACGGCCTCGATGCCGAGATTTTCCTCAATATCAAGAACCTCGCGAACACCGACCCCGCGACTGTCGCCTACGGCAACTCCGGCACCGACTTCACGCGCGGGCCCTGGAATCCCACGCTCTATGACACGCTCGGGCGGGTCTTCCGCACGGGCGTGCGGATCAGCATGTAGCGCGAATGCCGATGGCCCCGGGCTAAATCGGCGGTAAACTGCCCTCCTAACATCGAAATTTGGAGTCACGATGGGATACGGGCGCGTCCTAGGTTTGTCGGTTCTTCTGCTGATGGTGGTCGGGGTGATCCTGTGGGTGCGTCAGGAGCCGCCGCGTCAGGGGGTGCCGGCCGTGGTGCAGGAGTATGCGCCGCTGGTGCCGGATAACGAGACACCGATCCCCGCCGATGAGGCCTTCCGCCAGGAGTGTTTGGCCTCCTTGCGCATGGCGATCCCCGAGGAGGCCTATACCGCGATGCTCTTCACGCACTCGCCGACCTGGGGCACGGTGCTCAGGGCGGACTACACGCTTCCGGACCTGGCGGCCTCGAACGTCAACCGCGTCGTGTGCTCGCGTAATACCGACGGGAAAGTGCGCGTGAACGTGTCTTTCGGCCAGAAAGTCCCACCTTTGGAACAGGCGAAATAGCCGAAGCATATTGATGTGGCGGCGGGCCTAAGCGATCCTAAGGCCCTAGCGCCGAGGGAGCCGAGCATGAGAGCCGCGCGTGCCGCCAACATCTCCGCACCGCCGCAGACCGAAGCGGACTTGCGCCGCGATCTCGCGGCCTGCTACCGCATCTTCGATCATCTCGGCTGGGTCGAGCTCATCTACAACCATATCACCGTGAAGGTGCCCGGCCCGGACCGGCACTTTCTCATCAACCCGTTTGGCTTGATGTATCGGGAAGTGACGGCGTCGAACCTCGTGAAGATCGACCTCGCAGGCCGCATCGTCGGCGAGTCGCGCTATCCCGTGAACCCGGCCGGTTTTACGGCGCATTCGGCGATCCACGAGGCGATCCCGGAAGCCTTGTGCATCATGCACACGCACACCACGGCCGGAATGGCTGTGGCTTGCAAGAAGGGCGGTCTCACGATGACGAACTTCTATGCGGCGATGTTGCACGGAAAAGTCGCCTATCACGACTTCGAGGGCATCACCGTGAACCCCGACGAGAAGCCGCGCCTGGTGGCGAGCCTTGGTACTAAGCGCCAGCTCATCCTGCGCAATCACGGGCTCCTCTCCTGGGGTGAAACCATCCCCGAGGCCTTCATGAACCTTTGGACCCTGAACCGCGCCTGCGAAATCCAGGTCGCGTCCAGCGCCATGCCGGGCGAGGATCTCCAGATCCCACCCGAGGTCTGTGCGCAGTCGGGCCGCGAGGCGCTGCACACCAAACCGCAATATGGCGCCGGGCGGGACGTCTTTGACGCCCTGTGCCGCATCATCGACGCCAAAGACCCCAGCTATCGCGGCTAACTCCCATGAACGCCCTTCGCAGCGCCGCCGAATTCGTGACCGCGTCCCGGCTTGCCCACCGCAAGCTTGGGCCTCTGCCCGCGCCGCTCCGCCTCGCCGACGAAGCGGCCGCGTACATCGCCAACGACGAGGCCAGCGAAATCCTCAGTGAGAAATTCGGCCCCGTCATCGGCTACAAGATCGGCTGCACGACGGCGGTGATGCAGCGCTATCTCAATATCGATCATCCCTGCTGCGGTTATATGTTCCGCTCCAGTTTGACCCCGAACGGCGCCACCCTCGCGGGCAAGGATTTCGTGCGCCCCGGCGTCGAATGCGAAATCGCGGTCACGCTGGCGCAGCCCCTGCTGGCCGAGGACGCGCCGTTCGACCTCGCGCGCATCCGCGCCGCCATCGGCACCTTGCATCCGGCCATCGAGATCGTGGATGAACGCTACGAGGACTGGCGCAGCCTGGGCGCGGAAACCATGATCGCGGATGACTTCTTCCACGCCGGCATCGTCGTCGGCCCGGCCGTGGAGGGCTGGCAGCAGCTCGATCTTCCGGCAGTGTCGGGCGCCGTTAAGGTCAACGGCATTGAGATCGCGCGCGGGACGGGCGCGGACCTCCTGGGCAATCCTTTGAACGGCCTCGTCTGGCTCGCCAATCACTGCGCCGCGCGCGGCAGGGATATGGCGGCGGGCACCATCGTCTCGCTGGGAAGCTTCACGCCCGTGCAGTGGCTGTCGCCCGGCGACAATACCGAGATCGTGCTGGA
>JADZAK010000118.1 GCA_020852595.1 Rhodospirillaceae bacterium
CGATTCCCGATCTGCTTCACTTCGCCCAGCAGCTTCTTCTGGAAAATGTCGCGGGTGTTCTTGTTCGTGCGGCCGGCGGCAATGCAAGTGATGGGGTGCTTGAAGCGGCGGCCGCGCCACCACCACGGATACCAGCCCGTTAGGTGACAGGCCGCGGCGTAGCAGGCGCTCATGGTCTTGCCGACGCGGTTGGCCGCCATAAAGCAGATTTCCATGTGCGTCGCGGACGCGCGGAAAAACTCCTGGTGTTTTGGGTACTTGTCGAACGCAAGCGGCCCGGTGTCCGGGAACATCTGGAACATATTGCGCTGTTTTCGGCGCGACAGGAGCGCGTCGATCTCGGCGATGGTCGATAGGCCGCCGTCGTGGTCGAACGGCATTAGCGCACCTCGGCCATTGCCTGACGGAATAGCGCGCGCGCCGCGTCGAGCTCTGGGCCGGTGGGGCGCTCCGGGAATTCATACACCTTCCCGTACTGCTTACCGTCGCGGATTATCTTGAAAATCACGGCGTAATTTTTGCGGCCGTGCTTTTCGCTAGGCGGGAGGATCTCGGTAATCATTAGCGCACCTTGCGCAGCGGGATCTTGCGCATGATCCAATCGCCGGGCGTGAGCTGGTTCAGCTCAAAGCCGTTCGGGTTCTCGACGATACGCGCGAGCATTAAAACCTGGGCGTGACGGTGGGCGATGGTCGCGGCCTGCGCGTGCTCTGCAAATAGCTTGATGCGGCCCTCGACGGTGGGCTCGAGCATAACAGCGCCGCGTAGGCGTTCCTCGGAGTTGCGCAGCTGGCGCAGCATGACGGCGTAACGGGCGGCGAGATCGTTCGCGCTGGCGCCCATTATTCCCCCTTGGGTTCGTCGTCGTTGAGCTTGTCGCCGTCGACGATAGGGATGCCCGCGGCCTGCGGGAGGCCCTTGTCGATCGAATCGCGGGTGATGGCGCAGACGCGGCCGTCCTTCGTCGTGAACAGCATGGGGCGCCGGTCGTATTTCAGGCGCCACTTGCCATCCTCGTTCGTCTCGCGGATCTGATTGACGTGGCCGGCGGCCGTCATGCCCAGCTTGGAGCGGACATAGCCGCCGGCTTTGAACGGCTTGGGCTCGGGCTTTGACTTGTCGGCTAACATGGCTAATTCGTCGACGTGACGGGCCGGAAGCCCAGGATGTTGCCGCGGTTGTCGTGCAGCGGCGTGATTTCGCCCTGTTGCCATGCCGCGAGCGTCTCGTCGACGGCGACGGTGGCGCTGATACCGTGCTGGGCCATCATGGCTTGAATGGCCTGATGGTTTTGGAGGTTCTTACGCAGCCCTCTTAGGTCCGCGCTTGTTAGCTCCCAGTAGTTTTTTATAAACGCTTTCATCCCGTCCCCCTTGTGGCGTCACAGGCTGGAGCCCGGCCCGGACGCGCTCGCAATCCAGCAGTTTGCGCAGCTCCCCAGGCGTGAGTTTTACCGCACGGCCGCCCTTCGGGCCAATGACGTTGTAAAACTTGGCGTTCGGCCCGGCTTTGACGTCGTAGCCCTTGCGCTTAAGGAATTGATCGTCGCCGACTCCGGACGCGCCCATTTCAAACCGGCGCACGGTGGCGCCGGCGGTGTCGGCGGCCTTCTTGGGATGGATCGGCGGCGCCTTCATCGCTTCGCCCCCGGCACGCGATCGCGCCAGTCGTTCGCGCGGTTCATATACATTTCCCGCAGCTGCCACACGGCCGGAAAGGTGACGCCGAAAACGGCGGCGATCTCCTCGAGCGGCTGGCCCATGCGGTACAGGCGCCACACGACGCGCGCGCGCATGTTGTTCCGCGGCATTTCAAACAGCTTGGCCCAGTTCTTAGCCATCAGCGCTTCACCCCCAGGATCTTCGCCGCCTCGGCCGCTGCCTTCTCGCCGGCGGTCTTCTGCTGCTCCTCCGTCATCGGCGGGTCGCCGCGGTGGAACGGGCAGTAGTCGACGTCAGGCCCGACGTGCCGCGCGCAGTAGGTACAAACGGGCTTGCTGCATGTGCCCCCGTCTTCGGTCGGCCAGTCGCACTTGAGATCGGCGAAGCGCCGGCAATGGCACAGGTTCAGGCGCTTGCTCGTCTTGACGTGCATCACGCCGGCGTCGGTGCGTACCCAGGGCATCAGCGCGACTCCCACGGCGGCGCCGCGAGGCGCTGGCCTAATCGGATAAGCGCGACGACGGGCCAGATGATCCCGAACAGGAGCGCGAGCAACAGGCTATCGGTGCCGTCAAACGCTTCAACGCCTGTACCTAAGCCGATGAATAAATACGCCAGCGCAATGACAAGGAGCAGATCCATCACGGTTTCCTCCGTTCGCCCTGGCGCCGGTCCTCGCGGTTGAGGTTGCGCTTGTTCGCGGTGAGACAGGTAGCCTCGAATATGCGGCGGGCTCACCGCGGCGGCGCGGATAGCGCGCAGCTCGTCCAGGATGTCGAGCAAGGCCAGCGTAGGCATGCGCCGGCAATACTCCTCGGTATTGAGCTCGAACGGGCTAAACTGTTCGAGCGTCTTTCGCTCCTC
>JADZAK010000119.1 GCA_020852595.1 Rhodospirillaceae bacterium
CGCGCGCGCGAGGACGAAGCGCGCGCGGCGGCAAAAGTGCTCGGCTACGGCGAACCTGTGTTCTGGAACTTGCCCGACCGGGCGCTGGCTTATGGCGAGCCGCTGATCGCCAAGATCCTTGGCGTCCTGGACGGCATTGATCTCGTCTATGCGCCCGCCGTCTCCGAGCAGCATCCCGATCACCGCATCCTCGCCATGGCGGCGGTCGAAGCGGTGAAGCGCAAGCCCGGTACGCGCCTGGCCTTCTATGAAATCGGCGCGCCGCAGCGGCCCAATCTCCTGCTCGATATCTCGCCCGTGCAGGCGATCAAACAGGCCGCCATCGCCTGTTTCCGCTCGCAGCTCGAAACCCAGCGCTACGACGAGCAGATCGCCGCGCTCAACCGCTACCGGACCTACACGCTGCTCGGCCATGTGACGGCGGCGGAAGCGTTTTTTATCGTCAGCGCGGAAGAACTGAACGCCGATCCCTTGAAATTCCACCGCCCCGAGACCGAGCGCTATCTCGCGGAAACCGCTTACGCGCAGCAGGAGATCCAGAAGATGCGCCGCCTCCTGCACGACCGCGAGCAGGAGCTCGACGCCATGCGCCGCTCGACCTCATGGAAAGTCACCGCGCCTTTGCGTAAAGTGATGCGGTTATTTCGCCGTTCGTAAGAGCTAATGAAAACCGTTCACGTTTTTACCGTTGCCGCAGGCAATTATCTGCCCAAAGCGCGCGCGCTGCTCGCGTCCTTGCGCCGTCAGCACCCGGACTGGCGCCTGCATTTCGCCGTCTCGGATGCGCCGCCCTCCGATGAGGCGCTCGCCGGTCTCGGCGCCGACGAGATCCATCGGCTCGACTCCCTGGGTATTCCGAACCTGCGCCGCTGGGCCTTCTCGCACACCCTCATCGAGCTCGCGACGGCCATCAAGCCCTTCGTCTTGAAGAAGCTGCTGGCGCGCGAGGATTGCGAAGCGGCGATCTATCTCGATCCCGATATCGCGGTGATGTCGCCCATGAGCGAAGTCGCGGGTACGCTGAAAACCGCCGACATCGTGCTGACGCCGCACATGACCGCGCCCGAGCAGACTCTCGCCGGCATCGTCGCCAACGAAATCTCCACCATGCAGCACGGCATCTACAACCTCGGTTTCATCGCCGTGGCCGCGCGCGACGAGGGGCGCCGGTTCGCCCAGTGGTGGTCCGACCGTACATACAGATATTGCCGCGAGGATATTCCCGACGGCCTCTACACCGATCAGCGCTGGGTCGATTTCGCCCCGGCCTTCTTCGACCGCGTGAAGGTCCTGCGCTCGCCCGGACTCAACGCCGCGCCCTGGAACCTGTCCACGCGCGAAATGGGCGGAAGCCTGGCGGCAGGTTTCACGGTCGACGGCAAGCCGCTCGTCTTCTTCCACTTCAGCCAGCTTGGCGTCATGCCGGACGCACGCACGACGGGCGGCCAGGCGGCCGCGGCGGAACTCGTCGCCTGGTACCGCGATCAAACCACGGCGACGGCGGCCGAGAAGGCGATTTCGCCGCACTATGCTTTCGGGCGCTTCGACGACGGATCACCCATCGCGATGGAACAGCGTCTTGTCTATCGCGCGCGTCCCGATGTGCAGCGCGCCCATCCCGATCCTTTTGCGGCCGGCGACGGCGCCTATCTCGCCTGGTGGAAAGCGCATGCTCGTCATGAATATCCGAAGCTCTTCAATGCGGACACGCGCGCGGCGGAAATGCAGCATCTGATGGCGTTTCTGGCCTACCGGCGCGATGCAGAGGACATTGTCGGCGACGGCGACGTTCAGCCCGCCGCGCCCGCCGGCGGCATGACGTCGCGCGCGCTGAACTTCATCCGCAAGATTTCCCGCTAGTTCAGAACCACGATCGCCGCATTGAGGACGCCGGCGAAGCCGACCCAGAGAATATAAGGGGCCAGCAACAGCGCGGCGGTCCGGTCATGCCGCGCGAAGAGAATCATGTTCGCCGCGATTGCGATCCACAGCACGATCAGATCAATCATGGCGACTGCCGGCTGCTGGATTCCGAAGAACAATACCGACCACAGCAGATTGAGCGCGAGCTGGCCGCCGTAGGCCGCGAACGCCTTGTGGTCGGAGAAGCCCATCTTGCGCCACACCCGCCAGCCCGCAACCGCGATCAGGATATAAAGCGCCGTCCAGACCGGCCCGAACACCCAGTCCGGCGGATTGAACGAAGGCTTGGCGAGGGTCTGGTACCAGGCGCCGACGCTGCCGGCCGTCGCGAACGCGCCCAGGCCTGAGACGGCGAAACAGGCGGCGAGGAATCCGATCAAAGCGAGGATGTCGCGCATGACGTAAAAACGCGGCCGCATTAGCCGGGTTGCGGCAACTGAACGTGCTTATATTTATTGAAGTCGATCTTGATGGCGCGCTTGCGTCCCTGCGTGATGGCCGCGTGCAGCTTCTGCGGGGTCACGGGCTTCACGAGGTAGCCCGACACATCCAGGCGCGCGGCGGTGGCGACGGTCTCGTGGTCCCCGGACGCCGTGAGCAGCAGGAAACAGGCGTCGGGCCGGAACGATTTCACCTGGCCGGTGCGCACAACCCAAAGGAGTTCGAGGCCGGTTCCTCCCGCCATATTATGGTCGCAGAGCACCACATCGACGACCCGCTGGCGGCCCTGAAGGACTTCAAAAGCTTCGCGGCCGCTGCGGGCGCGGCTCACATGCCCAACGCCCACGGCATTGAGCAGCGTCTGTATCAGATCCAGGAAATCGTTGTCGTCGTCGACCAGGAGAACGTGCAGGTTTCCCAAGTCCTCGGTATCGCCAGGTTTGCTCTGCGTCTGGTTCATTGTTCCCTATGTCTTGGGCCATCGAACGATCGTCATTTTAATTGCCTGGACTCTGCAACGCTATTGTTTTCACTATTGATTATGACGCGAAGAGGGTTCTGCTAAAGTCGGCTCTTTCGCGCGGGATGTCCGATGCACGAGCCGCTTGAGATGCCTGGATCGTCCGAACACGCTGACCGGTTGCCGGCCAGTGCGCGACTCATGCTCGTCTCCTTCATTCTCCTGGTCCTTGTCATCGGCGCCGCGTTATGGGGCGAACGCCAAGCCAGCCGCTACGCGGCAGAGGCTTTCGATACCCAAAAGCGTGAACTTGAGACCGTGCGGATGCTTTCGCTCCTGCAGGACACCGAAACCGGCCAGCGTGGATATCTCCTCACGCAGGATGGACTGTTCCTGGAGCCTTATGACGCGGCCATATCCGAAATCGCGCAACTGCGCGAGAGCTTCAAGGCCATCGTGGTTGCCGGCGCCGCGGCGCAGACCAGCGCCGAGCGGCTGGACACCTTGATCACCGAGCGGCTCGCGCTTCTCCGGGAGGCGCTCGACCTCCAGGAAACCGGCCGGCGCGAGGCCGCCATCGATCTGGTCAAGAGCGGTCGCGGCAAGGCGCGTATGGACGAAATTCGCGCCATCGTCGCCGAAATCATCGCGGCCCGCCAAAAACTATTGCTCGACCAGCGGGCCCGCCTGGACAGCACCATCATCTGGCTCCGCATCGCCGAAGCATTCGGCATGATCGTGCTCGCATTCACCGCCATCGTCATTTTCCGTCAATCGCGTTTGACCCGCGATGCTCAGCGTCACCTGCGTGAAAGCCAGGCGATTGCGATCGTTTCCGCAACGGCCGCGAACCGGGCCAAGTCCGCGTTCCTCGCCACCATGAGCCACGAGCTGCGCACGCCGATGACCGCAATTCTCGGCATGTGCGATCTTTTGCTGGCGGGCCGTCAAAGTCCCGATGAGCGCCAAATTACACAGCTTATTACGCGCAATGCGCAGAGCCTGCTGCTTCTGCTGAACGACATCCTCGATCTGTCGAAAGTCGAGGCCGGCCGGCTGACGTTCGAAAGCGTCGATTTCAGGCTGTCGAGCGTTCTCGATGAAGTTCAGGCCCTGTTCGGTCCCGTCGCGAGCCAGAAAGGGCTCATCCTGAAGATCACTCCGAATCCGGGACCCAACGACGTGTTCCGCGGCGATCCGAAGCGGCTGCAACAGGTTTTGATCAATCTCATCGGCAACGCGATCAAGTTCACCTTGCGCGGCCAAGTCACCGTCACCAGCCGTCAGTCGATAGCCGAAGACGGCCGCACACGGGTGGAGGTCGAGGTCGAGGATACGGGCGAGGGCGTCTCCGACGAGGCCATGAAGCGCCTGTTCCGTGAGTTCGAGCAGGAGGACGTCTCGACATCGCGCCGTTTCGGCGGAAGCGGCCTCGGCCTGTCGATTTCCAAGCGGATCGTTGAAGCGCTGGGCGGTTCCATTGGCGCGACGAGCACCAAGGGGCGGGGCTCGTGCTTCTTCTTCTCACTCCCGCTGGCCGCGGGCGACCCCGCGAGAATCGCGGCGCGGATTTCAGGTTCCGGCGCTGAAGCCGGCCGGCGGCTCGACGGGCTCCAGCTCAACATTCTCCTCGCCGAGGACACCCCGGCCACGCAGTTCCTGGTCACGCGAATGTTCACGCTCTGGGGGCATGCCGTTACGCTGGCCGTCAACGGCGAGGACGCCGTGAAGCTGGCGAACGAACGCAAATGGGACATCATTTTAATGGATATGCAGATGCCCCTGATGGATGGGCCGCAAGCCACGCAGCTCATCCGTGAAGGCAATGGTCCGTCCAAGGACACGCCGATCATCGCTCTCACCGCCGACGCCGTGGTCGACAACCGCAAGCTCTACCTTGACGCCGGCTGCAACGTGGTCGCCACGAAGCCGATCGATTGGGCGATCCTCGCCCATAACATCGCCACGCTGCTGGGTCACGGCGGCGAGGCCCCGCAACGCCAAAAAGACGCACCGAAGGCGGTTGTCCCGTGGAACGAACTGCCGCTCCTCAACCGCTCCTTGCTCGATGAAATGGCCGCATCGCTCGGCAAGGCGACATTGGCCGCGCTGGTCACCTCGACGTTGAGAAATTTGCGTCTCTATTCGGCCGAACTTGGACAGTTCCTCGCGGCGGGCGACCTGGCGCCAGCCATGCGGCGCGCGCATCAGATCGAGGGCTCGGCCGGGCAAATCGGCGCCGAGCGCGCGGCCGGCATCGCGCGGGCGATCGAAAGCGAAAGCAAAAAGGGCGTGGCCGCCGGACAGGCGGTTGAATCGCTGGTCGTCTGTTTCGATGAGAGCGCCGCGGCCTTCGATGCGTTTTTTGCTTCCTGATTTTTGTACGAGGCTTTCATGAACGCGCGCGGAACCGTCGTCTACGGCATTAAGAACTGCGACACGATGAAGAAGGCGCGCGCGTGGCTTGAGGACGCGGGCGTCGCTTATGCGTTTCACGACTACAAGACCGCCGGCATCGACAAAACAACTCTCACCGGCTGGCTGAAAAGCGTGGCGTGGGAAACGCTTCTCAACCGCGCCGGCACGACGTTCCGCAAACTTCCCGGCGCGGACAAGGAAAACCTGACCGAAGCCAAGGCGATCAAGCTGATGCTCGATCAGCCGTCGATGATCAAACGCCCCGTTGTCGATCACGGCGGCAAACTCCTCGTCGGCTTCAAACCGGCGGAGTTCGAGAAGGCTTTCGCGAAGTAGCGCCTAGAGCGTTTTCCGACGAAGTGGGAACCGGTTCGTCGCAGATTTCGCTCCAGCGTTACTTTTTCGCGAGCCGCGCCTTAAAAAGGGGGTGCGTTGACAAGGAGAGGGCTCTCCTCTCTATTCCCCATCCATCAGCGATAAAAAGCCCTCCGAAAGAGACGCCCGATGTCCGACACCATGCAAATCTGGGATCCGCGCCGGGCTGCGGTCAGTGCTCACTTGGACATCGCCAGCGCGCTTTTGCCGTTGAAAGACTCTGAAATCCTCAGCCTCGCCATCGGCGCGGGCGATATCGCGCCCGCCATTGCCGTGGCCGTGAAATCCGCGACCGTGACCGTGCTTGAGACCGAAGGCGCGACCGACGATCCGCCGCCCTTGTCGAACCTCACCTATAAAGCCGGTGACGCCGACCGCATCCCCGCGGAAGACGAAAGCTTCGACATCGTCATCGTGAATGGGCTCTTGTCGCGCATCCCGGAGGACCGCCGTTCGCCGGCTTTGCGCGAAATCCGCCGCGTGCTGCGCCCGGGCGGGCTTGCCTATATCGCCGAGCCCACGCCCGGCGGCGCGTTCAATGAAATCAGCCGTGTGTTCAAGGACGAGAAGCAGGACCGCCTCGCGACCTTCGAACTCGTCCGCGGCACGGTCTCATCGGGCGCCATGGTGCTCGTCGAACAAAAGTTCTTCCAGATGTCGGTCGTCATCCCCGATTTCGCCGCCGTCGAGCGCGGCTATGTGCCGCCGGATGCGCGGATCTCCGGCGCGCAAAAATCCGAAGCGCGGAAGAAATTCGAGCGGCACGTTGGGCCGAAAGGCGCAGCCTTCCAGATCCCCATGCGGATCGATCTTTTGCGCAAATCCGACTAAAATCCGGCGATGACAAGCGATGTGTCCGGCCGCCTGCGCGGCATCGCCATCCGCTCCGCCAAGCGCGCCGCCATGATCACCAAGGCCGCGGCGGAGATTCTCGCGTCCGCGGGCGTCGACGGCGACTTCGGGCGCAAGCGCGGCCGGCGTCAGGTCACGGTGTTGAGTGTGGAGGCTTGGTGCGAGGTTTGTGATGAACTGGGCGCGGCCCTGCCGTGGACGACACGCCGGGCAAATCTTTTCGTCGCGGCAATCCCGCTGCGGCCGTTGGCCGGCGCGCGCATCGTCATCGGGAGCGTCGTTCTGGAAGTGACCGGCGAAGCCGATCCCTGCAGGCGCATGGACGAACAGCATGAAGGTTTGCGCGCCGTGCTCGCGCCGAAGGCGCGCGGCGGCGTGACCTGCCGTGTCGTCGCGGGCGGAAAGATCGCCGTTGGTGATGAGGTGAAGTGGGAACCCGCGATGGGGGATCTCTTTGCGGGCTCAAACGAACAGCGCGTGGCCGGCTGACGCCTGCCACGCGCGGTGGGTTAGAACAGCCCCGCAAACACCGTCGCGATCAGGGCGATGGTGAAAAAGCCCGCCACCGCGAAGGCGTAGGCATTGTCCAAAAACGCTGCACGTTCCGTCATGACGCACCATCCTTTCATGGACCCTATTTCGGGTGCGAAAGGGGGCTCCGCCACTCTTGCGGGTGCAGGTCAGTCATGCGGTCCTCGCATGACATAAAACGTTACAATAACTAGAGAATCTAACCCGAAACCAGCTTGATCGGCCGGTCGAAAACCTCGAGCGCCTCCGCGAGATCGGCGCTCTGCTTCAGTTTCACCGCGCCGCGGCTCAGCACCACGTAACGCCGGTCCGCGTTCTTGGTTTTGGCGAGCTTGGACACCGTGAACAGCGGCTGCTCGTTGCTCGAGGCGAACACCATGAAGCTTGCCGCTTCGGGTCCGTGATGGATGGCGTAGTCGCGCCACTCGCCGCGGCTGACGCGGCTCGCGTACAGGCCGAGAAGGCGGTTGAGTTCAGCGCGCGTGAAATGAAGGTATGGTGCGCGGCGCCGGAAGTCTGTGAGGCGGACCACCGCGGACATGAGCCGTTAAACCGGAACACCATGACGCATGGCCGTCATTTTTCCAGACGCAGGCATTTTGATCAAGGAAAACCGCCGGAAAACGCCGCATCCGCGCGCGGCGGGTTTATTTACCCGAAGACCCCAATTCCTGGTTCTTGCTGATCTCGTCGGGCTGATCGAAGCAGTTCGGATCGCCGAGCGTGTCGTAACAATAGCGGCTGACGTTTTCCGGCTCGGGCGGGCGGGTGTTGCACGTCGCGTCGGCGCCGCGACCGGCGTGGTTCGAACACACATATCCGAACGCCTGCCGCCACACCGGATCGGGGTCGCCGCCGCATCCGCTCAGCATGAGGCAGACCGCGCTTGCCGCCGCGAGAACCGAAATGCGCATGAGGGGCCCTTTTTTTCCGACTTTAAGCCGTCTTCCCTATATCCCCGGGGGTGTTAACAAAGCCTTGAAAAGCCCCTTCCGGGCAGGCGGCGACAGGGCGTGGGCCTGCCCCAAAAAAGCCTGTCTTTTCAGTCAGGTTCGGCGCTCATCCCTTTGAATTGCCTAACCTCTCCCGGTTCTTTATGTTTCGGGCGCATTTCGGGGCCGGATTCGGCCGCGTTTAGATAGAGATAAGGAGTTCCATTGAGCGATAAGGACGCCAAGCCGGCGCCGGAGCAAAAGAAGGGCGAAATCGCCCTCGGTAAGGCTCCTATCCAGAAGGACGTCGAACTCGACGGTCTCATGTCCGAGATCGAGTCCGATCTTCGCGAAGATGAACTCAAGCGCATTTGGCGCCAGCACGGCTCGACCTTCGTCGTCGTCGCCGTGTTGTTCCTGATCGCCGTCGCCGGCCACGAAGGCTGGAAGGCCTACAACGGCCGTCAGCACGCGAACATCGCGATGACTTACGATGAAGGCATAAATGCCGCCGGCGAGGGCAAGGTCGACGAAGCCAAGGCGAAGTTCGCCGAAGTGGCGAAATCGGGCGATCAGCCTTACGCCTCCCTCGCGCGCCTGACCGACGCGGGCCTGCGCCTGCAGAATAACGACGCGAAAGGCGCGATCGATCTTTACGCCGCGCTGGCCGCCGACGAGAAAGCCGATCTTCTGTTCCGCGACGTCGCCGTCGTCCTGAAGGCGCTGCACAGCGTCGACAGCGAAGACCCCAAGAAGCTCGAAGCCGACATCGCGCCGCTCACCAAGGACAGCACCTTCAAGCACTCGGCCATCGAACTCACCGCGCTGCTCGCAGCCAAGCAGGGCGATACCGCGCGCGCCGCGACCCTGGCGCAAAGTTTGGTCGACGATGCCGCCACGCCGCAGTCGATGCGCGGCCGCGCGCAGGAATATGCCGCGCTCTACAAGGCCGGTGTCGTTCCCGCCAACCTGCCGCCGCCGCCGATCGATGCCGGCAAGGCGCCGTCCGTGACCGATCTCGTCGCGCCCGCCGCCGAAACCGAACCCACGCCGGCGCGTCCCGCCGCTAAACCCTAAGCACGTTCCCAAATCATGATGCGTTTTGCCCGCGTTTTTTCGCTCGTTCTCGTGACGGCAGCCTTGGCCGGCTGTTCGACCGTCGGCGACATGTTCAGCAAAGACAGCAACGAAGTTTTGCCGGGCACGCGCATCTCGGTGCTCGCGCTGGAACGCGAGCTTCGTCCGTCCATCGAAACCACGGACACGCGCATCGTGCTTCCGACGCCGCAGGATACAAACCTGTGGCCGGGCGCGGGCGGCTTCTCCCACCACGCCATGCACCACATGGTGATCAGCGACGTGCCGCGCCGCTCGTGGACGACGGGCATCGGTGAAGGCACGGGCCTGCGCAATCACATGTTCGCCGAACCGATTATCGCGAACGGTCACATCTACACCATGGACGCCGACGGCCGCGTCACCTCCTTCGACGCCAAGACCGGCAAGCGCCAGTGGCGCGCCGACACCGCGCCGCGCACGGAACGCGACAACAAGTTCTTGGGTGGTGCGATCGCCATCGAAGGCGACCGCATCTTCGCGACCTCGGGCGCCGCCGAAGTCATGGCCATGAGCGCCACCGACGGCACGATCCTCTGGCGCGCGACCACCGAAACGCCGGTGCGCGCCGCGCCCGCCGTCAACGGCGGACGCGTGTTCGTCACCACCATTGAAAACCAGGTCATCGCGTTCGCCGCCAACAACGGCGCGCAGCTGTGGACCTATGCCGGCGCTTCGACGCCGACCATCCTCTTGGGCGGTTCCGCGCCGGCGGTGGACGGCGGCGTGGTCGTCGCCGCGCTGTCGACCGGCGAACTCGCGGCGCTGCGCGTCGACAACGGCTCGCTGTTGTGGAGCGAAACGGTCGTGGCCATCCGCCGCACCGAAGCCGCCGCCAGCCTGCCCGACATCGCCGCGCGTCCGGTCATCGATCGCGGCCGCGTTTACGCCGTCGGCCAGTCGGGCCTCATCGTCGCCATCGACTTGCGCACCGGGAACCGTCTTTGGGAAGCGCCCGTCGCGGGCATCTATCAGCCGTGGGTCGCCGGCGACTTCCTCTACACCGTCACCATCGACGCCGAAGCGGTCTGCATCGACGCGCGTTCGGGCCGCATCTTGTGGGTGACGCAGCTGCGCGCCTGGGAAGACGAGAACGACCGCGAGGACCGCGTGATCTGGGCCGGCCCCGTGCTCGCCAGCGACCGCCTCATCTTGGTCAATTCCTTGAGCGAAGCGATCTCGATCTCGCCCTACTCGGGCGAGGTGCTGGGTACGATGGACCTGCCGGCCTCGGCCACCATGGCGCCGGTGTTCGCCGACTCCACCATGTTCCTGCTCGACGACGACGGCGACCTGACAGCGTATCGTTAGGCGCAAAGGAACCTGGGCAGAGCGAAATTTATATCAGATATAATTTCGCTCGCTGAATTCGCCCCCGGGATCGACTCCCGAGGGCGAAATTATATCTGATATAATTTTTCGCGTTTAGACACGCGCTTCTCTCGGACACTCGAATGCCCCGCAAAACCCATCGCAAGCACGCCGGCGGCTCTCCGCGCAAGGAGCTGGCCCGCACGCGCGAGAAGCGGGGCGACGAGAAGCCCATGTTCACGGTCGCCATCGTCGGGCGTCCGAACGTCGGCAAGTCGACCTTGTTCAACCGTCTCATCGGCCGCCGCGAAGCCATCGTGCATGACCGCCCCGGCGTCACGCGCGACCGCCGCCAGGGCCTCGGGACCTTAGGCGGGCTCACCTTCACCGTCTTCGACACCGCCGGCTTCGAAGACGCCGACGCCGAGACTCTCGAAGGGCGCATGCGCCGCCAGACCGAGAAGGCCATCGCCGAAGCCGACGTCGCCTTGTTCCTGGTCGATGCCAAAGCCGGCATCACGCCGCTCGACGAACACTTCGCCGATCTTTTGCGCAGGAGCCGCACGCCGATCCTGCTCGTCGCCAACAAGACCGAAGGCAAGGGCAGCGAAAGCGCGCTCTACGACGCGTTCCGCCTGGGTCTCGGCGAGGCCATCGCGATTGCCGCCGAACACGGCCAGGGCCTCGACGCGCTCTATGCCGCGCTTGCGCCGTTTGCGCCGCCCGTGGATCTCGAAGCCCTCGATGACGACGACGAGCCCGCGCCGCCGGCCGAGGGCGAGCCGC
>JADZAK010000120.1 GCA_020852595.1 Rhodospirillaceae bacterium
CGGACGCCATGTCGTCCTCGCGCATGTCCGAGTACGACCGCTGCCTCGATATCTTCGACGGCAACGCCGAACCCATGCGCGACGCCGCGCGCGAGCGCTGGAAAACCGCCAAGGCCGCCGGTCACGAACTGCACTACTGGCAGCAGGACGAGGGCGGCAAATGGGCGGAGAAGGCCTACACGCCGCCAGCGGCGCAGTTGGTACAGAACTTCAAGAGGTCTGCCGGAAATTGGGGGCGCCGAACGTCGCCATAAGTGTAGATCGCAATGCCGAAACTTTTGATCGCGGCGACAAGGTCGGCATCAGGCATATCCGGCAAGACCAAAATCGGTGCACTCGCACCCAGCCTGCGAAATATCTTTCCATAGATCAGTAACTGGCCGACGCCCGTGTGGATGTCGGCAGCCCGCGCTGCGGTCTTGATTTCGATGAGAGCGTTCTTCGGCTTTCCTGGTACGAAGACATCGACCTTGAGTCCGCCTTTGCCAGGCCTGATAGGCACAGCCCCTTCATTTTTGATGGCTTCGCAAAGCGCGTTCTGGATTGGTTTGTGAAAGGTTTCTAACTCTCGAGCCTCTTGCGCCGAAATATGCCTCTTTCCACTCGACTTTTCGTGTGCGTCAAGCAGTTTGATAATCGTCTTTTTGACGCGCGCTGCGTGTTTTTTCGCGGTCTTGCTTGGGCCATATACGCGCCGGCGCACAGCGGCGCAGATCGCAGTGAAGTCTGCGAGGCTTCGAAGCGCGGTTGCCGGTTCGCGGTCAAGCCTTGCAACGGGATAGTACCTGCGGCCGGCCCCGCGAACGCTGACCGAGCGTAAACCGGAGAGCGCCGCGAATTCCTCCGCACGTATGGCTCGCTTGCCCGCGCCTTGGCTTTGAAGATGCCCTTGCCGCAGAAGCCAAAGCTCGCCGGTCTTGTTTCGCGCAAACGCGCCGAGGACATTCTGCGTAAATCTGGTGGCTGGGATATTGATGGTGACAACACGCGAGCGTGGATCAATTCCCACGTTTGCATGCCATTTACCATGATGCACCTGTTCGGGAATCTTCGCCCACACGTCGAGGTGAACCCAGGTGTCGCGTGTGCGGCCTGGCGTCGCGCCTGTCCGGACGATCTTCCGCCAGCTGGACGCCGCGGCCGCGATATCCGTTTCGTCGCTCAACGGAAAGAATTCGTTGGGGAAGCGGATTTTGCGCGGATCCAATAGGGAGGTGATCAGCACGTCGCCCCCTTCTTCATGAACTTTGCCGTCGGTCCTCCAACCTACATGCGTAACGGACCGTCGTTTATCATCGGCGAATTTTATGGAGAGCGTTCCGTACAAGTTCTTATTTTCTTTATTGCGGAGATTTGACACGAAAGTCAGCGTCGCATCCCGCCCTCCAACTTTGACGTCACACTGTGCTTCGCCCTCTCGGCCACTAATCGATTTGACGGGGTACACGAGGTTTCGAGCGGTGCCTGGCTCTTCGAACCATGACAGCGGGATAAATTCCCAAAAGACCGGTTCATCGTGCCAGCGAATAACAATGTTCTTTTTGCTCATGGCTCCTCCGATTGCGATCATCGGGCGCGAAGAGTCGGGAGAGCTACGGCCCTCCCGACATACAACAACCGTTCGGCCTATGTCTTAGTACAGCCCGGCTTTTCCACGTACAGCCTCGACCAGCTTCTTCGGGTCGTAGCCGTAGCCTTCCTTGAACACGACTTCGATGTTGCGCATCTCACGCGGCTTGGTCGCGGGATCGCCGTTGATGAGCACGACATCGGCCTGCTTGCCGACTGCGAGCGATCCGACACGGTCCTGGCGGTTCATGTAGGTCGCGGCATTCATCGTCGAAGCCTTGATGACGTCCTCGAATTTGAAGCCGTTCTCGGCGCGCAGCTCGATCTCATGGATGTTCGAGAAACCGGGCACGACGCCGCCGCTGCCCGTGGGATCCGTGCCGATCATCAGCACGCCGCCCTTATCCATGAACTTCTTATCAAAGCCGATCTGACGCAGCAGACGTTCGCTCGGCGGATCGCTCGGCTTGCGCAACGGGCCCCTGCGGTTCTCGAAGAACATCGCCGCCACGTTCGGAGCCAGCACGTCGAGACCCGGCTGCTCACGGTCCGTATCCGACAGGGCGACATTCGAGGTCATCGCGACTCCTTTCTTGATCAGGTGATCCATCACCTCGTCGACCTTCTTCGGGTCGTACACGGGATCGCCGCCCGAGCATTTGTCCACTTCCTTGCCGGCGCGGAAGTCGGACGCCGCGCCGAGGCCGTGTTCGATGTTGTCGATGCCGAGGTCGGCCGCTTCCATCAGGGTGACCGAGCACAGATGCGCGGTGAGTTTGATCTTGCGCTTATGGGCCGCTTGGATGGCGGCGCCCAGTTCGGCGCGCGTCACATGCATATAGGCCTTGAACGACATCGCGCCTTGATCGGCGTAGAAGTTCACGGCCGCCGTCGCTTCTTCCGGGTTCTTGATGGTCATGAGCTGCGGCACGGAACCGGCCTGATTGATATAGGGACCGGTCGTGTCGATCCACGGTCCGGCTTGCAGGCCGGCGTTGATGGAATCGCGCATATGGAGGTCGCCGGCGAAGTGCATCGAACCGCCGGTGCGCATGGACGTCACCCCGCCGGACAGATACAGCTTCGTGAAGGTTTCGGCGTTGTAGCTGTACGCCTTGCCTTGCAGGATTGTGTAGAACAGGTGCTCGTGCATGTGGATTAGGCCCGGAATCACGGTCTTGCCTTTGCCGTCGATCACACGGGCGCCGGCGGGAACCTGCGTTGCGCCTGTAGGCCCGAGCGCGGTGATGATCCCGTCGTTCAGCACAATAGTCTGGCCGGCGCGCGGCGCGGCGCCCGTGCCATCCACGACTTTGACGTTCGTGATCGCGATCACCGGATCGCTCACCGACACGAACGGCATCGTATCGGGGCCGAGGGTTGGACGCGCGGCCATCACCGGCTGGGCGAGAAGGGTGGTCGTCGCAAGCAGCGCGGCTTTCAAAAAAGTCTTTGTCATGTTCATTCTCCCTAGAATTTGTAGCGGAGGCCAATGCGGTAGGAGCGTCCCAGCAGGTCGTGCAGGGAATCGGCGCCGATGCTCTGCAGACCGGCGCTCGGGATCGGCGGTGGATCGGAATCGAGCAGGTTCTCGATCACCCCGAACAGCGTCATATCCACGCCGAACAGGTTGAGATCGTAGTTCTGCGCGAGCTCGACATAGGTGATGGAGTCGTAATGGTTCTCCGCGATGCTTTGCGGATGGCCCGCAGGCCAGTTGTTGAGCACGCCGCTGCCGAGGTAACGGAACGACAGTGTCGTGCGGCTCGGCCCTTGCAGATAACTGGCCGAGAGCAGGCCGCGCCACTTGGGGCCATCCGTGGGGATGCCGAGCTGATTGGTGAGCGCGCCGGCCAGTAGGGTCTGGCTCTTGAGCTTGCGGCTCGCAAGCAGGCGAAGGTCCAGCGAGCCCGGCAGCGCGTCGATGTAGTCGCCCATCTCCATGCGGTAGGAGACCTCGAAGTCGAGGCCTTCCACCTTCTGCCGCTGCGCGTTCAGGCCGCCCGTGTAAATCGTCGCATCGACAAGATTTGTGGTGTTCGCCCGGATGATGGAGTTACACGCCGCCGGGTTCTGCGGCACGCCCACGCCGAAGCACTGGTCGACGATCTGCTGGCCCGTGACGGTGGTGATCGCGTCACGCACGTTGATCTTGTAGTAGTCCACGGACGTGCTGAAACCTTCGAACCATTCCGGCCGGTACACGGCGCCGAAGGTCCAGGTCTTGGCGATTTCCGGTTTCAGCAGCGGATTTCCCCCGGTGATCTGGCGCGTGAACACCTGCGGACTTCCGGCCTGAGTCGGGTCGCGGGTCTGGGCCACTGTCGCCACGCCTCCGTTGAACAGCTCCAGCATGTTCGGTGCGCGAATATCCCGTGACGCCGTGCCGCGTGTGCGCAGCTCATCGCTGATCTCCCAGGTCGCACCGGCTTTCCAGGTTGTCACCTTGCCGCTGGTCGAATAGTCGGTGCGGCGGACCGCGCCGTTGATGTCCAGGCTCTTCACGAGCGGCGCATCGCGGAGCAGCGGGACGATGGTTTCGCCGTAATATTCCAGCACCGTGAAGCGGCCCGTCGACGGTGTGAAGCCGCCGCCGAACCACAGACCCATCGACGACGCGCGGTCGACCGCGGAGGTGTACTTCTCCCGGCGCCGCTCGATCCCGACAGCGGTCGAAACCGGGCCGGCCCAGGTGGAGAAGGGCTCATACTGCACGTCGAGCGCATAGACTTCCTGCAGCAGGTCGATGTCCTGCTGCGCCGGCGAGAAGCCCTGCGAGACGCCGGTGATATAGTCGATGGACTCCTGCGCCAGGAGGCCGGTGCCGAAGATGTTCGCCGGCACGCAGTTGTTGGTCGGGTTGGTGAGAGTGGAGCGGCAGACCGGCGTGCCCGCCGCCTTGCCGGCCACACCGCCTGTCGCCGGATTGCGGACCGAGTCCGCCGCCAGCGAGAAGTAC
>JADZAK010000121.1 GCA_020852595.1 Rhodospirillaceae bacterium
TGAAGAACGCCGATTCTTCCTTCAGGTCGTAGTTCAACCCCACCTTCGACGGCGTGAAGATGTTCTGCTGCATGCCAAGGCCCCAGAACCAGGTGCCGAAGCGCAGCGGCATCGCGCCGCCGTCGGCGAGCGCCGTGCCGTTGGTGTTCAGGAAGTAGTTGAGGAGCGGAATGCCGACGGTGACCGCACCGCCGCCAACCATCCCATTCAGAACGCGACGTCTTGAAAAACGATTCATGGTCTTCCTCCTCTTAATTCACTTTGGCCGCGATGCTCTGCTCGGCGCTTGCCGTCTTCTCGCCGGCCTTTTCATTCACGGCCGGGGGAATGACTTCCGAGAAGGTCGGCGACAGCGTGATCGTGCGGAGCAGGTCAGGCAGGCGATAGCCTTCTTCAGCGAAGCGCGTATTCAGGTAGTTCAGCAGCGGCACGTCGTCACGGCCGGTCGGACCGCCGGTGCCGTAGCTGTAGACGCGCTTCACCAGGCAGCTCGTCAGAGCCGGGTGGTCATGCAGCGCGGTCGCAAGACCAATGGCGTTCTGGAAGCTCTTGCCGTCCAGCGCGCCCGACGGATCGATCGGGAAGCCCTTCTCGGTCAGGCGATACACGCCCGCGCCGTCGAATTGCTCCATCGCCAGGCCCATCGGATCGGTGATCTTGTGACAGCCCGCGCACACCGGGTTTTCCAGGTGGAAATTCACGCGGTCACGCTGCGTGCGATGCTCGGCCTTGGGATTGTTGAGCGCGGAGAAGTCGACGTTCGCGGGCGGACGCGGCACCGGCTGGCAGAGCAGGAGTTCGCGCAGCGCCTTACCGCGCAAGGTCGGCGAGCTGCGGCCCGGGTGCGAGTGCACCGCGAGGAAGCTCACATGGGTCATGATGCCCGCGCGGCCACTGTTTTCCGGGAACGTGTACGGCGTCCAGCCCGGGGTCGCGGACACGCCGTAGATGGCGGCCAGCGCCTGGGACATGAACGTTTCCCGCGTGGTGTAGAGATCGCGGTAGTCCTTATTCTCGGTGATCAGGTGGTTGATGATCGTGCGCAGGGTCTGCTCACGCGCATCGGCCACCGTGACGCCGGTGAAGGCCGGATAGATCGCGGCATCCTTGGCGAGGTTGTTGAAGTCGTCGAACGCCATCATGTCGTCGAAGAAGGCGCGCATGCCGGTTTCGAGACGCGGGCTGGCGAGCATCATGTTGACGATCTTCTCGCGGCCCTTCGGCGTATTGATCTCGCCGGTTTCGGCGGCTTTGATCATCGCGTCGTCCGGCGCGGCGTTCCACAGGAAGAACGACAGGCGGTGCGCCAGCGAGTACGCGTCGAGGCGCAGCTTCCCCTTGTGCTGCGGGTCGGCTTCATAGGTGTCGGTGATGAACAGCACGTCCGGCGACAGCAGCATGCCTTCGAGGGCAGCCGACAGACCGGCGTAGAAGTCCTTCAGTTTCTCCGCGCCGGCATTGGCTTCGGCGACGACGGCCTGAACCTTTTCCTTCGGCAGCGGCTTGCGATACAGCAAGCGGCCCGTGGCCGTCAGGAACTTGGTCGCACACGCCGCGTCGGCGGCCTTTTCGTCCTTCGGCTTGCAAGGGATGAGGAAGTCGCGGTGTTCGGCGTCGACGACCGCGCCCGACACGAGCGAAGCGGTACGCTGATATTGTTCCAGCTGAGCGGCGGTCACGCCGGCAAAAGCGGCGCCGTTCGCGAGCAGGCCTTCCGTGCGGCGCATCGGGGCGAAGCGCGTATCGACGCGCAGATCGGGCCCGAAGATGTAGCCGAGCGAATTGGAATATTGTTCCTGGGTCATCAGGCGCACGCGCTGCGGGACGCCCTTGGCTTCCGCCGGAAGAGCCGGCGCCGCGCTCGCGCTCTTGGCGGCGGCGGGCTTTGCGGCCTCATCGGACGGCGCCGAGCAGCTTACGAGGGCAAAGGCCGCGAGGAGGCTGAGGGCGCTCCCGCGAAGGACCGAGGCCACATGTCCCTTTTTTGAAGGGACCGAATAATTCTGAAACAACACTGCCGCTACCTCCTCATTATGGCCATGGCCAAGGCCAGGCATAGAAAATCCAACACTCGCCTCACACCGAGAGCCGACCTAGTTCATCATTATACGCTGTGCGTACAGGATGATCCTTGCGATTTTAAAGTCTTCTCCGAATCCCATTCCAATTTCGTGGTGAAACGAGAATGTTTTCTTCATTTGTTCTTCATATTCGCGCTGAACTTGTTACTCAACAAGGCCTTTCCAGGCCGGAATCTTGCTGATTCCGCTGTTACGCGAATCGAAAAAACATCTGCTCAACGGTCTCCCAAGTGGGCGCCCACAAATAGCGGGGCGCAAGCCGAATTCCATTCAATTCGTGTATACATATCCTAAACTATTATTGACCGACCGGTCGATCAATACACAGTGAGCAGAAAATCGCCGATCTTCAAGAAAAGTTGAGCGCCGACTCTTCTTAAACGGGAATTTTCAAATAAATCCCCTTTTAATAAGTCTCATGTGCGCGATACATCAACATTTGCGGTAGAATTACCGCCGCGTGAGCGGCTCCCTGGCTTGCATGCGCGCCGCCCTGAAGGATGGAGTCGGTCGCGCGGCTGAACCGCAATTTTCGCACGATGCCCGATCGCGTGGGTGTCGCCGGACGCGCCAATTATTCAAGCGTCGACAGCACCGTCACGATCGAAAAGGCGAAAGCGCCCCCGCTCTACGGCAATTGGAAGCGGCCGATCCGCGTGCCGCCGCCGATATTGGCGAGCCAGATCTCCTTGCCGACGACCGTTCCCGCCGTCGCGATATGCATCGCCGCGCTATCGGGGTTCGCGGTCACGACTTCCCGCGCCGTCTTCTTCACCGGATCGATGATCGCCGCGCTGGAGCTGTTCTTCGAACAATCGTTTTTCGACAGGCATGTGTTGAGCACATCCTCGACCGTTCCGGTCTGACCCGCGACGACCAGCGTGCCGTCGGGCTGCCAACGCAGGTTGTCTGGATGGAAGTTGAGCTTGGCGATGACTTCCTTGACGGCCGGCTTGCCGGGCTCGCGCGTGAACTTCACCACCTGATTGACCGCCCACTCGCTGGCGTAGATGGCCTTGCCGTCCTTGCTGGCTTCGATGCCGTTCAGGCCCGAGCCTTCGGAGCCCGGGATCTTCGCCCAGCCGCCGGCGGGGGTCCATTCGAACAGGCTGCTGACATTCTCGCCCGCCGACAATCTCGCGCGCGAGTTCACCCCCTTGTCGCCGCGGAAACCGCCCATGCTGGCCGGGAGGAAGTTGGTGGCCACGACGCCGTCGTTCGGCAGCACGCCCATGCTGTTGAAGCCGGCGTCCTGCGGATAGGGAATGCAGCCGACCCACGCCAGGGTCGGCGTCTTGCCGGTCGCGTTGAGTTCGAACACTTCAACGGCGCGGCGCTCGCCGCCATGCAGGAAACGCAGTTTGTGGATGCCGTTCGCGCCTTCCTCGACATTGAGGCCGCCGGCGCGGATTTTCTTCTCGGCCGCCTCGGCGCCGCCGATGGGGCCCGGGCAACTGGCGTAAGTCTTTTTGTCGAACTTGTCGGCGCTCGGATAGAGATCGACTTCGGCGTGATCCTTGGTGTTGATGGCGCGCAGAACGCCCGACACGATCACCCAGTCGGACTTCGGCACATGAGCGATATCCTCGGCGCCTTCAGAGAGGCACACGAACTGCGCCTTGCCGACGGGATCGCATTTCTCCGCCGCCTGCGCCTGTCCCGCCGAAGCGGCCGTCACAAGAGCGATCGCGGAAAAGCCAAAAGCCAGCTCGCGCTTCATCGAATCTTCCCTCCCGAAGAAAAATGGTGGCCAACGTTAGCATTCCGGCCCCGGCAAAACATTGCGGGAGTGGCCTTTGCCCACCGCCCATGTGAAAATATCTGCCAACAAAGGGGGGATTTCGTGGTGATAGATGCGCAAGGGGCCGGCGAACTTGCGGCCGCATTGAGAAAGGCGTCGATCCGCCTGCTTCCGTTCCTGGCGCTTCTTTACTTTCTCGCCTTCCTCGACCGCGTGAACGTGAGCTTCGCGGCGCTCGCGATGAACCAGGACCTGGGGCTGTCGCCTTTCATCTATGGTCTCGGCGCCGGCATCTTCTTTCTGAGTTACGTCCTGTTCGAGGTGCCGAGCAACCTGATCCTGCACAAGGTCGGCGCACGCAAATGGATCGCGCGCATCATGATTACGTGGGGACTGGTATCGGCCGGCACGGCCTTCATTACCGGCCCCAATTCCTTCATCGCAGCGCGCCTCCTGCTCGGCCTCGCGGAAGCGGGCTTTTTCCCCGGGATCATCCTTTACCTGACCTATTGGTATCCGGCCGAGGTGCGCGGAAAAATCATCGGCGCCTTTATGCTGGCGATTCCGCTTTCGACCGTCGTTGGCGCGCCGATCTCGACCGCGCTCCTGGATCTTTCCGTTTTTGGACTGAAGGGATGGCAAACGCTGTTCCTGCTGGAAGGATTGCCCTCGGTCCTGATGGGCGTCATCACCTTCTTCTATCTTCCCGACCGTCCCGCCAACGCCACATGGCTGACGGAAAGCGAGCGGACTGCGATCGCCTCGCGCCTCGCCGCCGAAGAGCGGCGCACGGACCGCGAACACAGCCTGAAGGCCGTTCTGGCCACACCGCGTTTGTGGCTGCTGGGCTTCGTCTATTTCTGCATCGTGCTCGCGCTGTATGGCCTCAACTTCTGGACGCCGTTGATGGTGAA
>JADZAK010000122.1 GCA_020852595.1 Rhodospirillaceae bacterium
CCGTGGGTTGCGGTGCGCCCCCTTAAGAGGCTAAGACACTGCCCCATGACGTTGATTACAGACACGGACGCGCTCAGCGCACTATGTGACCGGCTGAGCCAGACCGAGTTCGTGACGGTCGACACCGAATTCATGCGCGAAACCACCTATTGGGCAAAGCTTTGCCTGGTCCAGGTGGCCGGCCCCGACGAGGCCCACTGCATCGACCCCCTGGCGCCGGGGATCAACCTCAAGCCGCTGTACGACCTCCTGGCCAACCCCAAGGTCCTCAAGGTGTTCCACGCCGGACGCCAGGACCTGGAAATTTTTTATACCGCCACCACGTCGGTCCCGACCCCGATCTTCGACACCCAGATCGCCGCCATGGTCTGCGGCTTCGGCGACCAGGTCGGCTACGAGACCCTGGTCTCCAAGCTGGCCGGCGCGCACCTCGACAAGTCCCAGCGCTTCACGGACTGGTCGCAGCGCCCCCTCACCGACCGCCAGATCAAATACGCCCTCGGCGATGTCACCCACCTGCGCAAGGTCTACCAGCAGCTTGCCAAGAAGCTGGAGAAGTCCGGCCGCCTGCCGTGGCTGCAGGAAGAAACCGACACCCTCACGGATCCGGCGACCTACCGCGTCGAACCGCGCGAAGCCTGGCGCCGCATCCGCGCGCGCACCCGCGCGCCGCGCCTTCTGTGCGTCTTGCGCGAACTCGCCGCCTGGCGCGAACTCGCCGCGCAGTCGCTCGACATGCCGCGCCAGCGCGTGGCCAAGGACGACGCCCTGCTCGAGCTCGCCGCCAGCATGCCGGTGACGGTCGACGACATTAAGCGCTCGCGCCTCGCCAAACCTTTGGCCAGCGGCAAGTATGTGGAAGGCGTGCTCGCCGCCATCGCCAAGGGCCGCACCGTGCCCGAAACCGATTGCCCGAAGCCCGACCGCCAGGACAACGGCGACAATCCGGCTCCTCGCGCCATCGTCGAGCTTTTGAAGCTGCTCCTGAAAACCAAGTCGGACCGCCACCATGTGGCCCAGCGTCTCATCGCCACCAGCGACGACGTGGAAGCCATCGCGCTCACCGACACCGCCGACGTCCCGGCCCTGCACGGCTGGCGCCGCGAACTGTTCGGCGAAGACGCGCTCAAACTCAAACACGGCAAACTCGCCATCGGCCTCTCGGCCAACGGCAAGGATGTCGAGGTGTTTGAACGGTAATACCCCCCCCTTTGTCATTGCCCGGTTTATCCGGGCAATCCATGTCTCCAAAGGCACGAGTGATCGTCGTGCGAAGACAGTCGCGTGTGGGTGTCCGCCTCTCGGCCAACGGCAAGTCCGCCGAAGCTGCGTAGCAGCGAAGGAGAAGCGCCGGAATGACGCTCCGAATCAGGTGATCCGGATCTGGGCCATCAAGCCCAGGTGATCGGCCAGGCGTTTCAGGCGCCGGTCGTAGGAGCCCGTCCGGAACAAGGGCTCGCTGCCGGGCACGCGCAGCACCAGCTTCTCGCCGTCGATCTTCAGCGACGTCTTGCTCACCCAACCGGGCGCGCCGGCAGAGAGCGCGTAGGCAAGCCGCATCGCGAGACCCACGGTCTGAATGCGTTCGATGCGCGATTCCGCCAGCAGCGCGTGCGCCTGTTCGATGATCGGCGCCGTCGCCTCGGACTGGTAGCGGTAGTACATCACCAGGGCCAGCGCGGCGCGGTCTTCGTGCCCCAATCCCAGGAACGGCAACCTCAACACACGCAGGAACGCCTGCTCGGCGCGGTAGTCGGGATGTTCCGTCCACCACACGTCGCGCAGCAGGCAGGCCGCCAGGCGCAGTTTACGCTGCCGCGCGCTTTCGTCCTTGAACAGGCCGCTCATCCACGCGAAGGACTCATAACCGGCCTCGACGGAGCGTCCGGCCGCGCGCGCCATTTCCTCGGCGAGGCTGATGATCGGATCCTGTTTACGCACAGCCGCCGGCAGATCCTTGAAGAACTGCCCTTCGCGCATGCCATAAATGGAGAATACCAGCGCGCGCGGCTTGACGACTTCCAGAAGGCGCTCCAGCACCGCCGCGCCCAAAGGCAACATCGCGAGACGCGACTTCGACACGCCCTTGATCTGCTCCAGGCTGCGCTGCGAAAGGCGCGAGATCACGTCGAACAGCGAGATCGCCTGCTGGCGTTCCAGCGTGAAGTTGTCCAGTACGTGCAGCGGATAGTTCATCTGCGCGATACACACTCTTGCCAAGTAGCGCCACGCGCCGCCCACGGCGTACAGCGTCTTATCGCGTTGCTTGGACACCCATTTATGTTTGTCGAGCGCCTTGTCGATGATCGACAGCGCCTTATCGCGGTCGCCCTCGGCGGCTTCGGTGAGGCGGAGCAGGCCCAAGGGCATGGTCGTGTGCTCGCTCATGCGGCGGTTGCCGACTTTGACCAATTCCAGGCTACCGCCGCCCAGATCGGCGACGATGCCGTCCGCGTCGGGGATTCCGCACAGGACGCCGAGCGCCGAGCGCTCCGCTTCCTGCTTTCCGCTTAAGGTCTGCACGGTGATCCGTGTCTTGCGCGCCAGGGCTTTCGCGAACGCCTTGCCGTCCGCCGCGTCGCGCACGGCCGCCGTGGCCAGCGCATCGATGCTGCCGGCGCCGAGCGCGCGCGAAATCTTCACGAAGCGGCCCACGGTGTCGAAGGCCATCTTCACGCCGTCCGGGTTCAGCTTGCCGGTCTTTTCCAGACCCTTGCCGAGCGCACAGATCGCTTTTTCGTTATGCAGGGGAATGGGGGTACGCGTCTGCCCGTCATAGACCACGAGACGCACGGAGTTCGAACCGATGTCGATGACGGCCACCGGCTTGCGGGGCCGCTCGCTCGCAACGCGCCGGGTTTTGGATGTGACTTTCCGGGCCATCAATGACGAAAGGATACTGGAATTGGGCGGCCGGGCGGCCGCCGTCCTGCCCGTTTGATATCAGAGTTACCGGCGGCTGGGAACCAGCTTGGGAAGGCGCTTCTTGGCGCGTTCCAGCGCGCTGCCCTGGCCCGACAGGCTGGGGTTCGTCATGAAGTACTCATGCGCCGAGAACGGCCGCGCGCCGGCCTGCTCGCGGATGTAGTGCCCATCCGGCTGCAACACCCAGCTCTGCTCGTTGTCGTTCATGTTCGCGACCATGATCTGGTCCAGCACCTGCTGCTGCACGGTGGGGTTCTCGATCGGCACGAAGCTTTCCACGCGCGCGACCAGGTTGCGCGGCATCCAGTCGGCCGAGGAGATGAACACCTTGGCATGCGCCGACGGCATTTCGTGTCCGTTGCCGACACACATGATGCGCGAATGCTCGAGGAAGCGCCCGACGATGCTCTTCACGCGGATGTTCTCCGAAAGCCCCTTCACGCCGGGACGCAAGCCGCAGATGCCGCGGATCACCAGATCGATCTTTACCCCCGCCTGCGAGGCGCGGTACAGCGCATCGATGATGTCGGGATCGACCAGCGAGTTCATCTTCGCCCAGATCGTGCCCGGGCGGCCCTGTTTAACGTGTTCGATCTCGTCCGCGATCAATTTCATGATCCGGTCTCTCAGGCCCAGCGGCGCGATGGAGAGTTTTTCCAGCGCATCCGGCTGCGCGTAGCCGGTCATGTAGTTGAAGACGCGGCCCGCGTCGCGGCACAGCGCCGGATCGGACGTGAAGTAGGACAAGTCGGTGTAGATCTTCGCGGTCACCGAGTGATAGTTGCCCGTCCCAAAGTGCACGTAGGAGCGCGTCTCCGCGCCTTCGCGGCGCACCACCAGCGAAATCTTGGCATGGGTTTTCAGGTTCACGAAACCGAACACCACATTCGCGCCCGCGCGCTCCAGGTCGCGCGCCCAGCGGATGTTGGCTTCTTCGTCGAAGCGCGCTTTCAGTTCCACCATCGCGGTCACGGACTTGCCCGCCTCGGCGGCTTCCACCAGCGCCTTCACGATGGGGCTGTCCTTGCCGGTGCGGTACAGCGTCTGCTTGATCGACAGCACGTTCGGATCGCGCGCGGCCTGGCGCAGGAACTGCACCACCACGTCGAAGGATTCGAACGGATGGTGGACCACGATGTCCTTCTGGCGGATGGCGGCGAAGCAATCGCCGTCGAAGTCGCGGATGCGTTCCGGGAAGCGCGCGTTGTACGGCGGGAACAGGAGATCCGGGCGCTCGTCGATGATGAGCTGCTTCAAATCGGTTTGCCCGATCATGCCTTCGATCTTGAAGCTGTCGGCGGGCGAGACTTCGAGTTCGTCGCAGATCAGTTTCACCTGATCCTTCGGCATGTCGCCCGCGAGGGCCAGGCGGATGCAGGTCCCGCGGCGGCGGCGCTTCAGCGCGCTTTCGAAACTCGTCACCAGGTCCTGGGCTTCTTCATCGACTTCCATTTCGGAATCGCGGATGACCCTGAAGTGGCCGGTCTGCAGCACACGGAAACCCGGGAACAGCGAGTCCAGGAACATCGTCACGACGTCCTCGACCAGGATGAAGCGCACCACGGAACCCTTGAGACGCACGAAGCGCTGCACCTGCGTCGGGATCGGCACCAGCGCGCGCATCACGTCGCCGTCGCTGATGCGCGCCAACTGCAGCACCAGCGCATGGCCCAGATTCGGGATGAACGGGAACGGATGCGCCGGATCGACCGCCAGCGGGGTGAACACCGGGAAGATATGCTCCAGGAACCGCGCTTCCAGCTCGCGCCGGTCGTCCTCGGAAAGATCGCCCGGGCCCACCACGAAAATCCGGTTCTCGGCCAGCAGCGCCTTCAATTCGACCCACGTCTCGTCCTGTAGCTTGAACAGGTGGCGCACTTCGTCGTTGATCACGTCGAGTTGCTCGCGCGGGCTGAGCCCGTCCGCCGACGGCAGCGCGATGCCCGCGTTCACCTGGCCTTTGAGGCCCGCGACGCGCACCATGTAGAACTCATCGAGGTTCGACGCCGAGATCGACAGAAACCGCACACGTTCCAGGACCGGGTGACGCGGATTGCGCGCTTCTTCCAGCACGCGGGTATTGAACGCCAGCCACGACAGCTCGCGATTGATGAACCGCTCGCGCGGCGGGAACGAGTCCACCGCCGGCGCTTTGGCGCGTGCGCTGCGGGATCGGTTCGGCTCCGGTGCGGGTTCGGACGGGTTCATAAAAATGCAATGATTTAAGGCTATTAAGGCTATCATGCGCCCCGCCTCCTATCAAATGAAACGCCGTAAATGAAAACCGTTCACCTGTTACGTCACGCCAAGTCCGACTGGGGCGATCTTTCGCTTTCCGATCATGAACGTCCGCTCAATAAACGCGGCATCGCCGCCGCCAAGGCCATGGGGCGGCGCCTCGCCGCCGAGGACTTCGAGGTCGACGCCGTCTTTTGTTCCACCGCGCGGCGCGCGCGCGAAACCTTGGAGCTTCTCGGGCGCCCCTTGCACAAGGCGCCCACCACGTTCACCGATACCCTCTACATGGTGTCCGAGCAGGACCTGTTCGATGTCATCAAACGCGCGCCCGAAACCGCGCGGTCCATTTTGATCGTCGGCCACAATCCGACCACGCACGACGCCGCGCTGGCGCTCATCGCGCGCGCCGCGCCCGGCCAGGCCCAGGCGCTCGCGAAGCTGAAGGAGAAATATCCGACCGGCGCGCTGACCTCGATCCGCTTCAACGCCGCCGCCGCGTGGCGCGCCGTCGCGCCGGGAACCGGAACGCTGGTGGGCTTCCTGCGCCCGCGCGATCTCGCGCACGCGCCGCCGGCCAAAAAAGCTAAACGCTCTCCTCGCCGATGATCGTCTTCATCAGGGGAATGGTGATCGGCCTTTTACCGGCCAGCGATTCCTTGTCGGCGGTCGCCACCAGCCGGCGCGCGGCGGCGAAGCTGCGGTCGATCCGGCGCAGCACATAGGCGATCACGTCCGGCGCGACGCCGAGCTGGCGGTCGCTGAACAGCTTGACCAGCACCGCTTCCATCATCGCGTCGTCCGGCGGCGCGATCGGCACGGCCGGAATGGACGACAGCCGCGATTTCAGGTCTTTCAGTTCCGTCGCCCAGCGGGCCGGCGGCTCGCGCCCGGTCAGCAGCAGCGTGCCCTTGCTTTCGCGCACGCCGTTGAACAAATGGAACAGCGCGCGCTCGTCGCAGGCCTCGCCTTCCTCGAGCAGGAACGCTTTGTATTTGCCGAGCAGCGCGCCCACCGCGTCGGTCGTCAGGTCCGGCGCGGCAATCGCCACGGCCTGTGCGCGCAGGGCGAAGACTTGAGCGAGATGCGACTTGCCGCAGCCCGCCGGTCCAAACAGCGCCAGTATGTGGCCCGGCCACTCCGGCCAGCGGTCGATCCACTCCACGGCGTCTTGGTTCCCCGGCGCCACCAAAAAGTCCTCGCGCCCGAACGCCGGCCGGTGGCCGAGGTCGAGCGCAAGCTGGGTCGCCGTCCGCGCCTCACTCATGCGGAGCCCTTGGATGTCACGGAGGGGTGCCTTCAGCGGCCGCGCCGGGCTGAGCAAGAGTTCTGCGCGCAGCGCCCGCGTTCTCCAGCACCCACACGCCGTTCTGCTGCGTGAAGGCGAGATTGTGCTGGCCCATGGCCAGGCGCAGTTGATCTTCCGCGCCCGCGTAATGGATCGTGATCTGCACGCGGTCGCGCGTCATCGCCTGGATGTCGACCCGGTCGACAAGGGCCACATTGCCCAGGCGATTGCGGATGCTCAGCCATTCCTTCAGGTCCGTCGCCGGCACCAGCGCGGTCATCTGGCTCTTCGTGCCGAACGACACACGGTTGCGGCGGCGCCAGCTGTCCGCGGCCGCGCCCACAGCCGTGGTCACCGCGCCCGCGATCACTTCCGGCGCGGCCTGTCCCGGCGCGCCCGCATGCGTGACGGCGGTTTCCACCGGCGCCATGTCGGCGCGGATCTCGGTGATCTCCATGCCGATCGGCCCGTTGCCGTCGATGGTCGCCACCACGACAAGCGCGCCGCCCGCCTGATAGCGTTCGGCGAGTTGCAGCAGCGGGCCCGCGGTCTTGGCGGTGGCAACGGCCGCGGTCACCTGACCGTTGTCCTGCGCATCGCCCGTCGGAACGATCAGCGGCAGCAAACCGCCATCGGTCTCGCTGCGCAGCCACGCGTCATGCCACACGCTGCCCCACAGGCTCGCGTTGCCGCCGCTTACCATCACCGGCACCACGACCAGCGGTCGGCTCAAGGTTTCGGTGAAGGGAACGCCGGCATTCCGGAGAAGTTGGCGGATCGCGTTCGGATTGAAGCGCACGGTGAGGTCGGCGAGATAACGCACCGCCGAGCTGCGCTCGTTGGCGATGGAGAACTCGCGCACCATTTCGATGATCTGTTCGGCGCTCTGCTGCGGCACGCGCGGCAAATCGTCGCGCGCGACGATGCGCTCCAGAATGCGGCGGAAGCCCAGCACGCGGCCCTGCGTCAGGCCCCGGTCGCGGGCTTCGCCGACGCTGCCCGCGGTCACGTCCACGGGCACCGATTCGGCCACGAAAACGTCCGTGACCCCGCGCGGCGGGGCCGGCGCGGCTTGGGCAAAAGCGCGTCCGGACAGCAAAGAAACGCTGATCGGAAGGGCCGAAGCGGCCCCTGCTACGGCCATTGCAAAGCGGCGTCGATTAAGTATGTTGGCCCTCACAACGGCACCTGCCATAACCTGTTTCAAACAAAGATAATTCGCCCGCGGCGTGAACGCGCGCGGACGTCCTTGGGGTCGAATTTAGCATTCATGAAGAACGGTTTAACCTACAAAGACGCCGGGGTCGATATCGACGCCGGCAACGCTCTCGTGGAAGCCATCAAGCCGTTGGCCAAGGCCACGTCGCGCCGGGGCTCCGATGCCTCCCTCGGCGGCTTCGGCGCTTTCTTCGATCTCAAGGCCGCCGGCTTCAAGGATCCGGTTCTCGTCGCCACCACCGACGGCGTCGGCACCAAACTGCTCGTGGCGCAGGCCGCGAACAAGCACCGCACCATCGGCATCGATCTCGTCGCCATGTCCGTGAACGACCTCGTCGTCCAGGGCGCCGAACCGCTCCTGTTCCTGGACTACTTCGCGACCGGCAAGCTCGACGTCGCCGCGGCGCGTGAAGTGATCGCGGGCATCGCCGAGGGATGCAAGATCGCCGACTGCGCGCTCGTGGGTGGTGAAACCGCCGAAATGCCCGGCATGTACGCCCCCGGCCACTACGATCTCGCCGGCTTCGCGATCGGCGCCGTCGAACGCGAACAGGCCCTCACCGGCGCCACGGTCAATCCGGGCGACATCATCCTCGGCCTCGCGTCCTCGGGTTTCCACTCCAACGGTTATTCGCTCGTGCGCCGCGTCGTCGAGAAAAGCGGCCACGGCTACGACAGCCCGGCGCCCTTCTCGCGCATCGGCACGTTGGCCGATTCTTTGCTCACCCCGACGCGCATCTATGTGAAGAGCTGCCTCGCCGCCATCCGCGCCGGCCACATCAAGGCTCTCGCGCACATCACGGGCGGCGGTTTCGTCGATAACGTGCCGCGTGTCCTGCCGGACGGGGTCGGCGCCGACATCGACGCGGGCGCGATTTCCCTTCCGCCGATGATGAAGTGGATCGCCAGGCAGGGCGGCATCGAAAGCGCCGAACTCGCCCGCACCTTCAATTGCGGCGTCGGCATGGTCGTCGTCGTTTCGCCCGAGAAGGCCGAGGAAGCCACCAAGCTTCTCACCAGCCACGGCGAAACCGTCATGCGCATCGGCATCGTCGTCAGCCGCGACGCCGAACCGCGTGTGAAGATGCTGAACCTGGACCGCTGGCTGGATTAACAGCACTATTGTCGTCCTTGGCGCGTAGCGCCGAGGACCCAGGGGTTTTTCGTATTTCGTTTTAAAAACCGGATAACCCTTGATCCTCGGGCCTTCGGCCCAAGGATGACGCTCGGAGTTAGGCCAACCGGTCTAAATCGATCTCGCCGGCGATAATCTTTTTGAGCACGTCCGGATAAAGCGTCTGCTCGCGCGCCTGTACGCGCGCGGCCAGGGTTTGCGCGGTGTCGCCCGGTTCCACCGGCACGGCGGCCTGCATCACCACCGGGCCGTGGTCGTATTCGCCGTCGACGATATGGATCGTCGCGCCCGTCTCGCGCTCGCCGGCCTTCAGCACGGCCTCATGCACGAACGCGCCGTACATGCCCTGGCCGCCGAACTTCGGCAGCAAGGCGGGATGAACGTTGAGGATGCGGCGGTGATAGGCCTTCAAGGTCGCCGGGCCGAGTTTGCGCATATAGCCCGCCAGCACGATCAGGTCCGCGCCGTGGCTTTTCAGCGTTTCGGCGATGGCGGCGTCGGCCGCTTCGTCGGATCCGGTGACTTTGGCGCTGAGGTGCACCCACGGCACGTTGTTTTCGCCCGCCCACGCGATGGCGGTGCTGCCCGCGTTATTTGAGATGAGAACGGCGGGGTCGGCGTCCAGCGCGCCGGCGCGCATCGCCGCGACGATGACGCGCATGTTCGTCCCGTTGTGGGACGCGAGGAAACCGATACGAGGACGGACGGGAAAGTTCGCCATTCCTTACGCCCTCCCCTGCAAGGGCAGGGGTGGGGAGGGGTCGTTTTCTTTCAGCGTGTGAACGGCCGGAAACAACAAACGACCCCCTCCTAACCTCCCCCTTTCAGGGGGAGGGAAAAGAACTAGCCGACGATTTCGATGCCGGAGAAGAAGAACGCGATTTCGATGGCCGCGTTTTCCGGCGAGTCGGAACCGTGCACCGAGTTGGCTTCGATCGATTCCGCGTGAACCTTGCGGATCGTGCCTTCGGCGGCGTTCGCCGGGTTGGTCGCGCCCATGATCTCGCGGTTGCGCGCCACGGCGTTTTCACCTTCGAGGACCTGAGCGACGATCGGGCCCGAGATCATGAAGTTGCACAGGTCGTTGAAGAACGGACGCTCCTTGTGGACGCCGTAGAAGGCTTCCGCCTGGGCGCGGCTGAGCTGCAGACGCTTCTGCGCGACGATGCGCAGACCGCCCTTTTCCAGCATCGCGTTGATGGCGCCGGTCAGGTTGCGGCGGGTGGCGTCGGGTTTAATGATCGAAAAGGTGCGTTGAAGTGCCATGACGTAACTCTCGCTCCGGAGTGAGGTGGTAAAGGAAACAGACCCAAATTCGCGCGGTTTATAGACAAGTGCGCTTTATGGCGCAACGGAGCCTAGTTTAAGGGCGGTTTTCGGGGGTTTTGGACCGATCTGGGGTCCACCTCGGCGGGGCCGGCGTGATGATGGACCATGGTCCAGATCGCCCCGGTTTTCACGAAGATATTGGTCGCGACCAGGAACTGGGGGCCCGACGCGATCACCACCTGTTCCACGCACGTCACGAACGCCATGTCGCCCTGCATGTGGACTTTCTCCGCATGGGGCGTGATGCGCACGACTTCGGGATTGCCGAGGATCGCCTGCCAGCTCCGCATCACCGCGTCGCGGCCCGTGATCGCCGTACGTCCCGGATGGATGCAACTCACCGGCTTGCGGGCCGCCCACACGTTCTCCATCGCGCGCGCGTCATGCGCCGAGAAGGCGGCGTAGAACGCCGCGTTGGCAAACAGGATGGCGTCATGTTCCGACATCGGTTACAGCATAAAGCTGTTTTACAACGTTAAGAAACACGAGGTCGTGATGGCGAATGTCGATGCACTTCAAGGCCCTGTGCGCGCGCCCGCATCCGGGAAAACGCCGACGTCGGCCGTCGTCTTCGCGCACGGTTACGGGTCCAACGGCGACGATCTCATCACCCTCGCCCCGTTTTTCGCGCACGCGCTGCCCGACGCGATCTTCTACTCGCCCAATGCGCCCGATCCCTGGGAAGGCGGCGGCATGATGGGCGGGCGCCAGTGGTACAGCCTCGCCGGCTTCGATCCCGAAGCCATCCAGCGCGATCCCTTGCGCATGGGTGAAACCTTCCGCGCCATGAACGAGCGTGTCGTGAAGGCCGCCGTGCGCCTCGATCTTTTCCTCGATCAGATCCTCGCCGCGCACGGCCTGGCGCCCGAGCGCCTCGCCCTGATCGGCTTTTCGCAAGGCACGATCATGAGCCTTCATGTGGGCCTGCGCCGCGCGCAGAAGATCGGCGCCATCCTCGGCTTCTCGGGGGCTTTGAGCGCCGCCGACAAACTCCCCGGCGAGATCAAGACCAGGCCGCCGGTCGCGCTCGTGCACGGCGCCGAGGATCCCGTCATTCCGGTGCGCGCCACGGTCGAGACGGAAAAGGTTCTTAAAGATCTCGATGTGCCCGTGCAGAGCATGATCGTTCCGGGCCTGCAGCACGGCATCGACAACGCCGGCGCCAATTTCGGCGCGGCGTTCCTGCATCAGCTCGTTGGGTAAAATCCATACTCAACTGTCATCGCCCGGCTAAACCGGGCAATGACAGATGGAGTGTGACGACAGCGCCCCTAATACGCCGGTCTATCCGCGTCCTCGTCGTCGCCGTCACGACGTTCCGGCTTGTCCTTGTCCAATTTCTTGAACGCACCGGGCGTGTGATGCATGCGCGCGAGCTGCTTTTTCCGCTCGCGCTTTTTCTCCTGGGCGCGCAGCCAGAATAAGACGCCGAGGATCGCGATCCCAAGCCCGGCCCAGGGCAGGATGACGGTGATGGACTCCTCCACCGCCATCTGCGCGCGCACGCTGGCGCGGCACTCCGGCAGATTGCGGCGGCAGGCGTCGCGCTGCGCCTTCTCCGACTTTGAAGTGAACCACGGGATGTCGATGCCCTGGCTCGGCATGATCTGAGCGCGCGCGGGCGCGACCGTCGCAAACCCAACCAGAAGAGCAAACATCGCAAGGATGGTGCGCGTACGGGTCATGATCTCACCCTACTATTAGTCGCAAACATCCGAACAATTTACAGGAATCAAAGGCTTCTGCACAGGCTTGGCGGATAAGGCGCCGTTACGCGCCTTCGATTGTGCGCAGCAACATTACCATTTCGGCGCTTTGGCTCGGCGCACAAGCTTTGCTAATCTTTCCGCACAAGAGCTAGGCAGGGAAGATGACGCACACATCACTGTCTAAACGTCGCACCAGGAAGGAGACGAGCCCCGCTCGCCACATCGCCGCACACACGCACGCGCACGCATAAGCCAAGGACCCACGCGGGTCCTTTTTTGTTTTGTTTTCTGCTCATCATGTCATCTCTCGAAGGAGGAAGACGCCATGGCCGACAACACCGCGAGAAGCGCTGGAACCCCCAAGGGCACACGATGCGTGGCCCTGGTCGGACCGCAGTCCAGCGGCAAGACCACGCTGATCGAAAGCATGCTGGTCGCAGCCGGGGCCATTCCGAAACGAGGAAGCATCGAAACGGGCACGATGGTCAGCGACGTCAGTCCGGAATCGCGCGCCCGGCACATGTCCACCGAGATCACGCCCATCCGTTTCAGCTATCTCGGCGACGACTGGACGGTGCTCGACTGCCCCGGTGCCGTCGATCTCATCCAGGAAGCGCAGCAGGCAATGATGATCTCCGACGCCGTCGTGGTCGTCGCCGATCCGGATGAAACCCGCATGCTGGCCCTTGGGCCTCTTCTGCGTTTCCTCGATGCGCACAAAATTCCGCACTTCCTGTTCATCAATAAAATCGACGCCGACGTGAACGCCGTGCAGGAATTGCTCGCCGCCGCGCAGCGCCAATCGGCACGCCCCTTGGTTTTGCGTCACGCCGTCATCACGGAAAGCGGCCACATCACCGGGTACGTCGATCTCGTCGCCGAGCGCGCCTACCATTATGTCGAGGACAAGGCGTCCGAACGCATCCCCCTCGAGAAGGTGGGTGACGGCTCGCTCGACGGCGCGCGCCGCCAACTGCTCGAGAAGCTCTCGGACTTCGACGACGCTCTGCTCGAAAAACTTCTCGAGGACGCCGTGCCGGAGCGCGGCGAAGTCTACCGCCATCTCACCCGCGAGATGCAGGAAGACCTCATCGTTCCCGTCATGATCGGCGCGGCCGAACACGGCCACGGCGTGCGGCGGCTGATGAAGGCGCTGCGTCACGAAGTCCCGCCCCCCAGCGCCACCGCGGATCGCCTCGGCATTCCCGCGGGCGCGCTCGTCGCGCAAATCTTCAAGACCGTCTATGCGCCTCACGTCGGCAAGCTCTCCCTCACCCGTGTCTGGCGCGGCACGCTGAAAGACGGCGACACCCTGGCCGGCGTGCGCATCGGCAACATGCAGGAAGCGGGCGAACCGAAACAGGCCAGGTCCGGCAAGGTCGCCGGCGTCGGCGAAGGCGGCATCGTCGCCTTGAGCAAGTTCGACGCCGGCAAAGCGGGCTCGATCCTCACCGAAACCGCCGCCGTCGCACCGAAGACATGGCCGAAGCCGCCGACGCCCCTCTTCACCGTCGCCATCTCGGCGAAAGAACGCAAAGACGACGTCAAACTCGGCGAAGCCTTGCGCAAGATCAGCGAGGAGGACCCCTCCCTCACCGTCGATCACGTCAACGAGACGTCCGAGCTTCTGGTGCGCGGCCAAGGCGACATCCAACTCGGCATCGCCCTCGACAGGCTGAAGCGCAAATTCGATCTCGCGGTGCAGACCCACACGCCCCAGGTTCCGTATCGCGAGACCATCCGCAAGGCCATCACCCACCACGCGCGCCACAAGCGCCAATCGGGCGGGCACGGCCAATTCGCCGACATCCGCGTGGAGATCAAGCCGCTGCCGCGCGGCTCGGGCTTTGTTTTCACCGACTCGATTGTCGGCGGCGTGGTGCCCAAGAACTTCATCCCGGCGGTGGAAGCCGGCCTCAAGGACAACACCGTGCACGGCCCGCTGGGTTTCAACGTCGTCGATATCAACGTGCGTCTCTACGACGGCCAGTATCATAGCGTCGACAGCTCCGATCAGGCCTTCCGCACCGCCGGGCGCCTCGCGATGACCGAGGCATTGCCGCAGTGCGAACCGGTTCTGCTCGAGCCCATCTACGATGTGAAGATCTACATGCCCACCGAGTTCACCTCGCGTGTGCAGCGGACCATCACGCAAAGGCGCGCGCAGATCCTCGGCTTCAACGCGCGCGAGGGCTGGGAAGGATGGGAGGAGATCCACGTCAACATGCCCGAAGCGGCGATGCAGGATCTCATCACCGAAATCCGTTCCATCACGCAAGGCATCGGCACGTTTGAATCGACGTTCAGTCACTATCAGGAACTGATCGGCCGCGACGCCGAACGCGTGGTGCAATCGCGCAAGCAAAATATGGAGAGCGCCGCGCACCACTAAGCGTCGTCATCAACATTTAGTAGCGCCGGGATGACTAATTTTGTCACCTCGGCGCTTCTTTTTGGCCTTACTTGCGAGGTTATATAAGCCCCTCCATATGCTAAGGTAACGATGACGTTCCGCCAGAAAATAAAAACCTTCCGGGAGAAGGTGAAGCGCCTGCCGAAGCTGGTGCGGATCTCGGTCGGAATCCTTCTCGTCCTCTTCGGACTTGTGGGGTTCCTGCCCGTTCTCGGGTTCTGGATGGTTCCCGTCGGGCTTGCGGTCCTCGCGATCGATATCCCGGCGGTGAAAAAACTCGTTCACCGGATGATGAGCGCGTTCAACCGGTGGCGCCGCAAACGGCGGGGAAAGTAAACAAGGTTGCCGGGGGGCATGAAAGCTCTACGCGTTTTTCTTGTCGTGAGCCTCGCGGTGACCCTCGCCGCCTGCACGCGTGCGCCCGAAGACGAAATCCTGAAGAACGATTTGCAGACCTTGATCGAGGCGAACTTCGCGCCCGGCCTGCTTGAGGTCGTCTCCGCGCAGCACACGCGCGCCGTCCCTTATGTCTGGCCGGGCGCGAAAATCCGCGTCGGCTACGATGCGGCGCTGCGCCTGAAGCGCGGCCACCGGTTTGGCGCCTGGGACCAGATCAACATCGCCACACTTGCGCTTCTGATGGACGCCGCGCCCGATCAGATCCGCGGCGTGAAGCCCAACGGCAACGCCGCCGGCGATATGATCTCCGTGCGCGGCGGCCTCGCTTATCTCAAGAACGGCGACACCCTCAAACTCGACACCACGCCGCCCGAAACCGCGCCGAAGGAAGCGCCGGGCTTCGTGCTCATGTCGGTCGTTCGAAACGGCGTGAAGCGCCGCATCGCGAATTTGGAGAGAACCTGGCGCGCGTCACGCACCGCCATCTCCTACGACGAATGGAAGCTCGCGCGCCGCGCCGTGGCGGGACGCGCCGCGCGTCACGACGGCGGCTTCGCCATCGCCACCGACGTCGAAGGGTCGGTTTATTGGCATTTGGGCGACGCCGTTCAGCGCACCGCCGACAACACCAGCGTGCCTTTCGCCAATGTCGCCGCCCACGGCCCGCAGGAAGCGCTCGATCTTCTGCGTGACGGCCGGGTCACGGCGATTGTCATGCGCAACACCGAAGCCGCGCTCGCCGCCAACGGCGCCGCGCCCTACGCCGACACCGGCCCCTACAAGCTCGAAGCGCTTGCGGCGCTGTATCCGGAACCGGTGCATGTCATCGTGAAGGAAAGCAGTCCCCTCGGCTCGCCCGCCGAACTCTTCGGCAAACATGTCGGCGTTGCCGGAACCGCGCGTGTCGATGCGGTCGAAGCCGAAGCGATCCTGCGCGCGCACGGCGTGCCTTTGTCCGCGCTCGCCACGCCGCTGGTGGCCGTGCCGACCGATCGGGCTTTGGATCAATTGGAAGCGGATGCCTTCGACGCGCTGATCGTCACCGCGCCGCTGCCCAGCGCCCCCTTGCGGAGCTTCGCGGCCAGAAGACCTATACGTCTTCTGCCCTTCGACAGCGACGCCATCGCGTTCCTCACCACCGGCACGGCCAGCTATGTCGCCATCACCATTCCGGCGCGCACCTATCCCCGCCAGGCGCGCCCGCTCGCGGCCGTTGCCGCCGTCACCATGCTCGTTTCGGTGAACACCGTTCCGGCCAAGGAAGCCGCGGGCCTTTTGGATTTGATGCTCACCCGCGTCGATTACCTGCCCCTTGGCAGCCTCACCGGCGCGATGGTCGGGCGCGAGGATGCCCGGCGGTCCATGACCCTGCCCTGGCATGCCGGCGCCACCGCCTATTTCGACCCCGCCGCCAAACCCTAGGCCCCTTGGCGGGCCGTTCCGGGCGCATTTCGCATAGCAAATGCCCATATATTGCATATATTTTAATCAATTACTTTAAATGACTAAAATTTAGGCTATTAAAGAGCGCCCCTCTTTTGGGCCTCTCCTGCTCCAGGATTTCCCAACCCTTTGGATTCGCCTCTGAATCTTTGGCACTGCGGCATAATTGCTGCATCGCACAAAGTTGGCACACCCCTTGCAATAAGGTTCCACGGGCCTGTTGCCCGACGGGCGGGCGCCTCGCGCGGGGAAGCGCGGAGCGCCGGTGCGGAGAACCAAGTCTGCAAGAGGGGATAAAATGAAAACCAAAATCGTCGGCCTGCTCGGTGCGGCCCTCACGATCGCCGCGCCGTTCGCGGCCAGCGCTCAAGCCAGTTCTCAGGACAGCGCGCTGCCCGGCGCCTTCACCGGCAACGTCGCCATCGTCAGCGACTATGTTTTCCGCGGCGTCACCCAGACTCTGCAGGACCCCGCGATCCAGGGCGGCCTCGATTGGGACAGCGGCGCCGGCTTCTATGTCGGCACTTGGGGGTCCTCGATCGAATTCGGCGACGACGCCAGCATGGAACTCGACATGTACGCCGGCTATCGCGGCGCGGTCGACGACTTCACCTATGACCTCGGCTTTCTCTACTACGCGTACCCCTCGTCTTCGGCGCCGGGTTACGACTTCTGGGAAGTCTACGGCAAGGCGGGCTACAACTTCGGCCCGATGGCCGCCACGGTCGGCATCAACTACACGCCGGACATCTTTGGACCGGTCAACAAGGACTCGTCGATCTACTACAGCGCCGTTCTCTCGGCGCCGGTCGGCGACATGTTCGCCATCTCCGCCGGCGCGGGCTACTCGGCCCTCGAAGGCGTGAAGAACTATTCCGACTGGAACATCGGCGGCACCCTGAACGTCCCCGAATGGTTCAGCCTCGACCTTCGCTACTACGACAGCGACCTGCATTCGGCGGGCAACCTCGCCGACGACCGCTTCGTCGTGAAGATCTCCAGAGCTTTCTAATTTGCCATCACCGCCGCGGCCTCAAGGGTCGCGGCGGTCCTCTTTAACGACCCAACTGGGGGAGCAAGCACATGAAACGTTTGAGGACTACGATAACCGCAATGGTGTGGGCCGTGTTCGCGCTCACATTGTCCGCGCCGGCGATGCCGGCCGCGTTCGCGCAAGACGCCGCTCCGGCGACCGAAGCCGCCGCGGAAGCTCCGGCCGCGCAAGCGGCGCCGGCCGCCGCGGAAGCCCCGGCCGCCGAAGCGCCCGCCGGCCCGTCCTTCGACACCGGCGACACCGCGTGGATGCTCATCTCTACGGCGCTGGTCCTGCTCATGACCATCCCAGGCCTCGCGCTCTTCTACGGCGGCATGGTCCGCAAGAAGAACGTGCTGGCGACGGTGATGCAGAGCTTCGCCATCACCTGTCTCATCACGGTTCTGTGGATGATCGCGGGTTATAGCCTCGCTCTCACCGAAGGCTCCTCGCTGATCGGGGGCACGAGCCGCTTGTTCCTCGCCGGCATGGGTCTGGACAGCGTGCATCCGCTGGCCGCCACCATTCCGGAATCGGTCTTCATGACCTTCCAGATGACCTTCGCCATCATCACCCCGGCGCTCGTCTGCGGCGCCGTGGCCGACCGCATGAAGTTCTCCGCGCTGATGATCTTCACCGCCGCGTGGAGCCTGCTCGTGTACGTGCCGATCGCGCACTGGGTGTGGGGCGGCGGCTTCCTCGGCACCGCGGGCGTGCTCGACTACGCCGGCGGCACGGTCGTGCACATCAACGCGGGCGTGGCCGGTCTCGTCGCCGCGCTTATGCTCGGCAAGCGCATCGGTTACGGCACCGAACCGCTTCCGCCGCATAACCTCGTCCTGTCCGTCATCGGCGCCTCGCTCCTGTGGGTCGGCTGGTTCGGCTTCAACGCCGGCTCCGCCGCCGGCGCCGGCGTGAACGCGGGCATGGCCATGGCCGTCACGCAGATCGCCGCCGCCGCGGCGGGTATTGCGTGGATGCTCATCGACTGGGCGTTCAAGGGCAAACCGAGCGTGCTCGGCATCATCTCGGGCGCCGTCGGCGGCCTCGTCGCCATCACGCCGGCCGCGGGCTTCGTCGACCCGATGGGCGCGCTCATCATCGGCCTGGTGGCCGGTGTCGGCTGCTACATCGGCGCCACCTCGCTCAAACACGCGCTCGGCTACGACGACAGACTGGACGCCTTCGGCGTTCACGGCGTCGGCGGCGTCATCGGCGCGGTCCTGACCGGTGTCTTCGCCCGCGAAGCCATCAGCCCGGTCGAGGCTCACGGCCTGATCGAAGGCAACGCCGGCCAGGTTGTCACGCAGCTCTACGGCGTCGGCGTGACGATCGTTTACTGCGCCATCGCGACCGCAATCATTCTCAAGGTCGTCGATCTCATCGTCGGCCTGCGCGTCGAGAAGGATGAAGAGCGCGAAGGGTTGGATATCGTCCTCCACGGCGAGGTCGTGAACTAACCCCTAGGGGAAGTGGGGACGCGCTCGACAGAGTTCGCCACATCGACGTCAAACGCGGTGTGGCGAACTTCCCCCCTCTCGATCCCCGTCCCGCGTGACCGGTACATCCGAACAGGAGACCAAAGATGAAAAAGATCGAAGCCATTATCCGGCCCTTCAAGCTGGATGACGTGAAGAAAGCGCTGAATGACATCGGCGTGCAGGGTTTGACCGTGCTCGAGGTCAAGGGTTTTGGCCGCCAGAAGGGCCATACCGAACTCTATCGCGGCGCCGAGTACGTGGTCGATCTCGTGCCGAAGGTGAAGATCGACGTCGTGGTGGACGACCCGCAGGTCGAGCCCGCCATCGAGGCGATCCGCACGGCGGCGCAAAGCGGCAAGATCGGCGACGGCAAGATTTTCGTCTCGCCCGTCGGCGAAGTCGTCCGCATCCGCACCGGCGAACGCGGCGCCGCCGCGATCTAGGCCGGATCGCCATTTCGTAGAGTTTTCGTAGGTCCCCCCAGGGACCTCACCTCAAGCCGGCCAGGGACCTCCCCCCTGCGCCGGCTTTTTTTGTTTTGTTTCTTATGGTCATCCTGGGGACATGCCCCAGGGTGACGAAAAAACAGTCCTACGCCGGCGCCCCGGTCACCACGCCCGCCGCCTTCATGAAGGCGCTCGCCACGGGCGCCATCCTTGCTTCGGTGAACATCGGTCCCACCAGTTGCACCCCGAACGGCAGGCCGCGCTTGTTGATGCCCGCCGGCACCGCGAAGGCCGCCAGGTCGAGGATGTTTCCGAACCCGGTGTAGAAGCTGAACTTCCACGGCAGCGCGATGGGATCGGCTTCCACCTCCGCCGCGGTCGATTGAATGGGCGATGTCGGCGCCAGCAGGAAATCCGCCCCGGCGAAGAGGCCCGCCACTTCACGTTTGAGGGCTTCCAGCTTGTGCTGGCCCGCGAACACTTCCGTCGCCTTGCGGTCCTTGTTGCCGAGGATCAGCTTGACGACGTTGGGATGGCACTCGGCTTCATGCGCTTCGATGAACGCGCCCAGGTCCACCACGCGCTCGGCGATGAAGCCCGCGCCGTACAGAAGCGCGCCGCCGTCGCGGAACGGGGTGAAGTCGATCTCGATCTTCTTGCCGCCGATGCGTTCCATGGTGGCCACGGCGTCCGCGAACATCTGCGCGTTCTCGGTGTCGCCGAAGAACTCGAGGTCCGCCGCCTTGGGCACGGCGAACGTGAAACCGCCCGCGCGCGCCGGGATCGACACGCGCACGCGCGAATAGATATCGGCCGGATCCATCTCGGCCAAGGCATCGAGGACTTCCATGGCGTCTTCGACGGTATGAGCCATCGGCGAAACGCAGTCGATGCTGCGATTGCAGGGCACCACGCCGGCGCAGGAGATGATCCCGCGCGTCGGTTTCAAACCGACGATGTTGTTGAAGGCCGCCGGGATCCGTCCCGAGCCGGCCGTGTCGCTGCCGAGCGCGAAGGGCACGATGCCCGCGCCGACCACGACCGCCGAGCCCGAGCTTGAACCGCCGGACACATAATCGCGCCCGAACACCGAGCGCGGCGTTCCATAAGGCGAGCGCAGACCGGCGGTGCCGGTCGCGAACTGGTCCATGTTGGTCTTGCCGACGATCACCGCGCCCGCGGCTTCCAGGCGGCGCACCGCGAAGGCGGTTTCCTTGGGACGATAGGCGTAGGCGGGACAAGCCGCCGTCGTCTCATATCCGGCGAGGTCCATATTGTCCTTGATGGCGCAAGGCATGCCGAACAGCGGCATCTTCGCGCGCGCGGCCGCGTCCAGGCTGTCCAGCGCCTTCACGCGCGCGGCCAAGGCGTCCGCCGGGATGCGCGTGATCCACACGCCGCTCTGCTGCGTGTCGCCGTCGGCGCGGCGCACGGCCTCCTGAACCACGTCGGCGACGCGCGCGCCGGCGGCATAGGCGGCGCGAATCTCGGGCAGCGTGAAACGCAGATTTTTCATCGGACCGGGACCTCGTGGAGACCTTGTAAGCGCTTTCCCGGCGATCGGAGGCGCCGGGATTTTCCTTGTGCAGTGCACACTTGGCGGAGAGAGGCAGCGTAAGTAGTCCGATTTTCCGCGTCAATTCCGCGCGCTTGTAAGTTCAACTTACGATGCCGCGCGGTTTATCCACAGATGAACGGGAATTTACCGAAACACCCTCTTGCGCTTGGGGGGCTCGGATGCAAAGAACTGCCCAATACATCGATGTTTTTTGAAGGGACGACGGTGAATAAGGACGTACGTGTGGCCACCAGCAACACCAAATTGAACGAGCTGGTGAATAAGATGGCGACCCTGTGCAAACCGGATCGCATCCACTGGTGTGACGGCTCGCAGGAAGAATACGACGCGCTGTGCGAGCAGATGGTCAAGGGGGGAACGTTCACCCGCCTCAACGAACAAAAGCGCCCCAACTCCTATCTCTGCCGCTCGCACCCGGGCGACGTGGCGCGCGTCGAACACCGCACCTTCATCTGCACGAAGGACAAGGACGACGCCGGTCCGACCAACAACTGGGCGGACCCGGCCGAGATGCGCGAAACCCTCAAGGGGCTTTTCGACGGCTGCATGCGCGGGCGCACCATGTACGTGATCCCGTTCTCCATGGGTCCCTTGGGCTCCGACATCGCCCACATCGGCATCCAGATCACCGACTCCGCTTATGCCGTCGCGAACATGCGCATCATGACCCGCATGGGCAAAAAGGTGCTCGACGTTCTCGGCGACGGCGACTTCGTGCCGTGCGTGCACTCCGTCGGCGCGCCGCTCGAGCCCGGCCAGAAGGACGTCGCGTGGCCGTGCAACGACAACAAGTACATCGTGCACTTCCCCGATAGCCACGAGATCTGGTCGTTCGGGTCCGGCTACGGCGGCAACGCCCTGCTCGGCAAGAAGTGCTTCGCGCTCCGCATCGCCTCCGTCATGGCGAAGGAAGAAGGCTGGCTCGCCGAGCACATGCTCATCGTCGGCCTGGAATCGCCCAAGGGCGAGAAGACCTACGTCGGCGCCGCCTTCCCGTCCGCCTGCGGCAAGACCAACCTCGCCATGATCATCCCGCCCCAGGGCTTCGAAGGCTGGAAAGCCTGGACCGTGGGCGACGACATCGCGTGGATCAAGCCGGCGGCCGACGGCACCTTGCGCGCCATCAACCCGGAAGCGGGTTATTTCGGCGTCGCGCCGGGCACCTCCGACAAGACCAACCCGAACGCGATGAAGCTCGTCGCGCGCGATTGCATCTTCACCAACGTCGCCCTCACGGACGATGGCGATGTGTGGTGGGAAGGCATGACCGACGAAGCCCCCGCGCACCTCATCGACTGGCAGGGCAAGGATTGGACGCCGGGTTGCGGCCGTCCCGCCGCCCACCCGAACGCGCGCTTCACCGCGCCGGCCGTCCTCTGCCCGATCCTCGATCCGGCGTGGGACGACCCGAAGGGCGTGCCCATCGGCGCCTTCGTGTTCGGCGGGCGCATGAGCCACACCTTCCCGCTGGTGTTCCAGTCCTTCAACTGGGATCACGGCGTGTACCTCGCCGCCACCATGGGCTCCGAAGCCACCGCCGCCGCCGAGAACCAGGCCGCCGTGCGCCGCGATCCGATGGCGATGCTGCCGTTCTGCGGCTACAACATGGCCGACTACTTCTCGCACTGGCTCGCGATCGGCCAGAAGGTGAAGAACCCGCCCGCGATCTTCCGCGTGAACTGGTTCCGCAAAGACGAGAACGGCAAGTTCATGTGGCCCGGCTACGGCCAGAACATGCGCGCCCTCGCCTGGGTGGTCGACCGCGTCCATGGACGCGGTGACGCGGTGGAAAGCCCGTTCGGCTTCATGCCGCGCTATCAGGACCTGAAGTGGGACGGCCTCGCGTTCGATCAGGCGAAGTTCAAGAGCCTCATGCAGATCGACCGTACGGCTGCACTGCGCGAGATCGACGACCAGAAGAGCCTGTTCGACCGCTTTGGCCCGCGTACCCCCGCCGTGCTCCTCAAGCAGCAGGGCGAAGTCCGCAAACGCGTCGAAAGCGCCGCCGAAATCTGGAACGCCGCGTAAGCGTTCCGGAAGATCGAGAAACAAAAAGGCCCGGAGCAAAACTCCGGGCCTTTTTCTTTGTCCGCGGCTACTCCGCCGCTTGGGGCGCCGGCAGCCTGACTCCCGTCAAACGCCATTTCAAACCCTGGCGGCTGAGGACCAGCTTGGCGTCCTGGCTGCCGGTTTGCGTCACGACCGCGCGGTCCAGTCCTTCATAGGAGACATGGGCATCCTTGAGCACATTGTCCTTGCTCAGCGCTTCATCCGCGCCCTTCGCGGAGGTCATCATCGCAAGGCCCGCCGGGGTCACGACTTTATCGACCATCACTTCGACCATTTTGCTCGCGAACAACTGGCCCATGGCGGCCATTTCCGGATCGCCGCCGGCGCGCTCCGCCATCCTTGCCGTCATGACCTCGGCGATCTGCTCTTTCATGCTCTCGCGGAAGGCGGGAAAATCGATGTGCTCGGCCAGCGCGGCTTCATCTTGGGCGATGACCCCTTCCCGGATACCGTTCAGCGCCAGATGCGGTCCGGCCGCGGCGTAACCGGCCACCAGCAGCGCGACAACCGCGCCAACAGCGATAAGGATCTTCTTCATAACGTCCCCAGAATTCAGGTGGGTCAGGATAGCAGCCTTCGAGAATCAAAAAAGGCGCGGTGAGTGTTCACCGCGCCCTTCGCCTTCCGCGTGGGTGCGGAAGAAACCCTAGTCTTTGGTCGATTCCAGAACGTAGGCGACGATGTTCGCGCGGATTTGCGGGTTCGGCACGCCGACGAACGGCATTTTGGTGCCCTTCACGTATTCCTGCGGCTTCACGAGGTACTTCATCAGTTCCTCTTCGCTCCAGGTGATGCCGGCGTTTTTCATGGCGGCGGAATAGGCGTAGTTCGCCGCATTGGTGCCGGACTTCTTGCCGATCAGGCCGTGCAGGTTCGGGCCGATCTTGTTCGGGCCGCCCTTTTCGACCGTGTGGCAGGCGCCGCACGGCGCGAACTGCTTCTTCCCCGCCACCGAGTCCCCCGCGGCATGAGCCGCCCCCGGCGCCAGCAGCAACGACGCCAAAATCAGTGCCTTACGCATTTCCGTTCCCTTTGCCTGTAATCAGCCCCAACGGCCCCTTGTCGGCCCTTGGCCCGCCGAATATCGCGGAATACCCTGGTCGGGCAAGGCCTCTCTTGTCCCCCATCAAGCCTCTGAAAAGTGGCGGTTTTTTGAAGGGGGTCAGAACAAACCGGCGTGAATGCACGTTCAAGACGCAATCCCCCACTTGTGAAAGGCTCGAAAAATGGCCAGCGACCGTCTCCATGCCCCGCGCGAACGCCTGCGCAAGGAAACCATCCATATGCACCAAGCCATCGCCTCGCTGATGGAGGAACTGGAAGCCGTGGACTGGTACGGGCAGCGCGCCGACGACTGCGACGACGCGGCCCTGAAGGCGGTGCTGCTCCACAACATGCGCGAGGAAATCGAACACGCCGCCATGGCCCTCGAATGGATCCGGCGCAACAGCCGGGACTTCGACAAGGAACTGAAAGCGTATCTGTTCTCCGAAGGCGACATCGTCGCCAAGGAGCATGAGCATTAGAACTCGGTTGTCACCCCGTACCTAATCTCCAACACCTCGAGCGCCTCTTCCCCCGCCGGGGTGCGCAGCTTCACGGTGTCGCCCTCGCGCGCTTTCACCAGCGCGCGGGCCACCGGCGAGACCCAGCTCACCAACGAGCCGTCGTCGGTCCCGGCGGCTTCGTCGATGCCGACGATCTTGATGGTGCGCTCCTCGCCCTTCTTCGTCGCATAGGTGACGGTGGCGCCGAAGAACACCTGCTCCAGCGCTTTCTGGCGGACGGGATCGACCAGCTCCGCGTTCTCGCGGCGTTTGGTGAGATAGCGCACGCGGCGGTCGATCTCGCGCAGGCGGCGCTTGCCGTAGATATAGTCGCCGTTCTCCGAGCGGTCGCCGTTGCCGGCGGCCCAGGATACGATCTCGACGATCTTGGGGCGCTCGACCCGCAGCAGTTCGTGCAGCTCGTCGTCGAGCAGTTTCAGGCCGCGCGGCGTGACGTAGTTCTTCGTGCCCACGGGAAGCGTGTCGGCGTCCTCGGGAAGATCGTCGTCCTCGGTCTCGGTTTCTTTGGTGAAGGCTTTGCTCATTATGCGGTCCTGCCGCACATCGGAGCTGGGCGGCGTGGGGTGGCTATTTCCGGCCGTTGGCCATGGCGATGCCGGCGATCACCGCCGACAACAGCGCGGTGCCCTTGTGCTTCACGAACATGTCTTTCAGCTCGGCCACGGTTTCGTCGCCGGCGTCGGGATGAAGCTGCGCGGCCTTCTGCGGATGCAAGGTCGCGCGCGCGACCAGAGCGAAAAGTCCGCTGAGCGCCGCCAGCAGGATCCCCATGCTGAGCGCCGCCGCATCGGCGCCGATGCGCGGAATCAGAAAGAGCCACAACGCGGCGACGAGCGCGGCGCCCGCGCCGATTCCGCAGGCGGCGGCCAGGACAAGCCACTTCGCCGCGCCGGACACGCGGCTGACGCGCTGCGCCAACCGCATCTCGGCGAGCATCATCAAGACCGTCTTGACGAGCTTGTCCATGGATCCGCTCTTCTCGCGTCTATTTGCGAAAAAACAGCTTCGAGATCACGAAGCCGGCGGCAAAAGCCATCAGGAGGCTCGCGACCGGCTGGTCATCGAGCTGCTTTTCCATCGCGACCATGGTCTTGCGGCCGCGCTTCTGCATGTCCTTGTACAGGTCGGCGGCGTCCTCGGTGAGGTCGTCGGCCATGTCGCGCGCGCTGTCGAGCGCGTCGTCGAGGTTCAGCTTCTTCACATGCGCGATGGCCTTGGCGACGTCCTTCTTGAGGGCGGCCAAGTCATCGATGATCGCTTCGATGTCGGCGCCGCTGACGTTCTCGAGTTTCTTGCGCAGATCCATGGGTGGTCCCTTCCCGCTTACGGTTATCGACGAGAGGCGAATGCCCAACACGTAAAAATTGTTCCGCTTTTCACGGATCGCAGGCCTATCGGCGGCCGGCCCTTCTTACGGTTTGCAAATCTCCCGGTTGCAAATCTCCAATGTGCGCCGCGACCGCAACTCTTGGGGTGGGCAACCGTTGGAAGGAGCGGCGAGCTTCGTAAAAAGGAAAGAACCATGCTCAGCACGATCCTGCTTATTCTGCTCATCGCCCTTCTGATCGGCGCGTTGCCCAGCTGGCCCTACAGCCGGTCGTGGGGTTACTACCCCAGCGGTGCATTCTCCATAGTACTCATCATCGTCGTGGTCTTGCTACTTTCCGGGCGCATCTAACAACCAATTCCCCTAACCAAACGTAAAATGCCGCGGAGAAACCTCGCTCCGCGGCATTTCCTTTGTGGCCACGGCATCGGCCACGACTACATATTGATTTTTGTTACTTCGCCTTGGCGAAGTTCTGGGACGCGAAATCCCAGTTCAGGAGCTTCTCGACCAGCGCGTCGACATGGTCTTTGCGGGCGTTCTGGTAGTCGAGATAGTAGGCGTGCTCCCATACGTCGACCGTCAGCAGGCACGATGTGCCCGCGGCGACCGGCGTTTCGGCGTCGCGCGTATCCTTCACCTTCAGCTTGCCGCCCTCGATCACCAGCCAGCCCCACCCGCTGCCGAAGTGATCGGTCGACTTCGCCTTCAGCTCCTTCTTGAGGGCTTCGAGCGAACCGAAGTCGCGCGCGATCGCGTCGCCCAGGTCCTTGCTCGGCTGCGTCGCCTTGGGGGAAAGACAGTTCCAATAGAAGCTGTGGTTCCACACCTGCGCGGCGTTGTTGAAAACCTTCTTGGCCTTCTCGTCGCCATGGGTCTTGGCAATGATCTCTTCGAGGGCCAGGCCGGCGAAATCGGTGTCCTTGATCAGCTCATTGAGGTTATTGACATAACCTTTGTGATGCTTGCCGTGGTGGAAAGACAAGGTCTTCGCGGAAATGACCGGCGCCAGGGCCTCTTCGGCAAAAGGAAGTGGCGGCAAGGTGAACGGCCCGTGGGTGAGATCGCGCGGCGACATGATTTTCTCCTTCAAACAAAATAAGGCGTACTAAACGCGAAGTGCGGCGGCCCTTCAACTCACAAAAAAAGGATGCAGCGTTGCATGAATGCGGGTCCCCAAAACGATGTGGGGTTCGATCCGTTCCGGATCGAACCCCAAACGTCACGGCAGGTCTTCCGCTTTTGTCAGATCGGCGGCGGCGGCGGCGATTTGCCGCGCACGAGATGCAGCACCAGGGTCACGAGGAACACCAGCAGGAACAGGAAGAACAGGATCTGCGCGATCCCGGCCGAGGCGGACGCCACGCCGCCGAAACCGAGAACGCCGGCAACGATGGCGACGACCAGGAATACAAGAGCCCAGCTCAGCATGGGAAAACCTCCTTTATCTGCGGGCGGCGCCGTAACTACTTACGGGCGTCCTCGGCGGCGTCGTCGATCGCGTCACCGGCCGAACGGACGTCTTCGCCCACGCCTTCGACGGTGTTGCAGGCGGCCAGGCTCAGCGAAAAGGCGGTGATGAAAATCGCGAACAGAACTTGAAAGGCTTTCATGAAACGGTCCTCTTATTTCATTCGAGGCAACGATTGCCTCGCGCGGAATCTCGAAGGACTAACTCCCGAGCGGGCGTGAAGTTGCGGGCCCTTACGCGAGAGACGAAGATTTTCGCCCGCCGCGTGCGGCGAAATTGCGGCGATGCGGCGATGCGGCGGTCAGGCGTCCGGCTGATCTTCCGCCAGCAGCAGGGCCTGCGCGATGGTCGCCTTCACGCTGTCGGCCATGAAGGGCTTCGTGACCAGGAACGTCGGCTCCGGACGTTCGCCCGTCAGCAGGCGCTCCGGATAGGCGGTGATGAAGATCACCGGCGCGTCCACCTGCGCGAGGATGTCGGCGACGGCGTCGATACCCGAACTGTTGTCGGCCAATTGAATGTCCGCCAGGATCAAACCCGGGCGCCACTTGCCCACCGCGTTCACCGCTTCCTTGCGCGTACGCACCACGGCGAAAACGTTGTGGCCCATTTCCTCGACGATGTTGGAAAGATCCAGCGAGATGATCGGCTCGTCCTCGATGATCAGCACCGAGGTCGGGCTCTGCGCCACCAGGTCGTACAGCGCTTCCTTCACCATGCGGCCGATCTCGTCGGGCGTCTTGTCCAGGATCTGCGCGGCTTCGGCCGGCGTGAAGTCTTCCATCGCGGTCAGCAGCAGCGCCTGGCGGCGCGCGACGCCGAGCGCGTCGAGACGGTCGCGGAAACGGTCGCCGCTCTCGCCCGTCGCCGCGAGGCCGCGGGCCGGCTGCGTGCCCGACCAGATCACATGGAACATGCGGTACAGCGCCACGCGCGGATGCATGTCGCGGTGATAGCGGTCCGGGGAGTCCACGATGGCTTCCAGGGTCGCGCGCACATAGGCGTCGCCGCTGGCCTGCGAGCCCGTCAGCGCGCGCGCATAGCGCCGCAGGAATGGAAGATGAGATGCGATTTCGTGGGACAACGACATGGCTGGCAAATCCTATTGTATGCCCGCGCGGATGACGCGCGTCGGAAGGATAAGGTTGAACAGGGCGCCCGTCATAAGACTAGTTCATTTGGGAAAACGTGGAAATCGTCCGGGGAGCGCGTGATGCTGGGAGGGAATGGTTTTGCCCCAACGCACAACGCCGCCCCGGGGGATTGGTTCCCGGGGCGTGCAAATTCTTTTTACAGTCTTGATCCCCAGCCGGATCAAGGTCCTAATGGACCGCGTTGCCGAGCTTGGTGGGCGCCTTGGGCGTGTCGGCCTGCGGTCCCTTGGTCTCGTCTTCCAGCGCCAGAAGCGCGCTGACGATCGACCCGAGGTGACTGTTTTCGCCCGAGGTCATGTTCTCCTCCTCGGCCGTCTGCAGAAGGCGGGCGTCGACTTCCCAGGCGCGCAGGATGTCGATCTTGGCGTCGCGCGACAGGTCCGGATGGACGAGCACGTCCTTGGGATGCTGGAAGTACTTGCTCGGATTGACCTTGGCGTCGGCGATGTTCAGCTGCGTATTTGGCATGGCGGCACCACATGCGGTTTGACTTCATCTCGGAAACGCCGCGCGTTCCGGCAAAGTTCCGGCGGGGGCTCCCGCGAAAAAAGCAGGCCCTCGGAGGGTTTCGTTGAAACTCTTTTCTACCTGCGAGCGTTGTGACCCGTATCGGGCTGGATACTAAGGGACGGGCGAATGGCGAACGAATTCCACCAGATGCTGCTTGAACACCTGCCGCGCCTTCAGGCGTACGCGATCATGCTCACGCGTGACCGCGCCCAGGCGGAAGACCTTTTGCAGGAAACGTCGCTGCGGGCGCTGCGCGCGCAGAAGCAGTTCATGATGGGCACGAACTTCACCGCGTGGATCTATAAAATCCTTCGCAACGAATACATCAGCTCGCTGCGCCGCAAGAAGCGCCAGCCGGTGCAGATCGAGGACATGCCGGCCGAATTCCTCTCGCGCAAGGGCGAGCAGGAGAACGACGTGCTCTCGCGCGAGATCATCGCCGCGATGGACAAACTCCAGCACGGCCAGCGCGAAGTGCTGATCCTCATCTGCGCCAGCGGCCTCAGCTATGAAGAAGCCGCGGAAGCGCTTGGATGCTCGGTCGGCACCATCAAGAGCCGCCTGTGGCGCGCCCGCGCCCGCATGGCCTCGCTGATCATGGGTGACGACGAGACCCGGAGCGGCAGGGGCCGCGACTTCATCGAGCCGCCCCGTGAGATGGCCCGCGCGGCATCCCTATAAGGTTGCTCCATCGCCGACCCTCGACTTACTATGAACCCGCAAGAGGGCGCCAAGACCCTCGCACAAGTCCCGATGCCACTAAACCGGGCAAATTTCCACGGCCGGTCTTTCCACAGGTTGTTTGCGCCGAGCATGAGCGAGAAGCCAAAGACAAAGCCTGAGATGGCGACGCCCACGCCGCGTCCGCAGGCGAAATTCAATCCGGCCTTCGATTCATGGCTGGAAACGAAACTCCACAAGATTTTCGATTCCGTCGCCTCCGAGCCCCTGCCCCAGGACCTCGTGAAACTGCTCGGCCAAATCGACGAAGCGGAAGAGAAAAAGAAGTAACGGTAGTTGCGGGGACAGTATACTTAATTAACGGGCCTTCGAGTCCCTCCCCTGAAAGGAGAGGGCGAGGGAGGGGTCGTTTGTCGTTTACCTAAAAAAGGGCAGGCTCGTCCCCGCGCTGCTGGCGCCACCAGGTGGCCAGCACGACCTTGCCCACCGCGACGACCGGGATCGCGATGAAGATCCCCAGCACGCCCCACAGCTTGCCGCCCAGCAGCACCGCGAAGATCACGAGCGCCGGGTTGAGCCGCACGCGGTCGCCGATCAGCCAGGGCGACAGGAAACTCGATTCGATAAATTCCGTGACGAGATAGGTCACCCCGATGCCGAGCATCAGATAGCTGTCCCATCCGGCCTGCGTCACGCCCGTGGTCACGGCGATCGTCACGCTGATCGCCGTCCCGATGTAGGGCAGGAACTTGAACGCGCCGGACATGACGCCGATGACAATGGCGTAGTTGAGGCCCGTCGCGTAAAGGCCGATGCTGTAAAGGACGGCGCAGCACACACAGACCCAGGCCTGGCCGTGCAGGAAGGCCGCCATCACGCGGTCGATGTGGCTTCCGAGAGACCGCAGCGCCGGGCGCTTGTCCGCGGGCGCTTCGTCCACCAGCCAGGTCAGCATGCGCCGCCAGTCTTTCAGCAGGTAGAACGTCACCACCGGCGTCAGCAGCAAAAGGCCCAAGGTGGTCGCCAGCGAAGTCGCCAGCGGCACCGCGACGTCCGCGACCGGCGGTTCGGTCGGCGTCGGTTTCACGAGACCGCCGAGCCCGATCTGCTGCAAGGCCGGGAAGTAGGGCCGCAGCTCCTGGCGCATCCCGCGCATGAGCCCCGTGAACACCTTCTGCAGCTCGCGCACCATCTCCTGCATCTGCTGATAGACCAGCGGCCCCGCGATGGCCAATGCCGCGCCGATCGCCAGCACGATGGTCGAGGTGATGATCGCCGCCGCCAGCGCGCGCGACAGGCCGCGCTTCTCCAGCCAGCTCGTCAGGGGATCGAACAGGTAGGCAAAGATGAAGCAGATGACGAACAGCGCGAGGATGTCCCCCGCCAGCCAAACCAATGCGGCGAACACGAGCGCGCCCAGGAGCAGCAGCAGAAGCTGAGTCGTAATGGAGGTCGGCATGGACGTCATGAAAGCGCCAGGGCGCCGTGAGGGGATGGGGTCCCCATTATAAGCGGACGGGAGCGGCCTTCACTAGGCCGCTCCCGCCGTCCTCGAGGGTCGAACCGCCGGGTTTAATGCAGGGTCTTTTCCCAGTCCTTCACCTGGCGCTCGGCGGCTTCCTTTTGGATGCCGTAGCGCTCCTGGATGCGGCCGATCAGCTGATCGCGCTGGCCGGAGATGACGTCGAGATCGTCATCCGTGAGATGGCCCCACTTCTCCTGGACCTTCCCCTTGAGCTGTTTCCAGTTACCGCTGACTCGATCCCAATTCATCATGATTGCTGTTCACCCTTTGTTGTTGCGGGGTTAGATGACAAACGCCCAGGCCGCCACCAGGGCGACCAGCGCCGCCGACAGCGAAATCACCAGGACGTAGCGGACCCCATGGCCCGTTTCACCCTGGCGCAGCTCGTTCACCGTGAGGGTCTCCGGGTCCTTGGGCGGCGCCGACATATCGGCCGGCGGATCGAACGACTTGTGCATGACAGCCTCCATTTCTTTTCGGGCACGCGCGGGGGAAAAATGCGCGCCCGCCGTGGGAGGTATAACGCCGTCGCCGCGGGGAAGTTTCTCGCGCGGGCCGCGAACGCTGCGCGACATCTGCTCGTTGTTGCCGGTGCCGAAGGCGCGCTCGGAGGCGAGGCCGTCCATGCCCGAGCCGCCGGCCTGTCCGCGCCACTCCTGTTTCGGCCTCGCGCGGCCGCGGCGTGGCTCCTCGCAGTGATCGCGGTATCGATCGCGGTTTTGATCGCGGCGAGTCATCGCGGAACATCCTCCGTGAATTTCTATGATGCCGGCATAACCCGCGCGCGTGCGGCAAAGTTCCAGCCGGCAGCCGCCGCGCGAGGCGCGGCCGCGGCTGCACGCGTGCCTTGAGGTTGCCGCTTTTCGGTCTTGTTTGCCCTGAAAATACAGGGATTTAGACACCGTGTTTGAAGCGGCGAGCCGGAACGAATCCCCGACCCTTCACGTTCTTTTTTCACTGCCGCCGACCGGCAGGGTTTCGAGGATGGTTATGAAAACGTCTGTTGTTCTGTGTGTTTCGCTTCTTGTGTCCGCCCCCGCTTTGTCCGCACCCGCTTTGGCCGTAAATGGATCGACCTCTCGCGGCGTGCAGATGCAAGCCGGCCCGGGCCGCGCATATCCCGACGTGATGCGCCTCGCGCCCAATCTGAAAGTCACCATCCACGCCTGTGCGCGGGCCTGGGACTGGTGCGATGTGGAATGGCGCGGCAATCGCGGCTGGATCCCCGCCGCGGCGCTCGACTACCGCCTGGACGACACGCTGCTGCCCGTCAGCGACTACGGCCCGCGCGTCGGCTTGGCGCAGGTGGACTTCAACCTCGCCGAATACTGGGACGCCTACTACCGTCAGCGCCCCTGGTATGCGCAGCGCGCCCAATGGGAAACACGCGGCCCGGCGAAGGTGCTCGCCGGCACGTCGATTGACTGAGCACTTCGATTGACTAAAAAAAGGCCCTTTCGCACATGGCGAAAGGGCCATTTGGAAGTCACAGGGACCTCGGCGGGAGCGCGGGGGGAATTGCGCTGGGGAACGCGCCGGGATCGAAACCAAAACGGATGCTTTTTGCGAAGGTTCCCGCGCCGGGCGAGGAATTCGCCAAACTAGTTCTTGAGGGCGAGGGCGTCGATCAGCCCCTGCTCCAGGCCGTCGATGCCATAGGGTTTGCGGATGGTCGCGCAGCCCTGCATCGTCTCGGGCAGGCTGCGGTCGTCCATGCCGGTCGTGACGATGACGCGGATCCCGCGGTTCTGAAGCCGCTGCGCCGCCGGCGCGCTGGCTTCGCCCTTCAGCCGGTAATCCAACAACACGGCGTCCACGTCCTCGGCGGTGATGCTGTCGGCCAAGGACATCGCCTCGGTCAGGGTGCGCGCGGTGCCCGCATGCACGCAGCCCAGTTCATCGAGCATGATCTCGAGCATCGCGCCGATGGGCACTTCGTCTTCGATCACGGCAATGCGTTTGCCGGCGAGAATGGGGTTGCTCACGTCCTGTCCTATCCAAGGCTGGAACCTTGATCGCGATAACGCCGCATTTGGGATTTGGTTGCGCTCTCTAATTGCAAAGCTGTGTTTCCGGCGCCGATTTCCGCGCAACACGGGGGGCCGGAACAAGAAGCCTCCCCGTTCGTATTCACTCCTTAGGGATCTCCCCGCGCCCACGACGCGCGATGCGCGCAAAACCTAAGGAGCCGCCATGGATCTGACCACGCAAGGCACCCGCTCGCTCTGGATGGAGGACCTTGCCCGCCCCGCGCCCGAGCTCACCTCGGGCCGCCGTGCCGAGACCGTCGTGGTCGGCGCCGGCATCGCCGGTCTCACCACCGCTTATCTTCTGGCCAAGGCGGGCCGCGACGTCCTCGTGCTCGATCGGGGCGGCGTCGGTCACGGCATGACCGCGCGCACCGCCGCGCACCTGTCCACCGCGCTCGATGACCGCTGGTACAAGCTCATCGCCCAGAGCGGCGAAGCCAACGCCATGACCGCGGCCGACGCTTTCATCCGCCATGTCGATTTCATCGAGGCGGTGCAGCAGGATGAAAACATCGATTGCGATTTCGCCCGCGTCGACGGCTACCTCATCCTCGCCGACGGCGACGAGCGCGCGACCTTGGAAAAGGAACGCGACGCCGCGCACAAACTCGGACTCGCGGACGTCACCCTCGACGAGCCCTGCCCCATGGACAAATTGACGTCCCGCGCCTGCCTCAAGTTCCCGCGCCAGGGGCGCTTTCACCCCTTGAGATATCTGGACGGTCTCGCGCGCTGCATCAAGCGGGACGGCGGCCAGATCATGCGCGCGCATGTGACCGCGGTCTGGGACGGCGATACGGTCGTTATCGAGTGTGAAGGCGGAATCAAGGTCCAGGCGGACTCCGCCGTCATCGCCACCAACACGCCCATCAACGACCGTGTCGTCATCCACACCAAGCAGGCGCCTTATCGGACATACGCCATCGCGGCCACGGTGCCGTCGGGATCGGTGCCCGACGTGCTCGCCTGGGAAACGGGCATGCCCTACCACTATGTGCGCCTTCAGCCCGGCGCGGACGGCACGGATCTCCTCATCGTCGGCGGCGAGGATCACAAAAGCGGCCAGGCCCACGACGGCGCCTCGCGCTTCCAGAAACTCGAACTTTGGGCCTTGGCGCGCTTCCCCGAGATCCGGCGTTTCACCGCGCGCTGGTCCGGCCAGGTCATGGAGAGCGCCGACTTCCTCGGCTATCTCGGCCGGAACCCGGGCGACAGGAACGTGTTCGTCATCACCGGCGATTCCGGCATGGGCATGACCCACGGCGCCATCGGCGGCATGATCGTCTCCGACCTCATCCGCGGCAAAAACAATCCCTGGGCCGGCCTGTTCGATCCCGCGCGTGTCACGCCGAAAGCCGCCGGGCGCTTCGCGCGCGAAAATCTCAATGTCGTCGCCCAGTTCGCCGGATATGTGATGCCCGGCGATGTCGGCGATGTCGCCGCGATCCCCCCAAACGGCGGCGCCATCGTGCGCCGGGGCGCGGCGAAACACGCGGTCTATCGCCGCGCCGACGGCACGCTTGTCGAAAAATCCGCCGTCTGTCCGCACATGGGCTGCCTGGTCGCCTGGAACCCGGTGGAGACGTGCTGGGACTGCCCCTGCCACGGCTCGCAGTTCAGCGCCGAGGGCGAGGTCATCAATGGCCCGGCGACGACGGGTTTGTCGCCCGTCGGCAAACCCGCACGCGCCGCCCACAGCCACGAGACCGATCGCCCGCCCAGCTGAGCCTCTGAAATATCCGCATGAGAATGCGCAATTCCGCGCATGATGTGAATGCGCAATTCCGCGCATGGGTAAAATCGCTAAAAAGGACTTGCAACCGCGCGTTGATTTTGGTCATTATTTCCGCGGACGGGCGCCTTTAGGTTAGAGGCCCTTTGATGAGTTTGTTGACAAGCCTGCGCGCCGCCGGCGCGGATGCGCGCACGGCGGCGCGTCCCTTCTCCCAAGACACCGAGGCGCACGGCAGCGGCAGAAATCGGAATATCGCGCTCGCCGCGGCCATCGCGCTTGCGACCGTCGCCGTGCTCGCCTCGCGCCGCACGACGACTCTGACCACGCCCTACCTGTGGGCCGAGGACGGCCTCGACATCGTGCCGCAATTCGTCCTGCGCGGCTGGCCCAGCCTGCTCGATCCCATCTCCGGCTACATGGCGTTCATCCCGCGCCTGATCTCCTACATCGCCTTGAGCGTGACGCCGCAGGCCTATCCCCTCACCGGCACGGTTCTGTCCTGGGCCTTCATGGCCGGCGTGCGTGCCTTCCTCGCGCTCGCGCCGACGCGGCTTCGCGCGCGCCCCTGGATCGCGCTCGCCTGTCTGTTCGTGCCCACCGATCCGGAAGTCTTCGGCACTTCGCTCTATTCCTTCTGGTGGGCGGGCCTGATCCTCATGGCGCTCCCCATGTGGGAATACGGCCCGCGCCTCTTCAAGACACGGCTGGCGCTGGCGGTCGTCTGCGGACTTTCCACACCGGTCACCGTCATGATCGCGCCGCTGATCGCCCTGCGCGCCGTCGCTCTGCGCACCCGCCACGACATCGCCATCGCCGCCGCCGTCGCCGTGTGCGCCGTTCTGCAGGTGCGCGAGATCCTCGCCGTTCACACCGACACCATGTCGTCGGCCATGTCCTGGCGCACCCTCGTGCAGATCTTCGACAAGTTCTTCGGGCGCTACGTCTGGGGCCTGGACACCGCCAACGCGAGCCAGGAGTTCTGGCTCGCCGTGCTCGGCGTCGGCCTCGCCGCGCTCATCGTTTACACCCTTGTCGCCCTCAAGGACCGCTGGCTGGCCTTGTGCCTCTTGTATCTGCTCGGCGGCAGCATCGCCCTCTCGGTGATGCGGGTCAGCGTCGAGATCATGGGCCCCACCGGCGGCGGTCCGCGCTATTTCTTCTATCCGTATGTCATGCTCGGCTGGATCCTGATCCAGGGCCTCGCCTCCGCCCGGGGCAACATGCGCGCGCTGTTCGCCGCGCCGCTTCTCTTCGCCCTCGCCAACGCGGCCTTGTCGGGCTGGAACCGCGCCGTCGACGATACCTTCTCCTTCCGGCGCCAGATCCAGTCCTGCACGCACTTCGAGGAATACGGCATGCCCATCCACAAGGCGGGCTCGCGGTTCGATATTTTCCGCGGCACCTATCCGCGCCGCGTCTGCGCCTATATCGCCGCGCGCATGGAGCCGCTCGAGGAAAACGATCTGCGCCCCTTCACCTGGCGTCACGCCGGCTTCGCCGCGGGCACCCGCCATCCGCTTCGCATCGTGTCGCAGACCTTGTCCGGAACCGCGGCCGGCACGCCGCCGCAGGGCTACACCATGCGCGGCACCTACGACGGTCTTTTGCCCATAGGCGATGTCACCCTCGAGGTCCGGCGCGGCGAGATGATCCTCTACGCCGGCGGCGGGGAGTCGAAACCGCCGCGCTACGATCTGCGCACCGCGACCCACCACTTCACCGGCGCCCTGCCGCTGTGTCCGGAGCCCTGCACGCTGGCCTTCGGGTCCGACCTCCTGCCCGAGACCTTCACGCTGCGCCTGTCCGACGACAGCGACGCCCCCGGCGACTGGTTCGCGGTCGGGCAACCCGCCCCGTAAAGCCACCCCCTCCCCCTCAATTAAGTATACTGTCCCCGCAACTAGCTAGTTGCGGGGACAGTATACTTAATTGA
>JADZAK010000123.1 GCA_020852595.1 Rhodospirillaceae bacterium
CAGCGGCGGGCGCCGGTTCCGGCTCCTGCGCCTTGCGCAGCTTTTCTTCCTCGGCGCGGCGGGCGCTTTCCTCGGCTTCGCGCTTGGCGTTCTCTTCCGCGAGACGGGCGCTTTCCTCGTCGGCCTTCAGGGCGTCCTGGAGCGCCTTCAGGCGGTGCGCCTTCTCGTCGTCGGTGAGGGTGCCGTGCTGGACTTCCCGCAGCAGGGCTTCTTCAGCCTTCGCCTTGATCGAGACGGCCGGCGCTTTGACTTCCTGCACCTTGCCGTCGGGGCCCATCTCGAACTGGCGCTTACGCTTGCGTTCGACCTGAACGACTTTGGAGCGGCCGTGCGAGAAGCTCTGCCGGACCTGACCGGTCTCGACCGTCTTCTTCAGCTCGAGTTTACCTTTACCGCCGAGGGTCAAGGGCGTCTTGGTCTTGGTATCGCTCACTCAGTGCACCTTAATCAAAAAAATCCAAACTGGCGTTTGTCACTCAGATGAAGCCGCGAAGCTTGCCCGCGTCTTCCAAAATCATTTCCGTCAGGCGGCCGGGCAGAAGCGCCACATGCACAGCCATGTCCCGGCCGATCGCGCCCCCGAGTTCCGGGCTCGTGAACACATCGACCACCGGCACGCCCGGGACGAGGGCACCCATTTTCTGCCGCTCCGCTTGCGATCCGTCGGCGGCCTCGACCAAGGCCGCCGTGCGTCCGGTCGCGATTTGCGCGCGCACTTTTTCGGCGCCCGAGGCGACAAGTCCGGCGCGCTGTGCCAGGCCAAGATGATTAAGACAGCGGCGACGTAGCAGTTCGGCGACGGTATCGGCCAAATCCGGGGACACGCTCACGTTGCCCCGCGCGGCTTTGGCGAACAGCCGTTTTTGCGCCGCTGTTTCTATCATATCGCGGCGTGCCCTCAACCACAAACCCCGGCCCGGAAGGCGGCCGGCGATGTCGGGAACGATGGTGTTGTCGGGCCCGACGACAAACCGGATCAAGTCGCGGGTGGGCAGCGACTCGCCGCTGGCGATGCAGCGCCGGGTCGGACCCGTTTCCAGGTCCTCACCCGTGTCGTCTTGCCCGTCCACAGGTCCGCGTCCGGGCGCCGGGCCGCCCGAAGGGATTGTCTCACTGGTCATCGCGTTTGCCCGGACCGCCACAAGGGGTAAGGGGGGTTACACGGTCTTGGTCTCGGCGGCGGCATCGCCTTGGGCGCCGCCGTCCGGGAACCAATGCGCGCGTGCGGCCATGATGATCGCGTTGGCCGGGCCTTCCTTGATCACATCGGCGCCGAGGATCTCGACCAGCTCGTCGCCGGCGAGGTCCGCGAGGTCGTCCAGGGTCTTCACCCCCTTTTCGGCCAGCACGATGATCTTCTTGGGATCCAGGCCTTCGATTTCCGCCTCGATCAGGTCTTCCGACACGCCGAGCTCTTCCATCCGGGCCGCGATCTTCTTGTTTTCTTCCTCGATGAAGGCGGTCGCGCGGGCTTTCAGCTCGTTCGCGACGTCTTCGTCGAAGCCTTCGATATCGGTCAATTCTTCGATGGGCACGAAGGCCACTTCTTCAACGGAAGTAAATCCTTCGGTCACCAACAGATGGGCAAGGACGTCGTCGACATCAAGGGCGTCGATGAACATCTTCGAGCGCGAGTGGAACTCCTGCTGGCGGCGTTCGGATTCTTCGCCTTCCGTGAGAATGTCGATGGTCCAGCCGGTGAGCTGCGAGGCAAGACGCACGTTCTGGCCGCGGCGGCCGATGGCCAGCGAAAGCTGATCGTCCGGCACCACGACTTCGATACGGCCCGAGTCCTCGTCGAGCACGACCTTGGTCACTTCGGCCGGCGCGAGCGCGTTCACGACAAAGGTCGCCGGGTCCTGGTTCCACTGGATGATGTCGATCTTTTCGCCCTGCAGTTCGGCGACAACCGCCTGCACGCGCGAGCCGCGCATACCGACGCATGCGCCGACCGGATCAATGGACGAATCGTTCGAGATGACGGCGATCTTGGCGCGGCTGCCCGGGTCGCGGGCCACGGCCTTGATTTCGATGATGCCGTCGTAGATTTCCGGCACTTCCTGGCCGAACAGCGCGCCCATGAAATCGCCCGAGGTGCGCGACAGGAAAATCTGCGGGCCGCGCGGCTCTTCGCGCACGTCCACGATGAAGGCGCGCACGCGGTCGCCGTTCTTGAAATGCTCGCGCGGGATCAATTCGTCGCGGCGGAGCAGGCCTTCAGCGCGGCCCAGGTCGACGATCACGTTGCCGAATTCGACGCGCTTGACGAGGCCGTTGACGATCTCGCCGGTGCGGTCCTTGTACTCGGTGAACTGACGGGCGCGCTCGGCGTCGCGCACCTTCTGCACGATCACCTGCTTGGCGGTCTGCGCGGCGATGCGGCCGAAGTCGATCGGCGGCAGCGGATCGACGATCACGCCGCCGAGTTCGATGGTGGCATCCTTGCGCTTGGCTTTCGCCAGCGGGATCTGCGTGTTTTCGTCTTCAACGACGTCGACCACGGTCATGTAGCGCGCGAGGCGGATTTCGCCGTTCTTGCGGTCGATGGCGGCGCGGATGTCGTTCTCATGGCCGTACTTGGAGCGGCCGGCTTTCTGGATCGCTTGTTCCATCGCCTGGAACACTTCCTCGCGGTCGATGCCCTTGTCGCGGGCGACCGTGTCGGCCACCTGCACCAGTTCGGGGCGCGCCATGCCAATGCTTTCTCGTGCCATCGTCGTTCTCCGGCTCTTCTCTAATTGCGTTGTTTCAGTTCCGCGCGTTTCGCGGAGGCTTCAATCAGTTCGTCGGTCATGACCAGCTTCGCGGTGCTGATCGCGCTCAAGGGAATCTCGAATTTCGTCTCGTCGACGGTGATCAAAACGTTCTCACCGTTGAGGCCGCCGAGGTCGCCGCGGAACCGCCTGCGTCCGCCGACCGGCAGGCGCGTTTCCACCTTCGCTTCAAAGCCCGCGTAAGCGGCAAAGTCCTTCGCCCGGGTCAGCGGACGATCGATTCCGGCGGAACTCACTTCCAGGTCGTAGGCGCCCGGCACCGGGTCCTCGACGTCGAAGATGGCCGACAGGGTCTGGCTGATCTGGGCGCAGTCATCGACCGAGATCTGGCTGCCGTCTTTGCGGTCGGCCATGACCTGCAGGGTCTTACGGCCCACAGATCCCGTGAGGGCAATCCGGACCACCTCGAAGCCCATGGCTTCCAGGGTCGGCGCAACGCGTTCTTCCAGGGTCAGTAGACGTTCCAAGCAAGGCTCCGGCGGTCCCGGGCGGCCCTACATAGGGACTTCTATCGCCCGCGAACGGGCAATAAAAAAAGTGGCCAAGTGGGCCACTTCCTAGGTCGTCCAGGAATGTCAAAAGATGCCGTTCATATACGGCGCTTCGTCCCCAATTTCAAGGGTTTTTGCGCGGTTTTTGGGGCTTTCCGGACTAAGGCGAAACCCGGCGGAAATTCATGAAGACGGGGGTCCGGCCCTGCTTTTTGGCCTTTTCCTCATATCGAGTCGGCGTCGAATCGGCCGGTCTTGTCCGCCAATCCTCCGGTCCCTTGGCCGTCCAGGCGAAGCCCGGGTGGCCGACCAGGTGCAAAAGCGCCCAGTCGATATAGATCGGATGGTCGCTCGCGACCCGGAACTCTCCGCCGGGCACGATCAGGCGCTGCATTTCTTTCAGATTCTCCGGCCCCACGAAGCGGCGCTTGGCGTGGCGCGCCTTCGGCCAGGGATCGGGGAACAGGAGCGAGATGCGTTCAAAGCTTCCCGCCGGCAGGTGCGGCAGAAGGAAGCGCACATCCTGATTGAACACGCGCACGTTCTTGAGGCCGAGCTCGTGCACATGACGCAGCAATGACGCCACGCCGTTCAGGAACACCTCGGCGCCGATGAAGCCGATGTCGGGATTGTCCGCGGCCATGCGCGCGAGATGCTCGCCGCCGCCGAAGCCGATCTCGAGACGGATACTTTTGACGGGTTGGGAAAACAGCGTGCGCGGATCGAGCGGCGCTTCCGGAACCGCGATGCGCAGTTCCGGAAGAAGCTCTTCAATCAATCCTTGGCGGGCGGCCTTGAGCGGTTTGCCTTTACGGCGCCCGTAGAAACGCAGGTCGGCTGTATCGCCTTTAGATTCCGAAGGCGGATTCAAGTTGGTCGACCAGATCGAGACGCTCCCAGCTGAAGCCGCCCGAACCGTCCGGATCGCGGCCGAAGTGACCGTAAGCGGCGGTGCGCTCGTAGATCGGACGATTGAGCTTCAGGTGCTCGCGGATACCGCGCGGCGAAAGATCCATCAGCTCCTGGAGGACCTTCGAGAGTTTGTCTTCATCGACGTTGCCGGTGCCGTAGGTGTCGACATAGACCGACAGCGGCTTGGACACGCCGATCGCATAGGAAAGCTGGATCACGCAGCGGTCCGCGAGGCCTGCGCCGACAACGTTTTTCGCGAGATAACGCGCGGCGTAAGCGGCCGAGCGGTCGACCTTCGTGGGATCCTTGCCCGAAAAAGCGCCGCCGCCGTGCGGCGCAGCCCCGCCATAAGTGTCGACGATGATCTTGCGGCCGGTGAGGCCGGTGTCGCCATCCGGTCCGCCGATGACGAAGCGGCCCGTCGGGTTCACGTAGAATTCCGCTTCAGGGCACATCCAGCCTTTCGGGATCGCATCGAGCACATGCTTGCGCACGTATTCACGGATGGTTTCCTGATCGGCCTTCTCGGAGTGCTGCGTCGAGACGACGATGGAGGTCGCGCCGACCGGCTTGCCGCCGGCATAGCGCAGCGAGATCTGGCTCTTCGCGTCGGGGCCGAGGAAATCCACGTCCTTGTCGTGACGCGCCTCGGCCAGCGACTTCAGAATAGCGTGCGAATAATAAAGCGGCGCCGGCATGAGGCTGGGCGTTTCGTTGACGGCGTAACCGAACATGATGCCCTGGTCGCCCGCGCCCTCATCCTTGTTTCCGGCGCTGTCGACGCCCACCGCGATGTCGGCGGACTGCGCGTGCACATGGCACTCGACCTTCGCGTTCTTCCAGTGGAAGCCGTCCTGCTCGTAGCCGATCGCCTTCACCGCCTGGCGCGCGCTTTCGATCATCGCGTCGTGGGTGATCGACGAGGGGCCCCGCACTTCGCCGGCGAGGACGATGAGGTTCGTCGTGCAGAGCGTTTCGACGGCGACGCGCGAATACGGGTCGGCTTTCAGGAACAGATCGACGATGGAATCAGAGATGCGGTCGCTGACTTTGTCGGGATGGCCTTCGGAGACGGATTCACTCGTGAACACATAGTCAGTCTTAGACAAG
>JADZAK010000124.1 GCA_020852595.1 Rhodospirillaceae bacterium
AAGGGCTTGCCCTGCCATGTATGAGCGATCAGAACCTCGCCGCGGTCGACATCGGCCAGCGGCACATTCGTCGAATATCCGTCGAAGCTTTTGAACATCAGGAACTTCGCGCCCGGCAGCGGCCTCACCTGCTCGAGGAGCGTGCGCATGGCCACGCCCTTCCACTGATTGTCGTAGCGCGACCAGGTCGTGACGCAATGAATGTCGTTGGTGAGGGTGACTTGCGGCTGCGCCATCAGCGCCGCCCAATCCCACCTCACGGTATTGGTCACGCGCCCGCCCACGGTCAGGCTCCAATCCGCCGGACCGTGGGCGGGCTGGATCCCGAGATCGAGGACCGGAAAATCCTCGGTGACGCGCTGGCCGGGCGGACGGCGTTCCCGCGGCGAGGCCGCCGTGCCGGTGAGTCCGCGGCCCGTCTTGGCCCACTGCTCCTTGGTGCGGATCAGCTTTTCCTTGACGCCCCGCGGATCGGACTCCTCGTCGCTCATGAATCGTCGCTCACGGCTTTAGCCTTTCGCGCGCATGATGCGCGATTGCTCGCGCTCCCACTCACGTTTCTTGATGTCGTCGCGCCGGTCGATGTGGTTCTTGCCCTTGGCGAGACCAAGCTGAACTTTCGCCAGGCCGCGGTCGTTGAAATAAAGGCCGAGCGGCACGACGGTCATGCCCTTGCGGCCGATGGCCGCCATGATCTGGTCGACTTCCTTGCGCTTTACGAGAAGCTTCCGTTTCCGCTTTTCTTCATGCTGGAAATGGCTGGCGCCCTCGTAGGCCGGGATATGGCAGTTCACGAGAAAAATCTCGCCGTCATAGACCTGGGCGAAGGCTTCGGTGAGAGTGCAGCGGCCATGGCGCAGCGATTTGACCTCGCTGCCGGTCAGCACGATGCCGGCATCGATGGTGTCCTCGATGAAATAGTCGCGGCGCGCCTTGCGATTCTGCGCAACGCCGCCGTGTGAGATCAGTTCTTTCGCCATGACTTATATGTAGGAGCGAACGGCCGCCCCGTCAAAGAGGCGGCTAAAGCCGCGTCAATTCAGCAGCCCCGCGCCGCGCATCGCTTCTTCCACCCGGGCCTTGGCCTTCATGGACAGCGGCACCAGCGGCAGGCGCACGTCCGGATCGCATTTGCCCAGCAGGCTGGCGGCGAACTTGACCGGGGTCGGATTGGTTTCGACGAACATGGCGTCGTGCACCGGCGCAAGCACGTCGCGGAGCCGGAACACGTCGTCATAGGCGCCGAGATGCCAGGCGTCCTGGAGCTGCGCGCACAGGCGCGGCGCGATGTTGGCCGTGACCGAGATGCAGCCCCGCCCGCCATGCGCGAGAAACGCGACCGCGGTTCCATCTTCGCCGGACAGGTGGCAGAAGTCCTCGCCGAACTCCAGGCGCGAACGGATCGGGCGCATGAGGTCGTTGGTGGCGTCCTTCACTCCGACGATGTTCTTGTGCTCGGCCAGGCGCGCCATGGTCTCGATCGACATGTCGATCACGCTGCGGCCGGGGATGTTGTAGATAATGATCGGCAGGTCCACGGCGTTCGCGATCGCCATGTAGTGCTGATACATCCCTTCCTGCGTCGGCTTATTATAGTACGGCGTCACGACCAGGGCGGCGTCCGCGCCGGCCTTCTCGGCGTGCTTGGTCAGCTGGATGGCTTCTTCGGTCGAGTTGGACCCGGTGCCGGCGATGACCGGAACGCGGCCCTTGGCGACCTCGACACAAAGCTCGATGACCCGGTTATGCTCGTCGTGCGACAGGGTCGGAGATTCCCCGGTCGTCCCGCACGGCACGAAACCATGGGCGCCCTCTTTGATCTGCCATTCGATGAAGTCCTGATAGGCCTTCTCGTCGACGGCGCCCTTCTTGAAAGGGGTGATGAGGGCCGTGATCGAACCGCGGAACATCTTAAAGCTCCTAGAGTCTGCGACGGCTGTTACCGTCCTGAATGAGGCCGGACATTATCACAGGCGCTCCCCGCCACAAGAACTCAGGGAATCCCTCGCCTTGCCGGCACGTAATGGCCTGGAACCCCTGCATTTACTTGACGTTTGGGCGTGCTCATAAGACAACAGAAGCGGATATGGTAGCATCGTTGTTTACGAAAATTGACCGCGCACCTTCCGGGCGCCGGCTACGGCGCGCCGCGATGGCGTGTGTTTATTCAGGCCTCGCCGCGGCCCTCCTGTCCGCCCAGGCGCTCGGCCAGGCGCCGGCCGCCAAAGCGAACGCCGCCAAGCCCGCGGCAACTCAGATCCTGCCGCTGCCCAAACCGCCGGTTCCCGAGCGCGCCGCGCCGATCTATACGCCGCCGTCCTCACAACCCGCCGCGGCCGCCGCGAGTTCCTCCGAACCGCGCCTCCTTTCGCCGCGTGACCGCGACCTTTTGAGCCAGGCCGTCAAAGCCGCGGCGAAGCGCCAATGGTCCGCCGCCCGCCAGGCCGCCGGCCGCGCCGGCAATCCCCTCGTCGCGAAAATCATCGAATGGGCTTATATCCGCGAGCCCGGCCAGCACGTCGGTTTCCTGGAGCGCACCTCGTTCCTCACCGCGCATCCGGATTGGCCGTCGTCCGCCGAAATGCGCCGCCAGGCGGAAGCCTCCATCGACGACAACGTTGCGGCGGGCGCGATCACGGACTGGTTCGCGAAGTATCCGCCGCTCACCACGGATGGAAAGGTTGCCTATGCGCGCGCGCTGCGCCTCACGGGCAGGACCGCCGAGGCCGAGGTCCTGGCGCGCGAGGCCTGGCGCTCCGGCAGTTTCAGCCGCACCGAGGAGAGCGAGTTTCTGCGCGACTTCGGTTCCATTCTGACCCCCGAGGACCACCGCGTACGCGTCGATACGATCCTTTACACCGAGCAGACGTCCGCCGCCGAACGCCTTATGCCGCGGTTGAGCGACGATTACGCCAAGGTCGCGAGAGCGCGCATCGCGTTGATCGGATCCGCCAAGAACGTGGAAGCCGCGGTTGCGGGCGTTCCGCAATCGCTTCAAAACGATCCGGGCCTGATCTTCAACCGCATCCAGTGGCGCCGCGCCCGCGGCAATGACGATGAAGCGCGCGCCCTGATTCCCGAATTTCCCCTGAGTTCCCCACGCCCGGATTTGTGGTGGCGCGAACGGCACATCCTGGCGCGCAACGCGTTGGAAAAAGGCTTCATCACCGAGGCCTACCGTCTCGCCCGTCATCACGGCGCGAGCGATGCCTTAAGCGTGTCAGAAGCCAAATGGCTGGCCGGCTGGATCGCGCTGCGGTTCCTGAAAGACGGCGAAGCGGCGCTGCCGCATTTCGAGAAAGTCTATGACACCGTGCAGATGCCGCT
>JADZAK010000125.1 GCA_020852595.1 Rhodospirillaceae bacterium
CTGAAGATCGAGCGGTTCATCCCCTTGCACATGATGTAGGAGAGGATCGCGCCCGACGAGCCGACCAGCGCGCCGACGATGATGAGCAGGCTGTTGTGCAAGGTGAAGCCGATGCCGGCGGCCGCCCAACCCGAGTAGCTGTTCAGCATCGAGACCACGACCGGCATGTCGGCGCCGCCGATGGGCAGGATGAGAAGGAAGCCGATCAGGAAGCTCAAGGCCATCAGCGCGAAGAACAGGTTGTGGTTCTCGCTGAGGCAGAACATCACCACCAGAACGAGGATCGCAATCCCAAGCAGGGCGTTGAGGAGATGCTGGCCTTTGAACACCAGCGGATTGCCGGTCATCAGGCCCTGCAGCTTGGCGAAGGCGATGATGGAACCCGAAAAGGTGATGGCCCCGATGGCGAGGCCGATCGACATTTCGACGAGGCTGCCGGCGGCGATGCTGCCCACCTCGCCCAAGCCGTAACTGGTGGGCGAAAGCAGCGCCGAGGTCGCCACAAGCACGGCAGCGAGACCCACGAGGCTGTGGAAAGCCGCGACGAGCTGCGGCAGGGCCGTCATCTCGATCTTCTTGGCGATCACGACGCCGATGGCCCCGCCGGCGGCGATGCCGGCGACGATCCAGACGTATTCCTGGACCACGGGCGATGTGAGGGTGGTGAAAATGGCGATGGCCATCCCGACCATGCCGAACATATTGCCCTTGCGGGAGGTTTCGGGGCTGGAGAGGCCGCGCAGCGTCAGGATGAAGAAGACGCCGGCGACGATGTAAGCGAAGAGGGTTGCGCCTGGCGACATGCTATTTGCCCTTCTTCTTGAACATGGCAAGCATGCGCTGCGTGACGATGAACCCGCCGAAGATGTTCACCGACGCCAGCACCACGGCGAAGAAGCCGAGGATCTTGGAACTGGTGATCTGCTCGGGGCCGGCGGCGAGGATCGCGCCGACGATGATGACGCTGGAGACCGCGTTGGTGACCGCCATCAGCGGCGAATGCAACGCCGGGGTCACGCTCCACACCACGTAGAAGCCGACAAACACCGCGAGCACGAAGATGGTGATCAGGTACCAGAAGGTATCGGGATTTGCTGCCATATGAGTCATCGATTCCATTCGTGATCTCTCCTTCCCGTTCCCTCCCCTGAAAGGGAGGGTTAGGGAGGGGTCGTTTTCTGTTTGCCCGTGTGAAACAAAAAACGACCCCCTCCTAACCTCCCCCTTGCAGGGGGAGGAATATATTGTGTTAACCCGCGAGCGACGGATGAACGATCTTTCCGTCCTTCGTCACCAAGGTGCCTTTGACCAGCTCATCGTCCCAATTGATCTTCAGATTACCGGTGCCCTTCTCGAGCATCAGCGTGATGAAGTTGAGGATGTTCTTCGAGAAGAGTGAGCTCGCATCGCGCCCGAGGCGCGCGGCCATGTTGGTGTAGCCGAGGATGGTGACGCCGTTGGCCGTGACGGCGGCCTGGTCCTTCACCGTGCCTTCGACATTGCCCCCCGCTTCGGCGGCGAGATCGACGATCACCGAGCCCGCTTTCATGAGCGCGACCACGTCGCCCGCCACGAGACGCGGCGCGGGTTTGCCGGGGATCAGCGCGGTGGTGATGACGATATCGGATTTCGCGACTTCCGCGCGCACGGCCTCGGCCTGCTTGCGCTTGAAGTCGTCGTCCATTTCTTTCGCATAACCACCGGCGGTCTGCGCGGCTTTCATCTTCTCCTCGTCGACGACGATGAACTTGCCGCCGAGGGATTCGACCTGCTCCTTGGTCGCGTAACGGACATCGGTGGCGTAAACCACCGCGCCCATGCGCTTGGCGGTCGCGATGGCTTGCAGCCCCGCGACACCGGCGCCGAACACCAGCACGCGCGCCGGAGCAATGGTTCCGGCGGCGGTCATCATCATGGGCATCGCGCGGCCGAAGGTGGCGGCGGCGTCGACCACCGCTTTGTAGCCGGCGAGATTGGACTGGGAGGACAGCACGTCCATGGCTTGCGCGCGGCTGATGCGCGGCATCAGCTCGAGCGCGAAGGTGGTGACGCCTTGCGCGGCGAGCGCCTGCATCAAGTCCTTGCTGGTCTGCGCGGACAGGTGCGCCATCAGGATCGAGCCGGACTTCAGGTAACCGACTTCGTCGACACCTTCCGCGGCCGTCATGGGTTTCTGGATTTTGAAAACGACGTCGGCGGCAGCGGCTGCAGCTGCGTTTGGCGCGATGGTCGCGCCGGCTTCTTGAAACAGCGCATCGCTAATCTGGGAGCTCGCGCCCGCTCCGGTTTCCACTGCAACCTTACAGCCGGCGGCGACGAGTTTTTTGACAGTATCGGGTGTGGCCGCGACGCGCGTTTCGCCCGCGCGGCGCTCCTTCAGTACGCCAATCTGCATAGAAATCCCCCAAATGAACCCTCCAAAGAACGTGGAAGGACTGACACTTTTTACGGACCACCCTTTGTAATTGGGCCTTTGTAACGAGCAACACCGGTAGAAGGGAAACCTGACACAGTTTCCACAACCTTGCCACCTCCTCCGACAATTGCTGCGGGAGCGAAAAAGGTCATTTCGTGGCCTGTGGCCCGCCCCCCTGGAAAAAAGACGGGGAATCCCTATAGATTCTTTCCGGGAAGCGCCGGAGGATTACCGATGCACGATTTCTGCCGCCGTTTGACGGCGGGTACCGTCGGCGGACTGCTGGCCTTGGCCACCGTGAGTCCGCCGAGTTGGGCTCAGGACGCTCCGCAAAATGAGCGCCTTGTTTATTCCATGATGGTCGGCGGCCTGCATGTGGGCGACGCCGTCGTTTCCCTTTCGCAAGACTCGGACAGCTACACGACCGGCCTCAAGCTGACGGCCGGCGGGGTGGCGAAATGGGTGCGGGAATTCCGCGCCGACTTGAGCGGCGAAGGGACTTTCACAACCAGCGAGAATGTCGTAACGCCGCTGCCGACGCGTTACCGGCGCGACTGGTCCGGCTCGGAGATCGATTCCAGCCTGCTGATGACCTACGACCCCGCAACGCGCCTCACCTCGACCCAGGAGCGCTATATCGAGCGCGAGACCGGCGAGGACCTGAGCTACGACGAATTGCCGTGGAATAAAAACGACCGCGGCCGCGACAAGAAAAAGCCCGTGCCGGACAACCAGCGCACGGGTGCGATGGATCCGATGGCCGCTTTCATCGCCGCGCGTCACCAGGTGATGGCGCAGGGCGCGAGCAGGACGCCGGTGAAGTTCCGTGTGCCGGTGTACGACGGTCAGCGCCGTTATGACATTATCGGGACCACAAGCGCGCCGCGCGGCGTGACCATCAACGACACGCCGTACAATGTGATTACGGTCAACACGACCCTTGTGCCCGTCGCGGGCTTCTCGGAGCGCGGCGAAGAACGCATGCGGGAGTCGCGCGGCAAGATCCTGTTCACCGCCGACAACCGCTTCATCCCGGTACAGGTGACGATCGAGAACGATCTCCTCAGCGGCGCGATGAACCTGAAGGGCGACTGCAACGTGACGCCGGAAGCCTGCGGACCGGCGACGCAGGAAGCGAAGAGCCAGAATTAAGCAAACAAGCCCCTCCCCCCTGTTCCTCTCCCGCAAGCGGAAGGGTGAGGGTCGTCAGGCCAGTCCCGCTTTCTTCAGCGCCGCGCCCTGCACTTTCGCCAGGTTCTTCACCTCGAAGCCTTCGATGGTTTCGTGGAAGAGGCGGTACCAGTTCACTTTGGCGTTGAGGTGCATGAAGACCGAACCGAGGCCGATGGCGGCGCGGTCCATCAGCACGAACTCGCGCGGGGGCCTCACACCGCCGAGACGTTTCAGTTCCTTGTGCACCTTGGCGACGGCGTCGCGGCCGTATTCGGCGGCGTTGGTTTCCTCGACCAGGCGTGGCCGGTCTTCCATCAACGGCGCATACACAAACGCGGCCCAGATATTGAGGACGTCGATCGTCTCGTTGCTGAGGCCCTTGAAGCCCCACGTCTCATAGGCCGAGACGGCGAGATCGCGTTCGTTCTTCTGGAGCGCCCGGTAGAGGTCGATGACGCCCTTCACGAAAGACGGCGGGAAGACGCGGATGCAGCCGAAGTCCATGAGGTTCACGGAGGCGTCGGCGCGCACGGTGTAATTGCCGAGGTGCGGGTCGCCGTGGATGACGCCGTAGCGGTAGAAGGGCACATACCAGGCCCGGAACATGTTCACCGCGATGGCGTCACGGGTCTTCTGATCGGCCTCGGCGGCGACATCTTTCAGCGGCCGGCCTTCCAGCCACGACATGGTAAGCAAGCGCCGCGTCGAGAGACCCTCGTGCACATCGGGGATATGCACGCCCTTCTCTTTCGCGAGCATATGACGGTAGAGCGCAAGGTTCTTGGCTTCGCGTTCGTAATCGAGCTCCTCGCGCAGGCGTTCCGAAATCTCCTTGTGGATCTCGGTGGGGTCGATGGCGGGATCGAAACGGCGGTAGGCGGCGAAGACGAGCTTCAGCTGGCGGAGATCCGCCTCCACCACCGATTCCATGTCGGGATATTGGAGTTTGCAGGCGAGCGCCTCGCCCTTCTCCGTTCGCGCCTTGTGGACCTGGCCGAGAGAGGCGGCCTTGGCGGCATCGCGTTCGAACGACGTGAAGCGGGATTTCCAATCGGGCCCGAGTTCGGCGGTCATGCGCCGGTTCACGAACGGCCAGCCCATGTGCGGGGCGTTGGCTTGCAGCTGTGCGAGTTCCGCGGCGTACTCCGCCGGGAGAGCTTCCGGGATGGATGACAGGATCTGCGCGACCTTCATCAGCGGGCCTTTGAGGCCGCCGAGCGCGAGTTTCAAGGTTTCGGCGTTCTTGGAACTGTCGCCCTTGATGCCGAGAACGCGTTCACCCGCCACGCGCGCGGCGAAACCGCCGATGGCGGTCCCCACCTGCGCGTAACGCCGAACACGGCCGGTGACGGTGTTCTCGCTTTTTGCCACTAGTCCATCTTCTCCAGTTCGTCGATGAAGCCTTCGATGGTCTTCATGCCGCGGCGCCAGAAGCCGGGATCGGTCGCATCCAATCCGAAGGGCGCAAGCAGTTCCTTGTGACGCAGCTTGCCGCCGGCGGCCAGCATGTCGAGATACTTGGCCTCGAAGTCCGGCACGGCCTTGGTCGCATAGACGTTATAGAGCGCGTTCACCAGGCAGTCCCCGAAGGCGTAGGCGTAAACGTAGAACGGGACATGCAGGAAGTGGCTGATGTAGGTCCAATAGTATTTATATTCGTCGTCGAAGCGGATATTGGGGCCGAGGCTGTCGCCCTGGATGCCCATCCACAGCTCGCACAGGCGCTCCATCGACAGTTCGCCGTTCTTGCGCTCGTCGTGGACCTGGCGCTCGAACTCGTGGAAGGCGATCTGGCGCACCACGGTGTTGAGCATGTCCTCGACCTTGCCGGCGAGCAGCGCGCGGCGTTCCGCCGGGCGCGTTTCCTGCGCCAGCAGCGACTGGAAGGTGAGCATTTCGCCGAACACCGACGCAGTCTCGGCCAGTGTGAGCGGGGTGCCGGAGACGAGATAACCCTGCGGCGCGGCAAGCACCTGGTGCACGCCGTGACCGAGTTCATGCGCCAACGTCGCGACGTCGCGCGGGCTGCCGAGATAGTTCAGAAGAATGTAGGGATGCGCCGAGGGGACGGTCGGGTGCGAGAACGCGCCCGACGCCTTGCCGGGACGCGCGGGCGCATCGATCCAGTTTTTATCGAAAAAATCCCGGGCGATGCCGGCGATCTTCGGCGAGAACTTGTTGTAGGCGTCGAGCACCGTGGACTTGGCTTCGTCCCAGGGGATATCGCGCTTGGCGGCGGCGGGCAACGGCGCGTTGCGGTCCCAGTATTCGAGCCGGTCCTTGCCCATCCACTTGGCTTTGAGCGCGTAGTAGCGGTGGGCGGTGTCCTTGTAGGCGCCCTTCACGGCGCTGACGAGCGCGTCGACCACTTCGTCTTCGACGAGATTGGCAAGATTGCGCGAGGAGACGGGGCGCGCGAACTTGCGCCAGTCGTCTTCGACGGCCTTGTCCTTGGCGAGCACGTTGGTGACAAGGGTTATGAGCTGCGCTTTTTCGCCCAGCGCGGCGCCGATCCCTTTCGCGGCGGCGCGGCGCTTCTTTTCATCGGTGTCGGACAAGCGGTTGAGCGCTGCCGTCAACGTCATCGGCGCGTCTTCGCCTTCGACCGCGACACGAACACCCGCGAGGGTTTCGTCGAACAGACGCACCCAGGAGGTGCGGCTGGTGGTGCTCTTGTCGAGGAACAGTTTCTCGAGATCGTCCGTGAGCTCGTGCTTGCGTGAGATCCGCAGGTCCCGCACCCACGGATGATAATGACGGGCGCGCGCGTCGGTCATTTTCTGCGCGAGCGCCTCGTCTTCGAGGCGGTTGATCTCGAGGGTGAAAAACAGAAGGCGGCCGCCGAGCTCGGTCAGGCGCTCGCTGATGTCCTGGTAGAAACGCCCGCGCGCGGGATCGGAAACGTCCTCGGTTTGAAAGAGCTGCGCGAAGCTGCCGATCTTGCCGGTGATCTCGCTGATCGCTTCGTACTCGGCGATGGCGGCGGCGAAAGCGGCGCTGGAGAGATCGGCGACCTTGCCGCGATGCTTTTCGAACGCCGCGATGCGCGTGTCGAGCTGCGCGAAGTCCGCCGCGATGGCCGGGTCTTCGGGGCCCGCGTACAGATCGCTCAACTTCCAGGCGGGCAACGCACCGAGGTTGACGGCGGCGCCGCCGGCCGGCTCATCCTTGAAGACGCGGCGATCTGTCATGGAATTCGTCATTGTTTCATGTCCGAGAAAAAGAAGCAGATGAGATCCTATATAAGGTACGAAATCGCGCTGCCAACGCCAATGCACTGGACATCTTTAGATAATCCCCGGAAGAATGGCCGCTCGGGAGGGGCCCTTGGCGCAATTGTCTTACGAAATCGACACTCAGACGGTCGGCAGCCTGCCGGGTATGTTCTATGCACAGGCGCGCAAGCTGGGGGATCGGCCCTTCCTCTGGGAAAAAGAAGGCGGGGTTTACCGCGCGCAGAGCTGGACCCGGATTGCCGAACGCGTCTCCGCGCTCGCCCATGGCCTGAAAAACGCCGGCGTCCGACCCGGCGACCGTGTGATGCTGGTGGCCGAGAACCGGCCCGAGTGGCTCATCGCCGATGTGGCGATCATGGCGATCGGCGGCATCGCGGTTCCGACCTATACGACCAACACGGCCGTCAATCACCTCCACATTATAAATGACTCGGGCGCGCGGATCGCGCTGGTCTCGACCGCGCAGCTGGCGCGTCATGTGATCGCGGCCGCCGCCGAAGCCGACCAGAAGGTCACGGTCTATGTGTACGAGGACGCGGAGAAAGCGATCCGTTCCGAGGTCGAAGTGCACGCCTGGGCCGAACTCACGCGCCACGGCCATACCGCCGCCCCGGGTGAAGTCGAGGAACTGAAGCGCGGCGAGGTGTCGTGCCTGATCTACACCTCGGGCACCGGCGGCCTGCCGCGCGGGGTGATGCTGACCCATGGCAACATCCTGGCCAACTGTTACGGCGCGACGGATCTTCTGCGCACGCTCGGCCTCGCCGATGAAGTCTTCCTGTCGTTCCTGCCCCTCTCCCCCGCGTATGAGCATTCAGGCGGGCAGTTCTTCCCGATGTCGGTGGGCGCGCAGCTTTACTACGCCGAACGTATCGAGACGCTGCCCACCAATATGCAGGAGGCGCGGCCGACGATCATGACGGCCGTACCGCGCCTGTACGAGAGCATGCGCGCGCGCATCTTGCAGGGCCTGAAGACCCAGTCGGACTTCAAGCGCAAGATGTTCGATCTCGCGCTGGAGCTGGGCCGCAAGCGCTACGAAGAACCGGAGAAGATGTCCCTGTGGGACAAGGCGCGCGATCTTGCCTGCGACAAACTTGTCAGAAGCAAAATCAGCGCCCGCTTCGGCGGACGCCTGAAGGCGATGGTGTCGGGCGGCGCGCCGCTGAACTACGACGTCGGCCTGTTTTTTATCGCCCTCGGCATTCCCCTGCTCCAGGGCTACGGCCAAACCGAAGCCGCGCCCGTGGTCAGCGCCAACCCGCCGAAGCGCGTCAAGCTCAAGACCGTGGGACCGCCGCTCAAGGGCGTGCAGGTGAAAATCGCGGACGACGGCGAGATTCTGGTGCGCGGCGAACTGGTGATGAAGGGCTATTGGAACGATCCCGACGGCACCATCGCGGTCATCGATGAAGAGGGCTGGCTGCATACGGGCGACATCGGCTGCGTGGACGAAGACGGCTACATCGAGATCACGGACCGCAAGAAGGACATCATCGTCAATTCAGGCGGCGACAACGTCTCGCCGCAGCGGATCCAAGGTATTCTCTGCCTGGAAGACGCCATCGAACAGGCGATGGCGTACGGCGACAAGCGCCCCTACATCACCGCGCTGATCGTGCCGCGCACCGACTTTGCCTCCGCCTGGGCGCAGCAGCACGGACAGCCCAACGATCTCGCCGCGCTGGTGCAGAACCCTGAGTTCCGCAACGCCGTGAGCCGCGCGGTCGAACATGCGAACCTGCAGATGAGCCCCATCGAGAAGGTCCGCAAGTTCGCCCTTACCGCGCAGGCGTTCACCATCGAGAACGGCCAACTGACGCCGAGCTTGAAAGTGCGCCGCCACGCGGTGCTGCGCGAGTACCGCGAGACGCTGGATAATTTGTACTAATCTCAATTCCTCCCCCTTTCAGGGGACGGAATAAAGAAAGTCTAGCGGGTGGTCCGCGACGAACGGCCGGTCGAGGCGCTTTGGCGCCGGAGCCGCTTCAAACGGTGAGCAAGCAGATGGTTGTAGCTGCCGATAATATTCTGCTGTCGGTTCTCGTCGCCGCCGCTTGTCTCTGTCTCATCTTCATGGGGCGCGCCGAAGGGCAGCGTGTCAAACTCATCCTCGGAGGCGTCGGTCTCGCGGCCGCGATGGTCGCGGCGGCTTTGATTGGGGATGCGATTCTGGGTGGCGGATCGCCCTGACCAGTCGCGATCATCCGATCGCGACCCACCAAATATAAGAGAGGTTTTGGCCCGGCGGCCAAAGCCTCGGGGGCGGCGCCGGCTCACTCGCCGACCGCGTCCAGATAGACCTGCAGCAGGGCTTCTTGTTCCTGGCGGTCGGCCTTGTCCATTTTGCGCAGCTTCACGACCTGACGGATGATCTTCACGTCGAAGCCCCCGCCTTTCGCTTCGGAGTAGACTTCGCGCAGATCGCCGCCGAGCGCTTTGCGTTCTTCTTCGAGGCGCTCGATGCGCTCGATGAAGCTCTTCAGCCGTTGGGCGGAAACCCCTTTATCAGTCGTCGTTGCGCCGTCCGGCATCGCAGCCCCCACACGTCGGAAAAGTGAAAAACGAGGGCGGACCATAGCAGCGCCCGCCCCGCGAACAAGCTGTGGATAGTGGGGATATCGGGGACGGGAGAGGTGTTGCTATTCGATCACGCCAATCCTGGCGTGCAGCGGAGCGGTCGTTTCAAATGTTTTTTGCTGTTCGGCGCTCGCGGGTTTCTGGTACTTCGCCTTCCACTCGCTATTCGGCATGCCGTAAACGGCTTCCTGCGCGGCTTCATAGCTCATGGGCGCGCCGTAGTGTTCGCCGGCGGCCTTGTACCATTTGGCCAGGCAGTTCCGGCAAAAGCCCGCGGTGTTCATGATGTCGATGTTCTGGACATCGGAGCGCTTGCGCAGATGATCGACCAAGCCGCGAAACGCGGCCGCTTCGATTTTCAACTTCGTAAGTTCATCCATTCGCCGCCTCGCCTAGTCCGCGTTTCATCCAGTTTGTCATCACATCGGCCAGCATATCCGCCCAACGCTCCTGCCCGGCCTCATCGCCGATGAGGTCCTGACGGATCTCCAACTGGGCATGCGGGAGCATTTGCGCAAGGCCGTGGCGCTTCTGGGCGTAGCCGTGCGTGATACCCGAATAGGGTTCGTTGTCGCCGACGACGAGGCCGTCTTTCGCCGAGAAGGCCGCGATCAGATAGTCGGCGAGGTCGCGGTCGAAGCTCGACATCACACCGATATGCCAGGGCCGCGGCCTGCCGTTGTGCATGAGCCGCGGCGTAAAGCTGTGCATACATAGGACCGCCGGCACGCGCCCCGCCCGCCGCAGCCGCTCGATCTGGTTGTCGATGGCGGAATGATACGGATGGAAATAGCGCGCCGCGCGCGCCGCGCGGTCGGCGGCGCTGAGGTTCTGGTTTCCGGGAATGGGCGAGCCGTCGCTGACGGCCGGAATGCTTTCCGGTGCGCCGAGCGGACGGTTGGGATCGATCACCAGGCGCGAGACGCGCGCGAGCACGGCGGTGGCGCCGAGGCGCCCGGCTAGTCTGCGCGCGACGCCGGCGGCGCCGATATCCCAGCCGATATGGCGCGCGAGTTCCGCCGCGGGAAGACCAAGGTTCTTCTGCTCCGGCGGAACGGCGTTGCCGGCGTGATCCCCGGTGATGATGAGATCCGCGAGGCCTTGCGGATTGATGAGCTCGACGGGATCCATAGAACCGTTAGGGGTGACCCTTCGGTTTGGCGGGCGCGTTCGGCGCGGCCGGGGCGGCTTCGGCCACATAACGCACGAGATCGCGTTCACCGCGGCCCGGGAATTTGAGGCTCATTTTTCCAATGCCGGTGATCACGACGGCCATGGGCTCCGAGGGTTGGCCCTCGATGGCGACCACGTACTGATCCTTACCCTGGGTCTGATAGGTGACCGGAAAGACGCTGGCCGGCAGGAAGTTGCCTTCGGGCGTGACGTTGGTGAAGGAAATGCGCTCGGGCGTGAACTCGATGATCATCGCCGCGCCGCTGGGAAGCTTGTCGATCCACTGGCCCATGATCGGATTATCGGCGGCCGACGCGGAGCCGGCGAGGCTCAACAGCAGGCCGGCCAGGGCGACCGCGGACTTCAGGATCTTCATGACACTCCCTTTTGGAACTCGTGAAACCGGGACCACTATAAACCAGATTTTGCGCCAATTGCATGGCCTGTCGCGCCATGACATAAGCCTAGAAAAATCTGGGTTTTATGGACATTTCGCCCGACCAGGCCGCCAAAAGCGGCTTTCCGCCGGCCGCCGAACCGGCCCCGAAAGAGCGCCGCTTCGTCGCGCGCTGGTCGTACCTCATTTTTTTCCTGGGTCTGGCCTGCACCACCTCGGCGCCGATCTTCGTGCGCCTGTCGGAGGTCGGCCCGGTGGCCACGGGCGCGTGGCGCCTGACGCTGGCCCTGCCGTTCCTCGCCCTGCTCCTGCGTTTTGAGACCGGCCCAGGATTAGGCATCCGCGCGCTCGACCGCAAGGACCTGTGGCTGCTGGCGCTCGCCGGGATCTTTTTCGCGAGCGACCTCGCGTTGTGGAACACCTCGGTCACCCTGACGTCGGTGGCCAGCGCCGCGTTCCTGGCCAACGCCGCACCGGTGTTCGTGGTGCTGGGCGCATGGCTCCTGTTCCGCGAACGGCCGAGCCGGATGTTCCTGGCCGGCCTCGTCGTTGGCGTTGGAGGTTCCGCGGTGATGATGTCCGAAAGCCTCGCGATGTCGCCGCGCAATTTCATCGGCGATGCCTTGAGCCTGGTCGCCGCCGCCTTCTACGCGGCCTACCTGCTGGCGGTCGCGCGGTCGCGCAAACGCGCCTCGACGATGACCCTGATGATGTTCAGCAGCGCGGGCTCGGCCGCGATCTTGTGGATGCTCGCCCCCGCGATGGAAACCACGCTCATGCCCACGACCGCCGAAGGCTGGCTGGTGGTGATCGGCACGGCCCTTCTCACCCAGGTGGCCGGGCAAACCCTCATCGCCCTCTCGCTGGGTTATGTCTCGTCCAACTTCAGCGCGCTGATCCTCCTGCTCCAGCCGGTGATCCCGACCCTGGCGGCCTGGATCCTGTTCGACGAGACTCTTTCCGGCATGCAAGTGGTTGGCGCCGTTGGCATTGTCATCGGACTGGCGCTGGCGCGGCCCCGATAGAGCCTGTAATCTTGAGGGCATGAATAACATCCCTTTGGGCCATCGCGGCCGCCAAGCCAAGATCATCGCCACCCTCGGCCCGTCGAGCAGCGCGCCCGATGTCATCGCCGACCTTTACGAAGAAGGCGCGGACGTCTTCCGGCTGAACTTCAGCCACGGCAGCCATGAGGATCACGCGCGCTCCATCGACGCGATCCGCGAGCTGGAAAAGAAAGTCGGGCGGCCCATCACGATCTTGATGGATTTGCAGGGCCCCAAGTTGCGTGTGGGAAAATTCAAGAATGACGGGGCGGTCCTGAAGACCGGCGCGTCATTCCGCGTCGACCTCAAGGACGAGATCGGCGACGAGACACGCGCGAGCCTGCTCCATCCGGAAATCTTCGCCGCGCTGAAGCCGGGTTCGAGCCTTCTGATCGACGACGGCCATCTGCGCTTGAAAGTGCGTTCATGCGGTCCGGACTTCGCCGAGTGCGAAGTGATCGTGGGCGGCGCGATCTCGAACCGCAAAGGCGTGAACGTTCCCGATGTGACGCTGCCGATCCCGGCGGTGACGGAAAAGGACCGCGCCGATCTCGCGTTCGGCCTGTCGCAGGGTGTGGACTGGGTGGCGCTCAGCTTCGTGCAGCGCCCGGAAGACGTCGCGGAAGTGCGCCACCTGGTGGGCGGCCGCGCGGGCGTGCTGTCCAAGCTCGAAAAGCCCTCGGCGCTCGATCACCTGGACGCCATCGTCGCGCTGTCGGATTCGGTGATGGTGGCGCGCGGCGACCTTGGCGTGGAAATGCCGCTGGAACGCGTGCCGGTGCTGCAGAAGCGCATCATCCGCTCGTGCCGCAAACACGGAAAACCCGTCGTCGTCGCGACGCAGATGCTCGACAGCATGGTGAAGTCGCCGGTGCCGACGCGCGCCGAAGCCTCGGATGTCGCGACGGCCGTGTACGACGGCGCCGACGCCGTGATGCTGTCCGCCGAAAGCGCCTCCGGCATGTTCCCGGTGCGCGCGGTGGCGACCATGCACCGCATCATCCAGTCGGTTGAGAGCGACGAGCATTACGCCGCGCTGATGCAAGCCGGCCATCAGGAAACCGAGGACTCCTCGCCCGCCGCGATCACGGCGGCGGCGCGCCAGATCGCGCATACGCTCACAGCCGCGGCCATCGTGACCTTCACCTCGTCCGGCTCAACGACCCTGCGCGCCGCGCAAGAGCGCCCGGAGGTGCCGATCCTGTGCATCACGCCGAACTTGAGCGCCGGCCGCCGCCTGGGCCTGGTGTGGGGCGTGCATTCCATCGTGGGCGATTTCATCCACTCCGTGGACGATATCGGCGACGTGGCGGTGAAGGCCGCGCTTCAATGCGGCATCGGCCAAGAGGGAAAGTCGCTGGTGATCACCGCCGGCATGCCGTTCGGCAAAGTCGGATCCACCAACATGGTGCGCGTGGTGTGGATCGGCGGCGAGACGGGCGCCGGCTGAACACCGGAGCCCGGCGCGGCTTCGTCAGTGCGCCGCGGTGAAATCCGGTTTCGTCGCCTGCAGAATTTCCAGGATGTTGCGGCGATCCTCCGCCGAGAGCCGCGCGAAGCGCGGCGTGACGCCTTGCCCTTCGAGGATCTCGAGCAGCCGCGCGTAGACCGCCTGCTTCGCGAAAGGCGGCAAGGCGGCGAAGACCGGGCTGTAAATCATGTAGCTCAGCGGATACTTGAAAAGGCGCGTATTGAGGTCGAAATCCCTTAGCGCGCGCTTGGCCGTATCCCGCGGGCCGGCGCTCGCGAACGCGGCCTGGAACGCCTTGTCGCCGGTGACCGTCCCCTGCAACGGCGCTTCATCCGTAAAGAGCATATAGGCGAGGAGATCCTCGACCGCCGCGGCGGAAAGATGTTTTGTCCGCGTCGCCATCACACCGGCGCTCAACAGCATATTGGTCATTCGCGCCTGGTGCTCGAACACCATCAGCGCGACGATATCGCTGGTGGGCTCCAGGTAGCGCGACACGTCGAAATAACCCGCCAGGGTCGCGGCGCCGAAGGCGTCGGCGTTATGAACATGCCTTACGCCGGCCTCATCGTAAGTGAATGCGCCGTTGCCGAGGTGCGGTTGCCCTGCGTGCGAACCCGTCACGTACCATCCGCCCCAGCGGTCCGCGACCGGCGTCGTGTGGTCGGTAAATTCGAACAGCCGCGGCGGCCGGTCGCGGGGAATGAAGACGGGCGTCCCGTCGCGAGCAACGGGCGTGCTGGCGACGATGAGGCCGGGTTCGAGCGCGTCCGCGCCGTGACAGCGCCCGCAGTCGGCCCCCTCGTGTTTCGTAAAACGCGGCGAACCGGCACTCTCGTTCTGCAACGTATAGAAGACATACCCGTTACGCGCCGGCGCCATGATCTCGAGGACAGTTGAATTTTGCACCGCGCCGACCGCCACGCGGTCATTGAAGTAGATGGCCCGGGGCGTCTGCGGACCGATCAGCTTGTCCTGGAGGCTGGTTTTCGAGAAGACGAGAATTTGGGTGCGAGGATCCACGTCCAACTGTTGCAGCAGCGCTTTGAGGAAGCCGTGATCCGGCTCGAATCCGAGCGAAGTCCGGCCGTTCACAATCCGATCTTCGAGCACCGCAATCGGATCGGAGCGGTCGATGGCGCCGCGGGCCGCCTTTCCGTCCTGGGCGAAGGCGCCGGCAGTCAAAAGAACGAGAAACGAAGAGGCGAACAGACGGGGTAAAAACCTCATTTTGCGAGAGTGCCGCTGCCGCCGGCGAGGTGAATTGACTTCGGTCAAGGCCGGACGGGAGCCGCTGGGAAAAAATGCGGGCTCCGCTGCTCCAGAGAAGGACTTCGTAGGCTCCATGCAGAACACCAGCGCCTGGCTGCAAAAATACGACCTGCCTGTGCCTCGCTATACGAGCTATCCGGCCGCGCCGCATTTCACGAGCGAATTTGGCCCCGATGCCTTTTCCGGCGAATTGGCCAGGATCGAAGAACGTTCGCCCTTATCCCTGTACGTGCACGTTCCGTTCTGCCGTTCGCTCTGCTGGTATTGCGGCTGCAACATGAAGGTGGCGAACAATACCGCCACGATGATGGCCTACGCGGCGGCGGTGCAGCGGGAGATCGAACTGGCGGCGACGCATATCGCCGCGCGCCACAAGGTCGAAAGCATTCACTTCGGCGGCGGCACGCCGACCTGGGGACCGCGCGCCGGCCGGGAAGCGGTGACGCGCGCCATACGCACGCAGTTCGATGTCGCACCGGACGCGGAGTTTTCGGTGGAAGCAGACCCTCGCACGCTCGACGGCGAAATCGCCGACGAGCTTGCCGCGCTCGGCGTCAATCGCGTGAGCATCGGCGTACAGGATTTCGATACGCCGGTGCAGGAAGCGATCAATCGCATCCAGCCGTTTTCGGTGGTCGAACGCGGCGTGAAGGAATTGCGCCGGGCCGGGTTGCGCGACCTGAACATCGATCTGATCTACGGGCTGCCCTTACAAACGCCGGAAACGGTCGCGCGCACGATAGAACTCGCGATCGGCCTTGCGCCCCAGCGTATCGCGCTTTTCGGCTACGCCCACGTTCCGTGGATGAAAAAGCACCAGAAGCTGGTGGAACGCCTGCCCCTTCCGGACGCCGCGCAGCGTCTCGCGCTCTTTACGGCGGCGCAGGACACGCTCACCGCGCATGGATTCGTGCAAATCGGCATCGATCACTTTGCCGCACCCGACGACAAGATGGCGCGCGCGGCCGCGGAGGGAACGCTCAACCGCAATTTCCAGGGCTACACGACCGATACGAGCCCGGCGCTGCTCGGTTTCGGAGCCTCGGCGATCAGCGCGCTTTCGACGAGCTATGCGCAGAATGACCCGGGCATCGACAGCTACATGGACGCCGTCGGAAACGGCCGCCTGGCGACCGTGCGCGGCCGCCATCTGACCGGCGAGGATGTCCGCCGCCGCGAAATCATCATGAACCTGATGTGCAATGCCCGCTGCACCGTCGGCTCGGACCTCGCGGCACAGGCGGCCCCGGCGCTCGCCCCCCTCCTGGCGGACGGGCTTTGCCGGTGGGAGAATGGACAGGACCTGGCGATGACGGACGAGGGCAAACCCTGGGTCCGTGTGGTGGCGGCGTGCTTCGATTCGTATCACGCGCCCGGCGCGGCGCGGCACGCCCGCGCGGTATGAATGGAAACGGGCCGCGCGAGACGTCACGGCCCTTAAAAAAATCAGGCCTTAAAAAAAATCAGGGCCGCTACGGAAGTAGCGGCCCAGTGTTCCTCCCCCTCGGAAGAACCTCGCTTTCGCGCCTAGCCCTGGCGCGCTTTGAAACGCGGGTTCTTCTTATTGATGAGGTAGATGCGGCCTTTGCGGCGCACGATCTGGCAGTTTTTGTCGCGGGTCTTCGCGGACTTCAGAGAATTACGGACTTTCATCGACTTGTCTTTCGCGTAAGAGCGCCGGTCAGCCCGTCGCCAAAATGAGGGCCGTTCTATACTTACTTACCCGGCCGGACGCAACCCGAAATGCCACGCCGGGCGCGCGGTCATTTACCCGCCGGGAGCCGGTAAGGCGAATCCTTGGGGGCCGCCCCGCCCGTCTGCCAGGCCGGTTTGGGCGACATAGGGTCCCGGCTCACGCCGGTGGAGCAATTGGAGGCCGAGCGGCAGGCGCTCTCCGCCGTTCCGCGGGCCGTATTCTTCAGTAATTGGCCGAAATCGTCACTGGAACAGCCGGCCAGAGCCAGGCCGAGAACGGCCGCGCCGATAAGTCTGATCATATGCAATCCCACCCAGAGAGAGTCTCCATTCTCCCGTTCTTTAAGGCATTGATAGGGCAAGGGCTAGATGATAACGATTATTACTTGCACTTATGGAGACAAAAATGCGCCCTGGTCCGTTCCCGGCCGTTTTTCCCGTATGTTTGGTCGTATGTTTGGTCGTGTGTTTGGCCTTTGCGCCCGCCACCCTCGCCAAAGACGGCATCCTCCTGCTCGCCCACGGCCATCACGGCGCGGCGGGTCACGAGGGGCATGCGCCCCCGAATCCGTGGAACGACAATATCGAAGCGGTCGTGACCGCGCTCGACGCCAAATATCCGACCGAGGTGGCTTTCGGCATGGCGGAAGCGCCGTCGATCCAAGCCGCGGTGACGCGGCTCGAGAAGCGCGGCGTGACCCGCATCGCCGCGGTGCCCCTCTTCGTCTCCTCGCACAGCCCGATCATCGGCAACAGCCGCTACATCCTCGGGCTTTCGGAGACGCTCGCGAAGTACACGAGCCTCAAGACACTGCCGCGCGCGGAGATCGATGCGAAGGTCGCCATGTCGCCGGCGCTGGATGCGCACCCGCTGGTGAGCGAGATCCTGCTGGACCGGGCCCGCACGCACACCGGCAACGTCACGGAGACGGCCGTGGTGCTGATCGCCCACGGGCCGAACGTCGAGGAAGAGAACAAGCTGTGGCTGAAGGAGATGGCCGCGCACGCCGCCTACCTGAAAAGCAAAGGCGGTTACGGCGCGGTGGAAGTGCTCACCCACCGCAACGACGCTCCCGCCTCTATCAAAAACACGGCGCGCGATGAATTCCGCGCGCGCGTGTCGCAGAACGGACGGACGCGCAAAGTCGTGGTCGTGCCGCTCCTGATGTCGGCGGGCGGGATCGAGGGCGAAGTGGAAGACGATCTTGAAGGCATCCCGCACAGCTTCGCCGCGCCGCTGCTGCCGCACCCCAACATCGCGCGCTGGGTGGAGACCGAGGCGCAGGAGTTGTGGCGCGGACTGAAGTAGTTTTCCGGCCACCGTCCATGCGGCAAATCCATTCCGCCGTCTTTTTCTTGCGACACTTGCGACAGCGACACTTTCCGGATTTTTTAAGCCGGTGAAGGGCTTAGCCGCCGTTCGCGGTTTTGCGACACTAAGCGACACTTTGCGACACTTTCGCGCCCGGGCGTATTTTAGCGCGCCGGGCCGCCGCGGCGTGGGGGAGAGTCGTGATTCACGATGTCAAAGAGCACTGCGCATTATAATACGCCATTTGACGGGCGATTTGGGGATTAAATTTGCGGATCCGGCAAATTTAATCTCACACGAAAAATCGGAAATGTGCAGCGGGCGAGTCGGGGGCACACCCATGTCGTCCTTGCGGCGAAGCCGCGAGGATGACGGATTTTTATCAGCCCTTGATATTCAGCTTTTCCAGCACACGGCGGCGCGCGGCGCCGCGGTCGAAATC
>JADZAK010000126.1 GCA_020852595.1 Rhodospirillaceae bacterium
CTGTGGATAACTCGTGCTCCCCTGTGTCTTTTCCAGCATTGCCGCCACGCGACTTCGTCGCTAAATAGCCGCCCGCATTGAAAGAAGAGCATCCATGACGCTTGTTCGCCCGTTCGCCGGTCTTCGCCCCGCGCCGCAACACGCCAACGCCGTCGCCGCGCCGCCTTACGATGTGCTCAACACCGAGGAAGCCCGCGTGCGCGCGGCCGGCAAGCCGAACAGCTTTCTGCATATCTCCAAACCCGAGATCGACCTTCCCGCGGACACCGATCCTTACGCCGCCATCGTCTACGAAACCGGCGCGAAAAATCTCAAACGCCTCGTCGGCGAAGGCGTGCTCATCCGTGACGCCGAACCGCACTACTACGTCTATCGCCTGAAGATGGGCGAGCATGTGCAGACCGGCATCGTCGTCGCCGCCTCGGTCGCCGATTACGACACCAATCGCGTCCGCAAGCACGAGTTCACGCGTCCCGACAAGGAAGACGACCGCGTGCGCCAGGTCGAAGCGCTGAACGCGCAGACCGGCCCGGTGCTGCTGGCCTACAAAGCCGACGACGCCGTCGATACGATCATCGAGAACGCCGCGCGCGGCGAGCCCATGTACGCCGTGACCGCCGATGACGGCATCCAGCACACGCTGTGGCGTATCGCCGATGCGGCCACGGTCGATCGCCTGACCTTGCTGTTCGATGCGATGAAAGCCCTGTACATCGCCGACGGCCATCACCGCTCGGCCGCGGCCTCGCGTGTCGCCGCCGCGCGCCGCGGCAAGGCAAAAAACGAGTCCGCCGAATACTTCCTCGCGGTCGCCTTCCCGCACGATCAGATGCGCATCTTCGACTATAACCGCGTGATCAAGGATCTGAACGGTCTTTCGGAAGATGCGTTCCTCGCCAAGATTCGCGAGCGCTTCGATCTCGTGCCCGCCGGCGCTCAAGTGAGGCCCGACAAACCGGCGCGGTTCGGGATGTACATGGCCGGCCGCTGGTATCAGCTCGACATCAAGCCCGCTCTCATCCCGCACGCCGATCCGGTGGCGCGCCTGGACGTCTCGCTCCTGCAGGACAATCTCATCGCGCCGGTGCTGGGCATCGATGATCCGCGCCGCGACAAGCGCATCGATTTCGTGGGCGGCATCCGCGGCCTCGGCGAACTCGAAAAGCGCGTGAATTCCGGCGAGATGAAAGTGGCCTTCTCGCTGCATCCGACGACTCTCGAACAGTTGATGGCGGTGGCGGACGCGGGCCAGGTGATGCCGCCGAAGTCCACATGGTTCGAACCCAAGCTCGCCGACGGGCTTGTCAGTCATGTGCTGGATTGAGTGGCGCACGGGCTTTCCAAGGTCATTGTCGTTGCCGGTCCGACCGCGACCGGTAAAACCGATCTTGCGCTCGCGCTCGCCGAAGAATTCGCCGGCGTTGTCATCAACGCCGATAGCCAGCAGCGCTACAGCGACTTCCCGATCCTGACCGCGCAGCCGCGCGCGGCCGATCGTGCGCGCATTCCGCATCGTCTGTTCGGCGATCTCGTGGCCGATGACGTCGGCAACGCCGTCGAATGGGCGGCGAAAGCGGCCGCCGAGATCCAAGCGGCCTGGGACCAAAAGCGCGCCCCCATCGTGGTCGGCGGCACCGGGCTTTATCTGCGCGTGTTGATGCAGGGCGTCGCCGACGTTCCCCCGATCCCGGGCGAGGTGCGCGAGGCGGGACGCGCGCTGCTCGCCGACATGGGCAACGAAGCCTTTCACCGCCTTCTTGGCGAACGTGATCCGGTGAGCGCGGCGCGTATTCCCGTGGGCAACACGCAGCGGCTGGCGCGGGCGTGGGAAGTCGTGGAGGCCACCGGCACGCCGCTGCCTATATGGCAGGAAGCGCCAACGCAGCCGGCCATAAAGGCGGCTTTCTTCTCGGTCCTCATTATGCCGCCGCGCGAGGAGATCGTCGCGGCGTGCGCGGCGCGTTTCGCCGCCATGCTGGAGGCGGGCGCGCTCGCGGAAGTCGAAGCCGCGCGCGCCAAGGGTATTTCCGGGACGGCGCCGGCGATGAATGCGCTCGGCGCGCGCGAGCTCAGCGATTTTCTGGCCGGACGCCTCGATCGCGAAGGCGCCGTGAGAGGGGCGGAAATCGCGACACGCCAATATGCAAAACGCCAGGCGACCTGGTTCCGCAATCAGTTCGCCGCGGATCTCACCTTGCCCGCGCGTTATTCCGAAACGATGGGCGGCGATATCATTCGCCAAGCCGGCGCATTCCTGAAGGAGTCCTCGTGAAGTGTGTGAAGGCCGCGGCGGCGGCGCTCCTGTTCCTTAAGGCCGGCACGGCCGCGGCGGCCGATCTCGACGTGGTGCGTAAAGCGCTCACGCCCCTGCGTCAAAGCAGCGCCGAAGCGAACCGCATGCCGCCCACGTTCATCATGGCGCGTGATGGCGTGCGGGACTGGATCGAAACACAGCTCGCGCGCTTTCCGCAAAACGGGGACACGAGCGCCTTCAGCAAAGCGCTCAATGCCGAAATCGCGGCCAAGGATCTTGCCTGCATCGAGGCGAAAGCCCCTGGATATAATCGCTGCGCCAGCCCGGGCGAGTTCAATGCGCGCGGCTTTCTCGGCGCCGTGGAGGCCGAGCGCATACGGGACCTTTTGATCATTCAGGCCGAAATCGGCGTTGCCTGCGGTTTCGACGAGGCCGCCTACGTCTATGAATGGGCCAAGGTCGGTTGGCGCCGGTTGATCGATACGTCGCAGTTGCCCGCGAACGGGGTCTATATCCCCGAGCAGATTCAACAGGTCATCTTCACGAACCCGGCGAACAGACCTGCCGATGCCCTGCTGCTGGCCGTCACCGGCGCGAGCCCGGTCTGCGGCGCGCCGGTTCAGGCGGTGCATTATCGTGTCTGGTCGGCCAAACGCGGCGGTGGTTCTTCGCTCGCGGTCGACGGCCGCGAAGGCGAGAGTCTGATCTCGCGGCGCGATCCGGCCGTGTCGGCGCGCTTCGAAGACAGCGAGTTTCTTGTCGAGATGAACGTGCGCAGCATGGATGCCGCGCGCCGCAGCCGCGTCGCCGTGCGGCGGTTCAATTTCGACGGCGACTATGCGAAACGCGTCGCGCCGATCGCGCTGACGCCGAAAGACTTTGTCGAGGAATGGCTGCGCGCGCCGTGGAGCGTGGCGTCGGCCTGGACGGAAACGCGCGCGCGCGAAACGCTTGCGAAGATTCACGGCGACGCGGCGGCAAATCTCACGCGCGCGGCATTCGCCGGACCGCCGCAGCGCTGCGACACGGAAGACGATGTGGTGCAGGTCGGCGTGCGGTTTGCCGCCGGCGAGAAATTCTTCCGCGTGAAAATCGGCGCAGCCGGCGCCTTCGAGATGCGCGCCGCCGACTCGGAACCCTCGAAAACCTGCCCCCGCCCCGACGCCGGCCTCGACACCCCCCGCTCCCTCTTCTAGCCTAATGGGGCTAATGGGGTCAGACTCCATTTCCTTTATTTACTCTGACCCCATTTCTTCCTCGTTTCCTGAGCGTTTCTTCAGCCCTGATAAATCTCGATTTTTTTGGCCGCGCCCCTTCCCATGCGCCGCCCTTCATGAGACATTAACGGCAGTTGCAGCAAAATACATGGCGGCGACCTTTCGGGGGCGTTGAAGGCCTTTTTACAAGCCATTGATTTGCGGGCAAAAATACAAGGACGTGGGCCGGGCCATGTCTGTGGATAACCCAGTTGCGGGTTACGCCGAGTCTAAAATGCGACGTCGGCGCAACATCGTGCGTTTATCCACAGGGGGCTCCGACACTTTGTAACGCGGACCGGGGTCTGCGACTTAGGTTCTCTTCCCCTTTCCGTGCGGGAGGGAGCCGGCGAGGGTCAGCGGCGGTTACGTCCGTCTGACTTTCCGGCAAGTCGCGCACCGATCTCTTTTTTGACCCCGGCGGCACGCGAGAACGAGAGATGACGGACGATTGCGACTTGAAGTTCGACACCAGCTTGCGCTTCGGCGCTTTCATCACATTCGCGCCTTCGTCTCCCCCGCGCTCCGCGCGAGCCCGGTTGAAACAAGAGGTTCACGAACACGCGGTGCGCGCGCACCCGTAACGATACGAGTGGTTGAGCGAGAGATTTCGAGGAAGACGGGCGCCGGGGCAGAAAAAACCGGGGTCACATGCGGGGGATCACGAATATGCGGACGCGCGTGGAGGAAGGCAAACGCCGCGCGCGCCGGCATCCCGGATCACAAGAATAAGGACGAGTAGAAATACATGTTTTCGAGACTGACGGGCTGGCTCTCCGCCGACATGGCCATCGACCTCGGCACCGCGAATACCCTGGTTTACGTGAAGGGCCGCGGCATCGTGCTCAACGAACCCTCCGTGGTCGCCCTCGCCGAATCGAAGGGCCGCAAGCAGGTCCTGGCCGTCGGCAATGAAGCCAAGCAGATGCTCGGCCGTACCCCCGGCAATATCCAGGCCATTCGCCCCTTGCGCGATGGCGTCATCGCCGACTTCGAAGTCGCCGAGGAAATGATCAAGCACTTCATCCGCAAGGTGCATAACCGCCGCAGCTTCGCGAGCCCGCTCGTGATCGTGTGCGTGCCCTCCGGTTCCACCGCCGTCGAGCGCCGCGCCATTCAGGAATCCGCCGAAGCCGCCGGCGCCCGCAAAGTCTATCTGATCGAAGAGCCCATGGCCGCCGCGATCGGCGCCGGCCTGCCCGTGACCGAACCCACCGGCTCGATGGTGGTCGACATCGGCGGCGGCACCACCGAAGTCGCGGTGCTCTCGCTGTCCGGCATCGTCTATGCCCGCTCGGTGCGGGTGGGCGGCGACATGATGGACGAAGCGATCATCAACTACATTCGTCGTCACCATAATCTGCTCGTCGGCGAAAGCTCGGCCGAGCGGATCAAGAAGGAAATCGGTTGCGCCTGCCCGCCGGAAGCCGGCGACGGCGAAACCATGGAGATCAAGGGCCGCGACCTGATGAACGGCGTGCCGAAGGAAATCGTCATCAGTCAGCGCCAGATCGCCGAAAGTCTCGCCGAGCCGGTCACCGCCATCATCGATGCGGTGAAAGTCGCGCTCGAACATACCGCGCCGGAACTCGCGGCCGATATCGTCGATAAGGGCATCGTGCTCACCGGCGGCGGCGCGATGCTGCACAACCTCGACTTCGTGCTGCGCCATGCGACGGGTCTGCCGGTCTCCATCGCCGACGATCCGCTGTCGTGCGTCGCGCTGGGGACGGGAAAAGTGCTCGAGGAAATGAAGATTCATCGTAACGCTCTGACGACGATGTACTAACCAAGGGACGACGGGGCGAGGGGAGCAACCAAGTGCGAGGCCCGACAGGACAGATTTCCCGCCTAGGGACTCTCAAATCGCTGCTGCAGCGATTTGCGTTCTTGTCGCTCATCGGCGTCACTTTTGCCCTCATGCTCATCGGCAAGGCCGATACGGTTCTGGTGGAGCGCGCGCGGTCCGCCGTCACCGACGCGGTCACGCCGATCCTGCGCGTGATGAGCGAACCGGCCAGCATGATCGCGCAGACGATCAACAACGTGCGCGAGCTGGCCTCGATCCGCGAACAGAACGCCGAACTGCGTGAAGCCAACGGCCGCCTTCTGCAGTGGCAATCCCTCGCCCAGCGGCTGGAAGCCGAAAACAAGTCCCTGCGTTCGCTCCTTGCCCTCGTGCCGGAACCCGGCGCGCAATTCGTCACGGCCCGCGTGGTGGGCGACGTCGGCGGCGCTTTCGCGCAGTCCGTGCTCATCACGGCCGGCCAGTCATCGGGCGTGAAGAAGGGCCAGGTGGTCATGACCGGCGAAGGCCTGGTCGGCCGCGTCACGCAGGCCGGCAACGCCTCGTCCCGGGTGCTCCTCATCAGCGACATCAACTCGCGCATTCCGGTGCTGGTCGGCGAAGCGGGTAACCGCGCCATCCTCGCCGGCGACAACGGCGCGCGTCCGAAGCTGCTCTATCTCAATCAAAGCGCCGCGGCGCCCGGCGACAAGGTCGTGACCTCGGGCGACGCCGAAGCGTTCCCGCCGGGCATCCCCATCGGCCAGGTGGCCGAAGTCGAAGACGGCAACGTCGCCGTGGAACTGTTCGTCGCCCGCGACAAACTCCAATACGTACGGGTGGCCGACTACGGCCTCGCCGGCTTCCTTCTCGACCCGCCGGCGGCGCAGCAGCCATGATGCAGCCGACGCTCCTCCAGAGCTTCGACCTGTCCGCCCGCAAGGCGCTGCCCGCCGCGCTCACCCTGATGTTGATGCTGTTCGCGCTGACGCCGACCAATGTGCCGGGCCTGTCGCCGGTCATGCCGATGTTCGCGCTCATGTCGGTCTACTTCTGGGCGATCTACCGCCCCGACCTCATGGGCTACGGCGCCGCTTTCAGCTTCGGCCTGCTCGAAGACCTTCTGACCGCCACCCCCATCGGCTCGTCGGCTCTCGTCTTTCTGCTCACGCAATGGGTCGTTCTGCGCCAGCAGAAGTTTTTCAATGCAAAGCCTTTTGTCGTCACCTGGTTCGCCTTCATCTTCGTGGCGGCGGGCGCGGCGTTCATCCGCTGGGTCGCCGTGGGCCTTGTCGCCGATTCAGGGTTCACGCCGATTGCCCCGATGTTCGCGTCTTATCTCATCACCGTCGCCGTCTACCCCTTGGTCGGCTGGCTGCTCGCCAAAGCCCAAGTCAAGCTCATGGGACAGGTGTAGCCATGACGATGATCACCAGAGACTCCGACTGGACGAAGATGTTCAACCGCCGCGCCATGATCCTGGGCGGCGTGCAGGGCGTCCTGGTCAGCGCGCTCGTCGGGCGCATGTATTATCTGCAGGTGATCGAGGCGGACCGTTACCGCACCCTCGCCGAAGACAACCGCATCAACATCCAACTGCTGGCGCCGCCGCGCGGGCGCATCCTTGACCGGTTCGGTCAGGCGCTCGCCATCAACAAGCAGCAGTTCCGCGTGCTCATCGTTCCCGAGCAAGCCACCAAGCTCAGCGCGACCCTGGATAATCTCGCGCGCATGGTCGAGCTGTCGGAACACGACCGCGAGCGCATCAAGAAAGAAGTCGGACGCAAGCGCGGCTTCGTGCCGGTCACCATCCGCGAGAACCTGACCTGGGACGAAATGGCGCGCATTCAGGTGAACGCGCCCGATCTGCCGGGCGTGATCATCGACGAAGGTCTGACGCGTTATTATCCGCAGCACGAGAACGCCGCGCATCTGCTTGGCTACGTGGCCGCGGTCGACGAAGACGAACTCACCGGCGATCCCTTGCTCCAGGTGCCGGGCTTCCGCATCGGCAAGGACGGCGTCGAGCGCATTTACGATCTGAAGCTGCGCGGCAAGGGCGGCGTCAGCCAGGTGGAAGTGAACGCCTACGGCCGCACCATCCGCGAACTGAAACGCGAGGAAGGCCAGCCGGGCTCCGATATCGTGCTGACCATCGACGAACGGATCCAGAGATTGGCCGGCGAGCGTTTGGGCCAGGAGAGCGGTTCCATCGTCGTGATGGACGTCCATACGGGTGATCTCATTGCGATGGTCTCCAATCCGAGCTTCGACGCCAATTCCTTCTCGCGCGGTCTGACACAGGCGGAGTGGAAGGATCTTTCCACCAACGACCACACGCCGCTGATCAACAAGGTGATCTCGGGCACCTACTCGCCGGGCTCGACCTTCAAGCTGGTGGTCACGCTGGCCGCGCTCGAACACAACGTCATCTCGCCCGAACAGACGCTGCATTGTTCGGGCCGCGATCCCAAGATCCCGCAGTTCCAGTGCCACAAGGTGCACGGCAGCGTGAACATGCAGCGCGCGATCTCGACCTCGTGCGACATCTATTTCTACGAAATGGCGCGGCGCCTCGGCCCCGACAAGATCGCCGACATGGCGAAGCGGCTTGGCCTCGGCCAAACGTCAGGCTTGGGCCTGTCCGGCGAGAAGACGGGCCTCATCCCGACCGAAGCTTGGAAGAAAGCGGCCCGCGGCCAACGCTGGACCACCGGCGAAACCATGAATACCGGCATCGGGCAAGGCTACGTCTCCGTCACGCCGCTCCAGCTCGCGACCATGGTCTCGCGCGTGGCCAACGGCGGTCTCGCGGTGAAGCCGCGCCTGGTGCGCGCCATGGACGGCAAAATGCCCGCGGCGCCGGAAGCCCAGGACGCCGCGCTGGAATCCTTAGGCATCCCGCCGCAGAACATGGCCATCCTGCACGCCGGCATGTACGACGTGATCAACGGGCCGCCCGGGGCCACGACCGCCATGGCCTTCGGCAAGCTCCGCTTCAAGGACGCCGAGAAAAAAGACTGGAAGATGGCCGGCAAGACGGGGACGGCGCAGGTGCGCAGCCTCTCGGACGCCGAGCGCGAAACCTACAAGCGCAACCCCGACGCTCAACCGTGGAAGCATCGCGACAACGCGTTCTTCGTCTGCTTCGCGCCCGCGCATGCGCCCAGATATGCGATCGCGGTGGCCGTCGAGCATGTGCCCTTCGGCGGCGGCGGCGGCACCTTCGCCGCGCCGATCGCGCGCGACATCATGGAAGAAGTACTGCGCCTGGATCCCTCGCGTAAACCGCGTGTGGACGAACAGGTCGTCGCCGATGCCTCACCGCTTCCGGGGGTGACCCCGGCCGCGGCGCCCGCCGCGAACATTACACCTGGCGCCACGCCGGGGACGGCCCATGAGTGATATCGGTTTCAGCTCCGCGCGGATTCGCCGCGGCGACATGTCGCCGGTGGAGAAGATCTGGCAGATGAGCTGGTCGCTCCTGTTCATCGTGGCCTGTATCTTCGCGTTCGGTTTCGCGATGCTCTATTCCGCCGCCGGCGGCAGCCTCGAACCCTGGGCGGGTCCTCAGCTCGCGCGCTTCATTTTCGGGATCGGCGTGGTGACCATTGTGGCGATCACCGATGTGCGCCTGATCATGCGCTTTTCGTATCTTTTCTATTTTGTCGTTCTGTTGATGCTGATCGCGGTGGATGTCCTCGGGTTCGTCGGCAAGGGCGCGCAGCGCTGGATCGACCTTGGCTTCATCAGCCTGCAGCCCTCGGAGCTCATGAAACCCGCGATCATTCTGGCGCTCGCCCGCTACTTCCAGGGTGTGACGCAGGATGAAATCGGCAAACCTCTGATCCTCTTGGTTCCGCTCGGCCTCATTCTTGCGCCGGTCGCGCTCGTGATCCTGCAGCCGGACCTCGGCACCGCGATGCTCATCATGATGAGCGCCGGGATCATGCTGTTCATGGCCGGGGTGCGGATGTGGAAGTTCGGCGTGGTCGCGGCCTGCGGCCTCGCGGCGCTGCCGATCGCCTGGTCGTTCCTGCACGACTATCAGCGCAACCGCGTGCTCACCTTCCTCAATCCGGAAAGCGATCCGCTCGGCACCGGCTATCACATCCTGCAGTCGAAGATCGCCTTTGGTTCAGGCGGTCTGTTCGGCAAGGGCTTCATGGGCGGCACCCAGGCGCACCTCAACTTCCTGCCCGAACGCCAGACCGATTTCATCGCCACCATGCTGGCCGAGGAACTCGGCATGATCGGCCTCTTGGCGCTGCTGATCTGCTTCATCATCTTCATCGGCTACGGCTACGCGATCGCGATCCGTTGCCGCCATCAGTTCGGCCGCCTCGTGGCGGTGGGCCTTACGGCCAGCTTCTTCCTTTATGTGTTCATCAACATCGGCATGGTCATGGGTCTGTTGCCGGTGGTGGGCGTGCCGCTGCCGTTCGTGTCCTACGGCGGCACGTCGCTGCTGACCTTGATGTTCTCCGTCGGCGTGCTCATGAACATCTACGTCCATCGCGACACGCAGATGGGCGCTAGAGGCGGCTTCAACGACTTCTAGAGCCTGTTCCGGAAAAGTGTGATCGGTTTTCCGATAAGAACAGGCTCGAAATAAAAAAGCCCTTAGCGTTCTTTGCGCATCCAGAAGGCGCCGCCGGGGTTTTTCCAGAAGTTCGGCAGCACGTTCTCGCACTCCGGATGTTTGTGCGCGAAGAAACTATTGAAGAACAGTACGCGGTAGCTGCTGTTGTTCATCATGAAGGCGCGCAGCATATAAAGCTCGTTCCACGACCGGTTGCCGTTGAAGAACCATTCCTTCGGATATTCGAAGGGATGGAAGATGTCGTGGAAGTGGATCAGCACGCCGGGCTTCAGGCTCGGCAGCACCCGGAAGAAGATGTGATTCACATCGCTGCCCGCCTTGGCGACATGGGTGGAATCCACGAACAGGACATCGCCCGCTTCCAACTGGCCGAAGACCTCGAGGGGCGTCGCCTGCACCGGCTCTTGCCTCAACGTTGTGCGCGCCTTGTCGGCCTCGCTGAGAAGGCCCAGCAGACGGTCCGGATAGGGTTCGATGAACGTCGGCGCGATCGCGCCGTCGAAAAAGCGCGCGTTGATGTCCAGGAACAGCGCCGAGGAAAAGCCCGAGCCCACCTCGATCAGGCGCTTGGGCTTATGTTCAAGGAGCATGCCGGCGTAAATCGTCGCGTCACCGGGACCGAACTGGTCGTTGTCGGCGAAATAGCGCTGACCGGCGGCGGCGGCTTCCTCCTTTGTCGCCGCGATTGAAAACCGTGCCGCATGGCCGACAAGCTTGTCCCACAGCGCGCGTTGCTGCGCGGGCTGCAGATCCACATCCGGCATCGGCACTTCTGCATCGAACACATCCGCTTCACGCGCCTTGAGATCGTCGAGATCCGCGATGGGCGAATAGAAGTGTCCCGGCGGCACCCAGGTGGCGGGTTCCGGCGGAGGCGCGGGCGGTGCGCTTTCGGTCACGGGCGCCGGGTTCGGCGCCGGCATCGGCGCGGGTTCGGCGGGCTTTTTTGGTCGGCGAAAAATCAAAATAACTTCCTTGGCATTGATTTAAGTCATGTCGGCTCGAAGGCTCATTTCACATGCCTCCAGGACCGATCCGTGTAAGAAGGGGCTGTCACAAAAAAGAAATAAGTGACCCAAAAGAAAGAGGAGCCTCGGGACTACCATGATCGATGCCGCCGGCGCCTGCGCTCATATCGTTCGTCTTAGCACGCGCCACGGTGTTGAGCCTCTGGCGGTGGTCGGGCTCCTGGCTGTCCACGCTTTGGTCGAGGCCAACTTCGACCAACTCCGGGTTTGGCGGAACATCGCCGCCGAGATGCGGGAAACGCTGGCCGCCTAGCCCGCTTGCGGTGGGACGGCCTTTTTGGGCCGCTTTGGACGGCATAAGACCCCCAAGCTCTTTGGAAATGCAAGGTTTTCCAGGCAAACAGGCCGCCTTGTCAGGGGCCGGCCAACCCTCTATAAGGACCGCCTTTCGAGGGTACCGCGGCACGTTTCGACCCACGTTCCGCACCTAAAGGCCCCGAGGGCGCATAGCTCAGTTGGTAGAGCAGCTGACTCTTAATCAGCGGGTCCCAGGTTCGAGTCCTGGTGCGCCCACCATCGTTTCCCAATAAAAACATATGTTTTTGAGTGGTGGTCCTAGTGACCACCCTCAAAACATGCCCGCTGGGCACACTTTGGGCACACTTGCTTTCAACACTCATCAACAACAGTGTCAGGCACAGCATAGCGATGTCAGGAGGAGGAGAAGGCTGGCAGTCAGTCGTCGGCAAAACGATTTCCGAGGTATCGGAAGCTGCTGCCAACCTCCGTTGAATATTGTGTGGATTGGCCCGCGATAGTTCAACACCCATCGTCAGAAAAACCGCTCAGTTAGCCCGCCATAAAACTCAGGCAAAACAAATCTGAGGGGCTTACCAATGGGCTTATTTCGTAGCGTATGGCGTCTGTTCAAAATCGTTTTCTTTTATGCGCCGCTAGGTTTCGTCGCACTTGCACTGACGTTCGATTTCCTACGCCTGTCATGGCTTCCTGTAGTTGAAGCTGTAGCGGCTGGCGTCGCCGTTCTCGGCGTCGTGATGTTGGCTTACAGTGGTCTTCTGAAGCCTACGGCAACAAGCTATGGCTCAGCGGCCTTTGCTACTCTGGGCCAGCTTTACAAAAACGGGCTGTTAAACAGCCGAGGTCTGATTATCGGACGAAAGCTTGGCCGCTACTTGCGGTTTGACCGTGATGGCCACTTGCTAACATTTGCACCTACTCGTTCGGGTAAAGGTGTTGGCTGCGTTATCCCCAACCTTCTCGACCAGCCGGGGTCTGTTGTAGTGACCGACATCAAGGGTGAAAACGTGGCCGTCACTGGTAGATGGAGAAAGGGTGTCGGCCCAGTCCATGCGATTGCCCCCTTTGATACGTCGATCATGAGCGCCCGATATAATCCGCTCGACTTCATTCGCGCGGGCTTGCCGGAGGACGTGGACGACGCTGCGCTGATTGCTGACCTTTTGGTTGTTCCCCACGGCCAGGAAACCTTTTGGGACAGTGAGGCGCAAAGCTTCATCGCCGCGCTGCTACTCTATGTCGTGAGCGAACTTCCCTATGAGAAGCGTAACCTTCACCACGTATGGTCTCTCCTGATGCAGGACAAAGACTGCCTGGATCAACTCATCCGCGAGATGCGAGCCAGCGAGCACGATGCGGTGCGCCGCGCCGGTGACGCCTTTACCCAAAAGGAAGACCGGGAGCGTTCGGCGGTATTATCAACGGCTCAAACGCACATGAAAATCTGGAAGAGCCGCCTTTTGGCCCAAGCCACGGAAAGGAGCGACTTCCAGCTTGAAGACCTCAAGCGGTCGGTCATGTCGCTCTACATCGTCATTCCGCCTGAATTGCTGGAGGTGTACCGCCCGTTCGTCCGATTGATGGTGGGTCTTTCGGTATCAGCTATGACGCGAGTTCGTCATCGCCCGAAACACCGGGTTCTGTTCCTCCTGGATGAAGTGGCGTCACTTGGCCGGATGGCCCCGATTGAAACGGGCATCGCGTACCTGGCTGGCTATGGCGTGAGCATTTGGTTGTTCTTCCAGGATTTGGGTCAGTTGCAATCCACCTACCCGAAATGGCGCTCGATGATTGCCAACTGCAACGTCCGCCAGGCTTTCAGCGTGGCTGACGTTCAAACCGCACGCGAACTGTCGGCGATGATGGGCAACAGAACCATCGAGGTTCGTGGGCAGGGTTCATCACAGGATGGCCCGCTGGCACTTATACCCGACAACTTCAGCCGTCATAGCAATGAGACCGGCCGCCCGCTAATGGCGCCCGATGAAATCATGACAATGCCCAAAGGCGAGCAGTTGATTTTCGTGCAGGCCTGCCCGCCGGTGCGTGCCCGTAAGGTTCACTACTGGCACGAGGCGTCCTTCAAGGGCCGCTTTGGTCGCTGGGAGCCGGCCATGATGCCTGCATAGGATCATCGTTAGAAAGAGGCCGGTCTGTCGGCCTCTTTTTTACATCTGAGCTTCAGCGCTCCCAGGATGGCCCCCACAGGTCTTGTTCAAGCTTCTTCTGGCGTTCCCGCTCTGTTTTCTTCTCGTTGTAGTCACGGAATGACTTCTTGAGCTGACGGAGGCGACCTTCCGCAAGCTTAGACTGCTCAAACATGCGAGGCGTAAGCTTGTCCATTTCGCGGGCACGGAAGGCAATCTTCTCTCTGATGATTTTCTCCAGAACCTGCATGGAGCCGTGAGAGCCGTCTCGTGACCAATCTTTTGTAGGGTCAACCGTGCGCTTGAGGTTCTCATAATCACTGACGTGCTTTTGAAGCATCTGGTAGTGCCGCTGCTGCTTGTCACGCACGCCGTCCAGCCGTTCCTTTGCGAGATACCACCGCTTACGACGCTTTAGCATCGTGTCTAAGGCTCGCTGCGCGGAGATACGCTTGTCATAGGTGGAGAACAGGCTGTGATGAGTATGCCCCAGCAGCCGCGGCTTCTTGAAAACCATATCGGCAGCGATTACCGCGCCTTTCTCTTTCTCAAGGGCCTTCCACTTCTCATGGGCCTTATCGGGGTTAATGTAGTATTTGCCCATAGCGCCAAACATGCGGCCTTCCTCGACACTCAGGTTCCCACCGGCCTTCACCTCAACGCCCTGCTGGCGGTCAATACGGCGCTGCTCCATGTGAATGCGGTTTTCGGCGGCAACGAATGAATCCCGAAGGAGCATCCAGTACCGCATATCGGTGTCTGCCGCGTCGAAGGCAGCTATCCGGTCGGTTCGGTTTTCGAGGACTTTTCGCCCTCTCGCGGCTTGGACCTTCGCATCGTGGAGAGCCTCAGCCTGCTTACGCGCTTCCTTGTCTAAGCCATCGAGATTGGGCGGGTGCGGAAGGTCACGCCCTTGGTCAACGAGGAACTTAAGGAATTCATTGTTCGACCAGTCAGCGAACCGTTCCTTAAATCGCTCATCGAGGACCGCCAGGCGCAGGTTCTTGTCATGCAGGTCTGAGAGCTTCATGTAGCCGTTGCCGTCCGTGAGGATTATGCCCTGGCCCTTCGGCATCATCACAAAGCCACGCTCCCTGAGTTGCTCGGCCAAGCCGCCCCAGGACTTAGCGCCGTAAAAGACGGGCCGCAGATCCTCGCGGTTGGCGAGAATCTGTTCCTTGGAAAAGGGGCGGTCGGCCTCAAAGTTGTTTCGCCGCGCTCGCCAGAAATCACCCTCACTGACCGGCCCCAGTTCTTCAACGAGGGTGCGGTCATTTTGTTTGGCCTTTTCCTTCGCGACATTCAGGCCGCGCTCGCGGGCTATCTCCCGGCATATCTCCGTAAGTCGCTTGCCGTCCTCGTGGCGGCTAAGGGCTTTGCCGGTTTCCGGGTGGATGCGGTTTACGAGGAAGTGGATATGGGGGTGCCTCTTGTCCTTATGGGCGAAGACCAGCGCCTGGTACTCGGTAAGCCCCATACGCTTGACCACTTCCTCGGCGATCTCTCGCATGGCTTTTCGGTCAATCTTGCCCTGGAGAGCGTCCTTGGGGTCGAAGCTAACCATAAAGTGGTAGGCGGGGGTCTGGCAGCGGGTGTTGGTGGCGGCGGTTGCTTCCATGATGGCAGCGGCGGTCTCGGGGTCTGCTGTTTCAAGGTTCACACCGAACGACCAGTCCACCCGGTCGGGCGTCAGTTGTTGCGTCTTCCCTGCGAGGTAGTTGGCAAGGCGGCGAAACCCTTTGGGCTGGCTGGGATGCACTTTGAAGCGCATGGCTTAGGCCTCGGCCGGATAGTCCAGGACAGGTTTCTTGTTCTTATTTTGTAGTGCCTGCCGGATGGGTTCCAGGGCGCGCTTGAGGGAGGTAAAGGCAGCGCTGCGCTCTGACGCTTTGAAGGCGATTTCGCTGTTGGCTTTCCGTGCCAGGGTATTGACCTGCTGGCCCGCCGTATTGAGGGCGTCGAGTTGGGGTTCGACCACATCTGACAGGTCATCCTTGTCGAGGATGTGACCCACAAAGTCAGCGCCCATGTACCGCGCCCAGGGTGCGTATCGGTCATCCCCTGTGGCAGTGGCGAGTTGTCTGAAGTTTGTCGCGATGTACTGAAGCTGCCGCACCAGTTCCTGGAAGACCAAGAGCTGTTGTGGCCTCGCCTTCGGGCGACGGCCAAGAACGGTCTCGCGGATGTAGCGCCCGGCGGTCACGCCGGCGTCGCGGGCGAGCCGCTTGAACTCTTCAAATTCGGCGTCCGTCATTCGCAGGTTGACGACGTGACGACGGCGCTCGGATGGCTTCTTGAGAGGTCTTGCCATGGTGCCCTCTTAGCCTGCCGCAGGCACAAGATGAAACGGCTTGAGCGCCCCGAAGTGGGTCGAATGCCGTTTCTTTTCGCCAGCAAAAACACGCGCCAACTTTTCCGGCACGGGAAATTGAGCGAAGGGTTTTTGTAGGCGAAAATACATCTTGCGGGACCGTAGAGTTTGTTCAGCTTCTCTACAGATATGGGATATGTGCGATATAAAAGCAATTCCATGAGGTTAGCTATAACCCCCAGCACTATAAATAGCCTACCAAAACCCCCCAACACACACCAGCAAAAACCAACAAAGAAAAAAGGCCCAGCGCCAGCGAAGGCCATGCGCAGCTACCTCGTCAGAGGTAGGCGAGCGCAGCGTTTCAAAAAGAAACACCGTCAACGGCAGCGAAGCGCAGCCGTTTTGGTGCGCGTGACCGCCGCCGTAGGCGTGCGGCAGCAGTCACGTCTTATGGACGCACCAGAATGCGTCCTATTGCGTTTGGCGACCCATGGTCGTGTGCCCAGGTTGGATGCCGCGCAGCGGCGACGACCGGGCCAGATGCTGATTGCACAGGTGGTGCGCTTTGGAGGGCAAGGGCAATCCGCGCCGGGCGATAGCCCGTGAGCGGGAGCCGAGCCGACAAAGCCTGTTCCGATGGTTGCCGGGTACTCACCGAGGCCCAGCCGCAAGGCGGGCCGTTTTTCACGAGAAGGTGGGCGGGACACCGCCCCCTGCAAGTGCCTAAAGGCACTCCAGCGCCGAAGGCGTGCAGAGGGCTTTTAAGCCCGCCCGAGGAAGGCCGTGAAACGGCCGCGAGGTGCGGCTGGAGAACCTCGGAAGGAGTACCTCAAATGGCTACCATCGGAACATTCTTTGCAGACGGTGACGGCTACACCGGCATCATCACGACAAGCCTGGTACAGGCGCGGATGGTGATTGTGCCCGACCGCGCAAGCGGCGGGTACGCGGCACTTATCGGCAGCCGCACTGTCGGCTTTGCCGACGTGCTAGCTGACGGGACGCTGGCCGTCCAGTTGGACGCGAACGTGCTGCCCGGCCCGGGCCAGGCGCGGCTCATTGCACGCAATGGCGTGCATGTGCTCGTAGTGTAGACTCGTGCGATGAAAGCGCCCGAATTATTGGGCGCTTTTGTTGTTTGTGTAGGAATGTTGGAAATTCAAATGCACAACCCCATCCTCGCCTACTAGAGAAGAGAGGCATTTTTCTGCCTAAAGTCCGTCGAACGTGGTATATTTAGTATCTCCTCTCCTCTTTCCTTTTCCAGATAGGGCTCAAAATGTTGAGCGTGTCTATACTCGCGATTGCTTTAGCGTGGCTGCATCTTCGTGCCAAACGACGGACGGCGGCACTTGTCGCGTCTAGCGCGGGCTTGGGAGCTTCTCTCGTCTATCTCATGTCTTCCTGGGCCGCTGGCTCTGTGCCATTGGCTATCGGTGCTGTTGGTTTTCTGGCAGTCACGTTCTTCATGCTTTATCGCGCGGAACGATTGGCCTAACCACGCAAAGAAGAAACTAGCGAAACAAGCTGCACCTAGTGCAGCTTGTTTTCATTTGGAAATGGCGTCTTGAACTATTGCCCCGCCGACTAAAACAGAGGCCGTGCTAACGCCTGATGATGCGGTAAGGGCGGCAACATTGAAGACAACAATGCCTGTGCCAATTACACCTTGTCCAACACGATAGGCAATTGCCCATCGTTCCTCTGCCTTAAGACTTGTTGCAGCCTGCTCACTTGCCGTGCATGTCGCTTGCCTAACGCGACCTAGATCCCGCAGAAGCTGATCCGGAGGTATTTTTGAGGATGCCGCCGGTTTTGCGTAGCTGGCAATCTCGATGGCTAACTGCGTGGCCATCGCTTCGCTTAAACCATTATCGATCATCACCTGACGTTCAAACAGCAAGAAATCTCTGAACTGAGCTAGATTGCCCAACAATATAGCACGAGCCTCGGCATCAGCCCGTTTCTGGCTGCGAAGCAATCGCTCGAACTCCTTGTCGCCCTCCAGCTTGAGCATGGCCTGACATGCAATCGTCATCGCATCTGTAAATTCAGATGCCGACAGGCGTGGACCTTTCAGCTGCGCGTTCATCACTGCCGTCATGCCAGCGGAGACATACTCGAAGTGCTTAGCCGACAGTTGGGCATAAAGAGGCTTTGGAAATGAGAAAATAACCAGGCAAACAAGGATCAAGACGCGAAGCATGGGACGGCCCCTCTTGGATGGTGAGCACAGGTCCTGCGACTCTGGCTAGTTGCGGGCGATCTTGCAAGGTCACGCTGCGAGTCAATCGCGCTCGCGTCTACCTAGCCAAACTAAGCGCCCCAGCAGGGGCGCTTAGTTAGCCGCAGCTTGAAAACAGGGTTCTTTAGGGCCGACTAGTTATGAGGAAGAAGCCTTAGAGGGCTTCTACCAGGGTCCGGCTGGGCAGGACGCGCTTGGTGACGGCCACGAGTTTGGCGTTTTCTGCGGCACAGCCGTTTAACCGCGCACGGCGGTGATATTTCCGCACGGCGATGATGCTGGCCCCGAGTGTGACGAGCAGTTGTGCCACCAGGTGGGTGTCGTGGATTGTTGGAGCGTATCGCGAAAAATTCCCGACGGCAGGCGCTACACGGGAACTGACGTTCGCTGACGGACGGCAAGTAACTCGTTGGCGATTGGTGGGGGGAGCTTCAAGCCGATATGAGTCTCTGCACGGTATCCATCGGCAGAAAAAGCCGGTGCGGCGTGTCGGGGAAACTCTGGAAGCCGTAGCGCTTGTAAAAGCGCTCGGCCTTGGCATCACGCGCATCCACGATAACAGCATGAACCGCGAGAACCTGGCTTGCGCCGTGAATGCGCTCCAGCGCGTTCATGAGCAGGTATTCTCCGAGACCTGATTTGCGGCAGGCCATGTCAACGGCGAGACGCCCGATAAGGGCGGCTGGAACCGGATACTGGGGCAGCTTCTTTGCATCGGCAGGCCGCAAAGATTCCTTTTGGAAGCTTGCCGCGTTCAGGCTGTAAAAGCCGACGACGGCGGTTTGCTGCGGCTCGGTTGCCACTAACACCCTGGCGACGTTGCGTTTGATGTCCTGCGATGCTTGCTGCTTGAGATAGCGTTCAAGTTCCGGTGCATCCGGGCACGAGAACGTCGCGCGCTGATGGCTTTTGCCGTCAAGCGGCGCGACGACCCAAGCCGGAACGGTCATTAGCGGCTGACTTTCTTGTACCGCTTGAAGGCCTGCTTCAACTTGGCATTAGGAGCGGGGGGCTTGTTGAGGGCGTCGTAAAAGGCGCTCCAATCCCGATTGGAGAGCGTGACAATTTCATTGTCACTGACAACGCGCTCGGCCTTTTCCAGGGCGGTACTTAAAACGAACTGGCTGATAGACTTATGTGTGTAATCGGCCGCGCGCTGAAGCAGGCTTTTTGCGTGCGCGTCAAGGCGCACCTGGAGCCGTTCGTCCTTGGTTTGAACTTCCGCCATAAGCAGACCCTTTCCTGTTATTTATAGTGTAAGTACAAACGGAGTACATTGCAAGTCCGCCCAGGCGGGTTTTTTTGCGTAGCAAAGGGCTAACGGACAGCCAACCGGCTGCCCTTCTGCATTATGTTAAACCGCTTGTGCCATGAGGCCGCTTACGCGGCCTCACTCCGGTATTCCATCAGATTGTCGAAGCAATCACGCGGGCTGTAGCCGCGCTCGTAAGCGACAACGGCAGCACGCAGGTGTTCTTCGGTTGCCGGCTCGCCGGTTTCGCCGATCATCAGGCAATCCAGCTCGTAGGTGAATTCGTCATACGTCGTATGTTCTGTGTCGTAGGGCATGGTCTGTTTTCCTTCCGCTGTTAGAGACCGCGCTATGCGGCCTTCGTGGGCAAAGTGCGGCGAAGGCAAAGGCGGCTGATGCACCCGCAGGGCCGCAGCGCAGCGGAGGACGGCAAAGGGAAGGATTTTTTGGAGCGAAGCGTCGCCGGGAATGGCCGAAGGCCAGGGAAACAAATCCTTCCTTGCCGTTGCATCTGACGACGCTGTAGCAAATGTGCCCAGAAAAGAAGGCCGTATTGCGCGACTGTCCCGGAAGGTGACCCTGCCCGTCAGTCACTAGCTGACGTATGATGATAGGATGAGAGTGGTGGTGTTAAGCGGGGATGGTGATGGCAAAGAAGAAAGTGAATGCGGGTGTTGCGGCGCTGCGTAGGAAGGCACCGGCTGCCTTGCTGATAATGCACAGCGACATCATGGACGAGCTGCGGCGGCGAGGCATTGTCCGCAGTGCCAATAATCCCACCGGGGATTTAGCCGAGTATATCTTCTGCAAGGCTTACAACTGGGACCGGGAAGGGAACTCAAAGGCCGGCTTTGATGCGACCTGCAAGCGCACGAAAAAGAAGTACCAGATAAAGGCCCGGCGTGTGACCTCACGCAACAAGTCGCGGCAACTCTCGGCAATCCGCGAGCTGGATGCCTGCCACTTTGATTTCCTGGCCGGTATCATCTTCAATGAGCGGTATGAGGTCGCTAGAGCGATTATCGTTCCCCACAGCGCCATTCGTGGGCGCTGCACCTACGTGGAACACACGAACAGCCACAAGCTGCTGCTGCACGACGACGTTTGGAAGCTTCCTGGTGCCAAGGATGTCACCAGGAAGCTCCAGGCCGTGACGTTATGAGACTTCAGCCTCGCCGATATAGTAGGTGGTCAACTCGTGCCGCTCGCCATCGGCGGGGCCGACATCCGGCGCTTCGCCGGCTTTGAAACGCGCCAAAGCGATAGCTTCGGGGTCGTTGATGTCGTC
>JADZAK010000127.1 GCA_020852595.1 Rhodospirillaceae bacterium
CCGATCGTCACCATCTCATTGGGCGACGCTGCGGACTGGTTGATCGGCGGCGAGACACGCACCGGCAAAACCACGGCCTTCATCGTCGAAAGCGGCGACGCCATCCTGATGGGCCCGCCGGGCCGCTTGCTGTTCCACGGCGTGCGCAAGATCCATCCGGGCACGAGCCCGCTTGGCGATCTTCAGGGACGCATCAGCCTGACGTTCAGAAAGGCCCTATAACATTGACGGTGGATATTTTTGATAGTAACACTGTTACTATCAAATTATTTGGTATTCACAATGAAATCCCTTGAACCGACGGATGCCGCCGCCATGAGCGTGGTCGTGAAAGGCCTAAAGACCAAGTCGGACAAAATCCGCGCCTTGGCGAAAGCGGGTTACGCGCGCGCGGATATCGCGCGATTTCTCGATATCCGTTACCAGCATGTTCGCAACGTTCTCGTTCACGCCAAGGAGTCCGCGGCCGCCTACGAGATCGAAGCCCCGCTGCCGCAAGGGCTGTGGATCACGGTGACGGCGGACGGCCGGTTGATCCTGCCGGCGGAATATCGCCGCTTGCTCATCGTCGCCGAGGGCGGCCCTGTGTACCTCGAGTTAGAGGACGGGACTTTGCGCATGAAAAGCAAAGAGAGAGCGTTGAAGGACCTTCAGGAGTTTGTGGCCTCCTACACGCGCGGCAAAGGATCGATGGTCGACGCGCTGATCGCAGAGCGGCGCACGGAAGCCGCGCGCGAAGACAGGGGCGAATGAAGGATCTCGTTCTCGACGCTTCGGCTGTCCTTGCCGTTGTCAATAGTGAGCCGGGCGCGGACATCGTCGCCGCGTGCATGATGGACGCTGTGATCTCAGCGGTGAACGTGGCGGAGGTGCTGTCGCGCCTTTCCGATTTCGGCCTTGATGGCAAAGCCTGCCGCGCGGTGCTGGCGGCGCTGAATTTACGCGTCATCCCTTTCGACGAAGCCGCCGCCATAGAGGCGGGCGAACTACGGGCGGCAACACGTTATCTCGGATTGTCGCTCGGCGACCGCGCCTGCCTGGCTCTCGCACGCAGCTTAAAAGCCGGGGTCGTCACAGCGGACCGGAATTGGAGCCGTCTCGCGCTCGATATCGAGGTCCGGTTTATTCGCTAACGTCCCTGTCCGCTAACCCCGCCGGGGAAAGCCCACTACTTCACAGCGCTCACGCGGAAGATTGTCTGCGAACCATCATCGGCGATGAGCAGGCTGCCGTCTTTCGCGACAGCCACGCCGGCGGGACGACCCCACACTTCCGGTTTGTCGCTGCCGGTCCAGAAGCCGCTGGCGAAAACCTTGTAGGAATTCGCGGCCGGCTTTCCACCCTTAAAGGGCACGAAGACGACGTGATAGGCGCGCGGCTTTTCCGCATTCCATGAGCCGTGCAGCGCGACGAAGGCGCCGCCTTGATATTCGGCCGGGAAGCCGGTGCCCGTATAGAAGGTGAGACCGAGCGGCGCCGAGTGCGAGCGGAACAGCACGTCGGGCACGATCGCTTTTTTCACGAGGTCGGGTTTCTTGTCGGCGAAGCCCGGCTGCGGGTTCTGGCCGAGATAGCTGTAGGGCCAGCCGTAGAAGCCGCCGTCTTTCACGCTCGTCAGGTAGTCGGGCACCAGTTCATCGCCGAGACCGTCGCGTTCGTTGACGACGGTGTAGAGCGTGTTGGTGCCGGGATAGAATGCGGTGCCGACGGCATTACGTAAGCCGCTGGCAAACGTGCGCTGTTTGACGGCCTTGCCGCCTTCGAGGGTGAATTCCTGGATGGTGGCGCGCTGTTCTTCTTCCTCGGCGATGTTGCCGCGCGAACCGATCGAGACGTAGATCTTCGCGCCATCCGGCGCCAAGGTGACATTGCGGGTCGCGTGACCGCCGCCGCCACCGAACGCGCCGTCGGCGCTGATGCGTTCCTGCGGCGCGCGCGCCTTGGTGTCGCCCGGCGTATAGGGGATGCGCCAGATGCCGTCGGTATCACCAACAAACAGCGCGTCCTTACCGGCCGCGAGGCCGTAGACGATCTTGAACCCCTCCGCGAAGGTTTGTGTGAGTTCGGCTTTACCGTCGCCATCGGCGTCGCGAAGAAGTGTGATTTTGCCCGGACGCTGTTCGGCGAGAAGTACGTCGCCGTTCGCCGCGACGAACATGTTGCGCGCGTGGGATAGGCCGCTCGCGAACACATTCACGTTGAAACCCGCCGGCACCGTCGGCATCCGCTCGGCGCGCGGTTTGTTGTTCGACGTGTTGGCGCGGCTGGGCGTGGCGTAGGGCTTCGCAAGCGCCGTCGCGGCGATTTCGATCGTCGCGCCCGGTGTCTGCTCGCGCTTGTTCAGGTTATCGGCCTGCGCCCACGCGAGACCGGCGGCGCCAACGATGCCAAGCACCACCGCAACTTGTCCGATCCGTTTCATCGCATCTTCCCTTCGCTACTGAGTGCAACAGTGATGATAACGAGCGGCGGCGCCGAGAGTTTTAAATCTTTGTGTCGACTCCGGCCTGAGCGGTTTGCGCGGGTGCGGCTTCACGCTTCGGACCGCCGCGCGACACAACGACCATCGCCGGACGCAGCAAGCGGTCGTGGATCAGGTAGCCGTCCTGGAACACCTGAACGACCGTGCCCGAAGGAACAGTTGTGTTCTCGACTTCCTGGATGGCGTTGTGCAGGTTCGGATCGAACGGCTGATTGAGCGAGGTCACACGGCGCACGCCGTTGTTCTCTAAGATGGTGTGCAGTTCCTTTTCCGTGAGTTCGACACCCACGGCGAGGTTCTTGAGGGTCTCGTTGGCGGCGCGCGTTTCCGCCGGCGCGGCAAGCAGCGCGCGCGACAGATTGTCGGCGACTTGCAAAAGCGCCTTGGCGACATTGGTCACCGCATACTTCGCGTTGTCCGAGATGCGCTTGTCGGCGCGCTTGCCGGCGTTCTCGGCTTCGGCGAGGGCGAGCAACTTGTCTTTCTTCAGCTCCTCGATCTGCGCTTGGAGTTCGAGAATGCGCTTCTGGGCATTCATCTCCCATTCCGTCGGCACGCCTTCGGGGGCGCCTTCAGCATTCGGGGCGGATTCAAACGGGGGTTCTGCGTTGGTCATAAGCTTTTCTCTTCCGATCTCTTCTTTTAACGGTCCAGTTTTAACGATCCAGGACCCGGCCCACCAGCTTGGCGGTGTAATCGACCATGGGAATGATGCGCGCATAGTTGAGGCGCGACGGGCCGATCACCCCGATCGCGCCCACGATCTGCTCGCGGGAATTTTGGAACGGCGCCACAACCATCGAACATCCGGCCATGCCGAAAAGCTCGTTCTGGGCGCCAATGAAAATCTGCACGCCGTCCGCCTTGCCGACGAGATCGAGCAGGCGGACCATCTGCTCGCGCGCTTCGAGGGCGCTGAACAATTGGCGGATACGCTCCAAGTCCTCGAGCGCGGTAACATTGCTGAGAAGGTTCGACTGGCCTTTGACGATGAGCGCGCCGCCGAGATCGCCGGCCCGGTCGCCGCTCCAGGTCGCCAGGCCCGCCTGCACGACTTTCGCCGTGAGTTCGTCGAGCTCGGCGCGGCCCGATTCAAGTTCGGTCAGGATGCCGGTGCGCGCTTCGGCGACCGTTTTTCCCGCGAGGCGCGCGGCGAGGAAGTTGCCCGCTTCCACCAGTGCCGAGGGGCGCAGTTCCTTCGGCACTTCGAAGACGCGGTTTTCGACATTGCCGCTTTCATCGACCATGACCACCAGCGCGCGGCCGGGTTTCAGGTTCACGAATTCGATGTGTTTCAGCGGCGCTTCGAGTTTCGGCGCCAGCACAAGGCCGGCGCAGCGCGCGAGACCGGCGAGCGCGCCGGTGGCCTGGCTGAGCACTTCTTCCGGCGAGCGCCCGGCCGCCTGGCAGTGGGCGTCGATGGCGCTGCGTTCGGTGGCGTCCAGGCCGCCGACCTGAAGAAGGCCGCTGACAAACATGCGAAGGCCTGCGTCGGTCGGAAGACGGCCCGCCGAGGTATGCGGGGCATAAAGAAGCCCGGCGTATTCGAGGTCGGCCATCACGTTGCGGATGGTCGCCGGCGACAGAGACCCGCCCAGCTTGCGCGCGATGGTGCGCGAGCCCACGGGTTCGCCCGTTTCGACATAGGCGTCCACGACGTGGCGGAAGATCTCCCGCGAACGTTCGTTCAGTGCGACTACGCTGTGGCCGTCGGGCTGAAGCATGGACTCCAAAGCCTTGGAAAGGATGGCCGGTATGTAGGACGGCCCCAGGGGAGCGTCAATGCGCTCTACCGTTGATTTTCTTTGCGATTTTGAACCTATCGCCCGGGATTCCTCCCGGATTCCCATGGCTTTACCGACACCGCCCCAGGGTGTAGACGGACGCCCACATTTGGAGCGCATAACTTATGACCGAACCTCGCCGTCCCTCGGGACGTCCCGCCGATGTCCTTCGCCCCGTGTCCCTTGAGCTGGGCGTGAACAAACACGC
>JADZAK010000128.1 GCA_020852595.1 Rhodospirillaceae bacterium
ATAGCGCGCTGGGGAAGCGGACCCGCGCGGTCCTCCTGGCCCTCGGTCTCATCGGCGGCGTCCTGATCCCCATCTACGCGCCGTGGGCCATGATCGTGGTGGCCATCGGTCTGGTGGGGGTCATGCTTCGCCGCGAACCTGTCTTCGTCGCCGTCCCCTACGCCGTCCTTCCCGCGGTCACGCTGGCCTACATCTGGGCGGCGGGCGGCGGCGGGCGCGCGGACTATGTCGTCGCGGGCCCCTCGGGGCTCGAAGTCGACGGCGGCAGCTTCTCCATCTTCTGGGCGCTCGCGGTGGTCTGGGCCACGGACATCGGCGCTTACGCGACGGGCCGCACGATCGGCGGGCCGAAGCTCGCGCCGTCCATCAGCCCGGGCAAGACCCGCTCCGGGGCGATTGGCGGTCTCGTGTGGGCCGTGGCGCTCTCGGCCCTCTTGTTGTGGGTCTTCAGAATTCAGATCAAGCCCGCGCATCTTGGCGTTGCATTCCTCATGTCGATTGTGAGTCAGATGGGCGATCTCTTTGAATCGGCTGTAAAAAGACGCTACGGCGTCAAGGACTCGGGCGCGCTCATCCCGGGCCACGGCGGCTTCATGGATCGCTTTGACGGGCTGTGGGCCGCGGCGCCTATCATGGCCGTATTTTGCGTTATTCTCGGCGGCGGAGTTCAACGGTGGTAGCGAGTATGAGCAGCCGCAAGCGGGTCACGATCCTTGGTTCGACCGGGTCCATCGGCGATAGCACCGTTGACCTCATCGACCGCAATCCGGACGCCTACGACGTCGTCGCCCTGACGGCCAATGGGAACTGGCAGAAACTCGCCGCGCAGGCCAAGCGCCTGAAGCCGGCCGTCGTCGCGCTCGCCGACCCCGCCGCCCATGCCGACCTCAAGGCCGCCCTGGCAGGGACCGGGGTCCGTGTCGTCGCCGGACCCGAAGGCGTCTGCGAGGCGGCCGCCGAAGCTTCCGACTGGGTCATGGCCGCCATCGTCGGCGCCGCCGGCCTGAAGCCGACCCTGACCGCCGTCGCCCGCGGGGCCACCATCGCGCTGGCCAACAAGGAATGCCTGGTCAGCGCCGGGACCGTATTCATGGATGCCGTGACCAGGCACAAGGTCACCCTCCTGCCGGTGGACTCCGAACACAACGCCATCTTCCAGGTCTTCGACTTCGCGCAGAGGGAGAAGATCCGCAAAATCATTCTCACGGCCTCCGGCGGTCCGTTCCGCGCCTGGTCGGCCGGGGAGATGCGCGGCGCCACCCCCAAGCAGGCGGTGGCCCATCCGAACTGGTCCATGGGCGCCAAGATCTCGGTGGATTCCGCCACCATGATGAACAAGGGCCTCGAGGTCATCGAGGCCCACTACCTGTTCAGCCTGCCGAACGATCGGATCGACGTCCTCGTCCACCCGCAGTCCGTGATCCATAGCATGGTGGAATATTGCGATGGCTCGGTGCTGGCCCAGCTCGGCAGCCCGGACATGCGCACCCCCATCGCCTACGCCTTGGGGTGGCCGAAGCGCCTCGATGCACCGACCACGAGACTCAACCTGGCCGCGCTGGGGTCGCTGACCTTCGAGCAGCCCGATGAAATCCGCTTCCCGGCGCTGCGTTTGGCCCGCCGCGCGTTGCAGTCGGGCGGCAGCGCCCCTACAATTCTTAACGCCGCCAACGAAGTCGCCGTGGCGCGGTTTTTGGCTGGAGACGTGGGCTTCCTTGATATTGCCGCAATCGTCGAGCACACCATGGACCGGGTGGCGCACCAATCGCTCACGAGTCTTGAAGACGTCATGGCGGTCGACGCGGAAGCCCGCCGGGTGGCGCAAGCGGCGCGTAACCTGAGCGCGGCCGCCGAGTAGGCTTCGCGATGACGATGGACCGCCGCTTCGCCGCGGCCTTAGGAGATGCACAGCGTGCTTGAACACCTTTTCGGCGTTCCGTTTACCCTCGTGAGCTTCTTCCTCGCCCTGTCGGTCGTGGTCTTCGTCCACGAGTTCGGCCACTTCTTCGTCGCGCGCCGCTGCGGCGTGCGCTGCGAGTCCTTCTCCATCGGCTTCGGCCCGGAAATCGTCGGCCGCACCGACAAACACGGCACCCGCTGGAAGCTCTCGCTGATCCCGCTCGGCGGCTACGTGAAGATGTTCGGCGAAGGCGAGACCATGCAGGTCGTCGAGGGCGGCAAGACCACCGAAGTCGCCCGCGAATTGACGCCGGAGGAGAGGGCGGTCTCCTTCAAGTACAAGACCCTCGGCCAGCGTGCCGCGATCGTGTTCGCCGGCCCGGCCGTGAACCTCATTTTCGCCGTGCTCGTCTTCTGGCTGACCTTCTCCATCGGCGGCCGTCCGACGACCGACCCGGTCATCGGCGGGATCGTCGAAGGCGGCGCGGCGGCGGACGCCGGCATCCTGCCGGGCGACCGCATCGTCACCATCGACGGCAAGCCGGTCGAGCGCTTCGAGGACATCCAGACCATCGTGCTGCTGGCCAACGGCGCGCCGATGGACATCGGCATCCGCCGCGAAGGCGCGGACGATCGGGTGTTCTCGGTCACCCCGCGCGTGCGCGAGGACAAGGACGAGGACGGCAAGGTCACCAAGCGCCTGATGCTCGGCATCCAGGCCTCCCGCGACCACATGACCGTCACCCGCATGAACCCGATTTCGGCGGCGGGCGCGGCCTTCGGCCAGGTCTATGACGTGATCCACACGACCAAGGTCGCCGTCGGCCAGATGATCGTGGGCGAACGCGGCACCGAGGACCTGGGCGGCCCGATCCGGATTGCACAAATTTCGGGGCAGGCGGCCAAAACCGGGGTCCTTGGTTTCATTCTTTTTATGGCGATTCTGTCGATTAATCTTGGGGTTGTGAACCTTTTCCCGGTCCCGCTCCTTGACGGCGGACACCTCATGTTTTACGCCATCGAAGCCGTGCGCGGACGACCGCTTTCGGAACAGGTCCAGGAATGGGGTCTGCGTGTGGGGTTGGCTCTTGTCCTGACTCTGATGCTGTTCGTGACCTGGAACGACATCGTCCAGTTGATCCGCACATAGAAGGTAACCCGCTGCGTTAGCGCTGGCGGATCGATAAAGCTGGGAAGGTTTCGATGATTGGGGCGTCTGGAACGGTTCGGCGCAGCGTGCGGCGCGGGTGGCATCTTGTGCCGCTGTCCGCCCTTCAGGCGGGCGCCATGCTGGCGCTTCTGTCCGGCGCGGCCGTTGTTGCATTACCGGTAACCGAGGTGCGCGCGCAGAGCGCAACCGATACCATTCAAGGCATCGCCGTTCAGGGCAGCCAGCGTATCGAACCGGCGACCGTTCGTACCTACGTCACCGTGCGCGAAGGCGATCCGTTCGATCCCGCGCGCATCGATCAATCCTTGAAGAACCTGTTCGGCACCGGCCTCTTCGCCGACGTGTCCATTACCCGCGGCGAGAACAACGTCCTCGTCATCCGCGTGGTCGAAAACCCGATCATCAACCGGATCTCGCTCGAAGGTAACGACAAGATCAAGGACGAGGACCTGAACAAGGAAATGCAGCTTCGTCCGCGCGTGGTGTACACGCGCAACAAGGTGCAGCAGGACGTCGAAAAGATCCTCGAACTCTATCGCCGCAAGGGCCGCTTCGCCGCGCGCGTCGATCCAAAGGTCATCGAGCTTCCGCAGAACCGCGTCGATGTGGTCTTCGAAATCAGCGAAGGCAGCCCGACCTACGTGCGCACCATCAACTTCGTGGGCAACGAGTCCTTCGACGACGATGAGCTGCGCAATGTGGTTCTGACCCGTGAAGAGCGTTGGTGGCGCTTCCTGACCTCCAACGACACCTACGATCCGGATCGTATGAACTACGACCGCGAACTTCTGCGCCGTCACTACGTGCAGAGCGGTTATGCCGATTTCGAAGTCATCTCGGCCGTCGCCGAACTCGCGCCGAACCGCGAGAACTTCTACATGACCTTCACCGTGAAGGAAGGCCCGCGCTACCGCCTGAACAAGGTCGATCTCGAAGTGGCGATCAAGGACCTGCCGCGCGACGTCCTCGAAAGCGCGGTCATTCCGCAGTCGGGCGATTGGTTCAACGGCAAGGCGATCGAAGATACCATCGACGGCATCACCGACGCGGCCGGTACGGCCGGCTATGCGTTCGTCGATATCAATCCGCGCGTGCGCCGCAACGAAGCCGACAAGACCATCGACCTGACCTTCCAGGTGCAGGAAGGCCCGCGTGTGTTCGTCGAGCGCGTGGACCTCAAAGGCAACGTGCGTACGCTCGACCGCGTGATCCGCCGCGAAATGCGCCTCGTCGAAGGTGACGCCTTCAATACCGCCCGCGTGCGCCGTTCGCGCGAGCGCCTCGAGAACCTGGGCTTCTTCAAGCAAGGCACCGTCAAGATCGACAACGCGGCGTCCGATGTCTATCCGGACCGCACGATCCTGACCGCCACCGTCGAAGAGCAGCCCACGGGCGAACTCAGCTTCGGCGTCGGTTACTCGAGCGCTTCGGGCGCCTTGTTCGACGTCGGCGTGCGCGAGCGCAACCTGCTCGGCAAGGGCCAGAACCTCGGCGCCAACTTCAGCCTCGCGCAGCAGCAGATGCAGGTGAACCTCAGCTTCACCGAACCGTACTTCCTCGATCGCCAGCTCGTGGCGGGTTTCGATCTCGTCGCCAGCCAGGTCGACTATCGGTCGCAGTCGGGCTTCACGTCGAACACCCTCGGCGGCACGGCGCGCATCGGGTTCTCGTACAACGAACACCTGTTCCAGCGCTTCAACTACCAGGTTTTCGTGACCAAGCTGACGGGTCTCACCAGCTTCTCCTCGCAGTTCGTGCGCGAGCAGGCGGGCAGCGCGGTCACCTCGCAGGTCAGCCAGGTCATCGGCTACGACCGCCGTGACAACGTGATCGATCCGCACAACGGCTATTACCTCACGCTCTCCACCGACCTCGCGGGCCTTGGCGGCAGCGAACGCTATGTCCGCGGCGGGGTCGGCGGCGCGATGTACATGGAGCCGCTCGAAGGCTGGATCTTCTCGGCCGCCGCCAGCGCCAGCTACATCGTCGGCCTCGGTCAGGAAGTCAAAATTTACCAGCGTTCTCAAATGGGTGGCACTACCCTGCGCGGGTTCAAGGACTTCGGTGCCAGCCCGCGTGACGCCACGACCTTCGACGCGGTCGGGGGCGATTGGATGAGCACCGCGTCCTTCCAGCTGCGCGTGCCCGGCCTGCCCAAGGAAAGCGGCCTTAAGACCTATCTCTTCAATGACTGGGGTGTTATTGGTCCGCCGAAGGATTTGAAGCGGCGTCCCGGCATCACCATTTTCGATACACAAAAGTTCCGCGGTTCAGCCGGGATCGGGGTTGAGTGGACGTCCCCCGTGGGTGTGATCACGGTCGATTACTCGCCGTTTATTTTCAATGCGCAGCCGTTCGACCAGAAGTCGCGGTTCCGCATCAACTTTGGTCAACGTTACTAATTCAGCTTCGAAAAAAGGCTCAACCTATGACAACGAAACTCCTTTCGACCATGCGTCGCTCCGTCCTCGTGGCGGTTGTCGCCGGTATGGCTTCTATGACCGGCGTTGCCGGCGCCCAGGCGCAAAGCCGCCCGGCCGTCGTGTTCGGCGTGGTCAACACCGACCGCATCCTGCAGGACAGCCTCGCCGCGAAGGGCGTCCGCCTCGAGCGCGAAAAGTACGCGCAGACCTATCAGACGCAGATCAAGGACGAGGAAGCCAAGCTTCGCGCCGAAGATCAGGAACTCTCCTCGCAGCGTAGCGTGATGGCGCCGGAAGTGTTCCAGCAGCGCGCGCAGACCTTCCAGCAGAAGCTCGCGGATTTCCAGAACCAGGTTCGCGACAAGCAGGAACGTCTCGACTTCTCGTTCCAGCAGGCGATGCAGGAAATCGGCAACACGATCATCAGCGTGTCGCAGGAAATCGCGAAGCAGCAGGGCATCACCGCCGTTGCCGCGCACAACCAGCTCCTGTTCTTCGATCCGGGCATGGACATCACGCAGCCGGTGCTCGAGCGCCTCAACCAGCGCCTCGGCGCGGTGAAGTTCCAGGATCCGGCCACGCTGCAGGCTCCGCAGGCGGCTCCGGCCGCCGGCGCCGCCGCTCCGGTCGTTGGCGGCGCTGCCGCCAAGGCGAAAGCGAAATAAGACGGCGTAAGGCATTACATGCCTGATCCACGGTTTTATCGCCGCGAGGCCCCGCGATCCGTCGCGGACCTCGCGGCGATGACCGGAACCCGGCCGGCTCCAGGAGCCGAGGCCGGGCTTCTTATTTCCGACGTCGGCCGGATCGAGACCGCGGGCGCGGGCGATATCGTCTACGTCTCGGGGAAAGAGTTCGTCGCGGCGTGGCGCGCAAGCGCTTGCGGCGCCTGCATCACCACCGAGGAGCTTGCCGGCCAGGCGCCCAGCGGCTGTGCGGTGCTGATCGCCGAAGATCCGCGCGCGGCCTTTACGAGCGTCGCCTCGTATTTCTATCCGCCGGGCGAACCGCTCGATTGTTCCACGCCCATCGCGCCCGACGCGGCGATCGGCCGGAACGTGCGTTTCGCGCCCGGTGTGGTCGTCGGTTCGAAAGCGCGCATCGCCGATAACGTGAGCATCGGCGCGAACAGCGTCATCGGCCCCGGCGTCGAGATCGGCGCGGACAGCGCCATCGGCCCGAACGTCACGGTGTTCTACGCGCTGATCGGCGCGCGTGTGGTGCTGCATCCGGGTGTGCGCATCGGCCAGGACGGTTTTGGTTTCGCGCCCACGCCGCAAGGCCTCAGGAAGGTTCCGCAGCTCGGACGCGTGATCGTTCACGACGATGTCGAGATCGGCGCCAATACGACCGTCGATCGCGGCGCGGCCGCCGACACGGTGATCGGCGCGGGCACCAAGATCGATAATCTGGTTCAAATCGGCCACAACGTGGTCATCGGACGCGGCTGCGTGATCGTTGCGCAGGTGGGAATCTCGGGCAGTTGCACGCTGGGCGATGGTGTCGTCCTGGGCGGGCAGGTGGGGCTGGCCGACCACGTCAAACTCGCCGACGGGGCGCAAGTGGCTGCGCAATCGGGCCTGATGCGCGATGTGGCCCGGGGCGAGGTGGTCATGGGCAGCCCGGCCCGGCCCATTCGCCAGTTTTGGCGTGAAATAGCGGCCCTATCGCGGTTGACCAAGCGCAACAAGGGGCCGTAAAACGTGTCCTTCTGGACGCGGGAGTGAGCCCGCGTTTTGGATCCGGAGCCTGCTATGGACGGACAATCGTCAAACCCTGGGGTTACCATCGACATCCACCGGATCGTCGAGATGATCCCGCACCGCTACCCGTTCCTGATGGTCGATCGTTTGCTCGACGTCGTTCCCGGCGAGTCCGCCGTGGGGCTGAAAAACGTCACCGCAAATGAGCCGTTTTTCCAGGGTCACTTTCCCGGCCGCCCCGTCATGCCGGGCGTCCTCATCATCGAGGCGATGGCGCAGACGGCCGCGGTGATCGTGGTTGCCTCGCTGGGGCAATCGGCCGAAGGGAAGCTGGTCTATTTCATGAGCATCGAGAATGCGCGTTTCCGCAAGCCGGTCGAGCCGGGCGATCAACTGCGTTTGATCTGCCGCAAGGAGCGCCAGCGCGCCAACGTGTGGCGTTTCACCGGCGAAGCGCGCGTCGGCGACACGGTCGTCGCCGAAGCGGTCTACACCGCCATGATCATGGGCACCTGATCTCTTGGACACCGCTCGTCCCATCGTGAACATCCACCCCAGCGCGGCGGTCGCGCCGTCGGCTGTCGTCGGCGAGGGCGTGCAGATCGGTCCCTATTGCACCATCGGCCCCAACGTCGTTCTCGGCGATAACGTGCGTCTGGTTTCGCATGCGGTCGTCGACGGGCACACGACCATCGGCGCGAACACGGTCATTCATCCGTTTGCGTCGCTCGGCCTCGCGCCGCAGCACCTGCGCTACAAGGGCGAACCGTCACGCCTGATCGTCGGGCGCAACAACACGATCCGCGAGCATGTGACCATGCACATCGGCACCGAACAGGGCCGCATGGAAACGCGCGTCGGCGACGGTTGTTTCTTCATGGTCGGCTCGCACGTCGCGCACGACTGCGTCATCGCCGATCATGTGATCCTGACCAACAACGTGGCCCTCGGCGGTCACGTCGAGATCGGCGAATACGCCATCATCGGCGGCCTCTCGGGTGTGCATCAGTATGTGCGCATCGGCAAACACGCCATGATCGGCGGTGTGACCGGCGTCGAGAAGGACGTCATTCCTTACGCGCTCGCGATGGGCAACCGCGCCCGCCTGACGGGCCTCAATATCGTCGGCCTGCGCCGCCGCGGTTTCTCGCGCGAGGACCTCCGTTCGTTGCGCACGGCCTACGGCTTGCTATTCTCGCAAGGCGGCACGATGGCCGAGCGCCTGATCGCA
>JADZAK010000129.1 GCA_020852595.1 Rhodospirillaceae bacterium
CAAGCACGTCACCATCGACAAGGACAAAACCACCGTCGTCGATGGCGCCGGCAAGAAGACCGATATCCAGGCTCGCGCGCAGAACATCCGCACGCAGATCGAAGCGACGACCTCCGACTACGACAAGGAAAAGCTGCAGGAGCGTCTCGCCAAGCTCACCGGCGGTGTTGCGGTGATCAAGGTCGGCGGCGCGACCGAAGTCGAGGTGAAGGAAAAGAAGGACCGCGTCGACGACGCGCTCCATGCGACCCGCGCGGCCGTCGAAGAAGGCATCGTGCCGGGCGGCGGCGTGGCGCTGCTTTATGCCAAGCGCGCTCTCGCGGCCCTCGAAGTCGAGAATCCGGACCAGAAGGTGGGTGTGGACATCATCCGCCGTGCTCTTGAATCGCCGGTCCGTCAGATCGCGACCAACGCCGGCTTCGATGGCGCGGTCGTGGCAGGCAAGCTGCTCGATGCCAAGGACCCCAACTGGGGCTTCGATGCCCAGCGTGGCGATTACATGGACCTGGTGAAAGCCGGGATCATCGATCCGACCAAGGTCGTCCGCGTCGCGCTTCAGGACGCGGCCTCCGTTGCGGGGCTCTTGATCACAACCGAAGCTATGGTCGCCGAGCTGCCGCAACAGAAGGCTGGAGCGACACCGCCGCCGCCCGGCGCCGACATGGATTTCTAAATAAGACAGGCACGCACGAAAGTGGCCGCCGGAGTAATTTCGGCGGCCATTTTTTTGCCAATCTTGCCGCTGTTGCTCTTCTTTTCTGTCATCCTCGTAAGGTGAAGCGCACGCGCTGGCGGGAACGCTGCGCGCCACATTAGCGCTATAAGGGCATGTCAGAGCTTAGTTTCCCTGACGCGGCTCGGACGGCCCAAGGCCCAGCCCGCACAAGTTATAAGGCCAGCGCCGATATCCACGTTCTCATTGTTGAGGATGAGGCGCTTATTGCCATGGACATTGAGTCCTATCTCAACGATCTCGGCTTCGTGAACATATGTGTCGCGGCATCGCTTCCCAGTGCCTTGAACTCAGTTCGCGCAAAGCGCCCTGACCTGGCGATCCTCGACGTGAATCTTGGGCAGACGCTGGTCTTTCCCGTGGCCGCCGAGCTGCGGCGGTTGGGCGTGCCCTTCTTCTTCTCCACAGGCCGTCATATCTCGGAGCTCCCGGCGGAATGGACCAGCGAACGGATTGTACCCAAGCCCGCCAATAAGAAGGCTATTGCAGCAGCCGTCGAAAAGCTCGGCTTCCGCCTACATTAGTGCAGAGTCTCAATTTTCCGTGAAGCTGATGAATTAGTCAGTCGTTCATAGGATTGCCCTGCGACACAAAAGTGAGCGTGTGGACCAAGCCGGTCTCGTCCCAGATTTCCGCTTGAGACGCCAACAGCGATGCGATCTATAAATCGGTTCATAATTTTCAAGGGTGTCGGGCCCTTGACAACGGCTGCCCGTTTCATAGATGGCCACTGCGGGATGCCGTTACGGGTCCCCGAGGCAAGAGACGGCAGTGCTTGACCTCCAGTCGTCCTGGCGCGGTCCGATCATCCTTCGCCTCCCTCCGTACCTTTGTCCCGCACACGAGGGCAGCCATGGCTTCGCGTAGCCGCAAGCGGCCCAGGCACATGAATGGAGGATTGAAATGCTGCTTTTTGAACACACCCAGCCGTCCTTGGGTCCGTTCAATCAAATGCGCCGGCTTCAGGCGGATATCGACCAGCTTTTCGAGGCGGCTTGGCCGCAGGCGAGCCACCGTTCGGCTCCGCGCTCGTTACCGCAAACGCGGACTTATCCCCCCGTAAATCTTTGGCTCGGCGAAACCAGCGTCGTCATCACAGCGGAACTGCCGGGGCTCGACACGAAGGACGTGGACCTCACGATCCGCGAGAACACGCTTACCGTTCGCGGCGAGCGCAAAGCGTCGGACGCCAATAACGCGGACTGGCACCGTCAGGAGCGGGTGACTGGCGAATTCACGCGCACGATCGAACTCCCGTTCCGGGTGGATCCGGACCGCGTCGATGCGCGCTTCGCCAATGGCGTCCTCGAAGTCGAGCTGCAGCGACCCGAGGAAGACAAGCCGCGCAAGATCAAGATCAACGGCAAGTAAACGATTCCGGAGATTTGGCCATGAACCAAGAACTCGCTACCACCCGCAAGAGCGCGATGGTGCCTCAAGGCAACGGGGAGATGACCCCCAACACCGCCGTATTTACGCCCGTCACCGACATTTTCGAAACCGCCGATCATGTCGTCGTGACAGCCGACATGCCCGGCGTCGCCCCCGACGGTGTCGACATCACCCTCGAGAAGAGGGTTCTCACGATCCGCGGCCGGGCATCTGTCCATTCCCATGATGGATATCGCCGCGCATATCAGGAATATGGCGAAGGCGACTACGAGCGGTCCTTCGTCCTCTCGGAAGAGATTGACCGCGAAAAGATCGAAGCGGAGCACAAAAACGGCGTTCTCACGCTGAAAATGCCGAAGGCAACGACTGCGAAGACGCGGAAAATCAGCGTCAAGGCGGCCTGATTTCGACTTACGTGTGACGAATGGAGGCAAACAATGCAGATGAAAGACCTTGTTCCGTGGGGCCGCAAAAGTAAGAGCGGACTGCAGAGCCAGAGCGACAATCCCGTCGCCAATCTGCAGCGGGACATCGGCCGGGTCTTCGATGACTTTTGGTCAAGCTTCGACCGTCCGTTCGGAATGACCGGCGGTCTGCTCGCCGGCGGATGGCCCACAGCCGACGTTTCGGAAACCGAGAAGGCGATCGAAGTCAGCGTGGAACTGCCGGGCATGGATGAAAAGGATATCGACGTCAGCGTGACCGACGATACCCTCACCATCCGCGGCGAGAAGAAGTCCGAAACCGAAAGGAAGGAGAAAGGATACTACCTCTCCGAACGGAGCTTCGGGTCATTCCATCGCAGCATTGCCCTGCCGGCGAGCGTCGATACCGACAAGGTCGAAGCTAGATTCAAGAAGGGCGTGCTCACGCTCACACTTCCGAAGACGCCCGAAGCGCAGGAAAAGGCGAAGAAAATCTCTGTGAGGGCTGCTTAACCGCTTGGGGGTCCGGCGCCGTCACCTGCCGGACCCCTATCATGTGCAAACGCGAAGCGCGTAGCGATCCTGACGGCCAGGATAATTTCGGGGCCACTGGGCTTTTTTGCTTTTTTGAGGGGACCACATGTCGGAATGGAATTCTCATGAGCGCCCGGCTTCGGACCGCATGATCCGGCGCGTTCTCGTCGTCACGGGGTGTATCGCAGCGCTGATGTTGCTATGGGAGGTTTTGGCCTCCAATCAGTTTCTAGCAAGCTTCCGCGATGCACCGGTCCGGACCGTGACGCCTCGCGGGGATCTCGCAGCCGACGAACTTTCGACCATCGAACTGTTCGAGAAGTCGCGCGGTTCGGTCGTTTATATTTCAACTGCCCAACTCGTACGGGACGCATGGACCCGCAATGTGCTCGCCGTGCCAAGCGGCACCGGCTCCGGATTCATTTGGGACGATGCGGGCCACGTCGTCACCAACTTCCACGTCATTCAGGGTGCCTCTCAGGCGACCGTGAAGTTGGCCGATGGACGGGATTATCAGGCGGCGCTTGTTGGAGCCAGTCCGGCCCACGATATCGCGGTATTAAAAATCGGAGTTGGCTTCCAGCGTCCTCCAGCCGTGCCGATCGGCACCAGCGCGGACCTCAAAGTCGGACAGAAGGTATTTGCGATCGGAAATCCCTTTGGTCTTGATTGGACGCTTACAAACGGAATCGTCTCGGCACTCGACCGCTCGCTTCCGGGCGAAGAC
>JADZAK010000130.1 GCA_020852595.1 Rhodospirillaceae bacterium
CATGCTGGCATCCGTCGGGGGCGACGTAGACAGCGATGCGGCATTTGAACTGAGAGCGCATGAACGGCCTCTGTGGTCCGCGCGCGTCAGCGGCTGCGGCCATGACCGGCAGCACGGCTGGACAGTCCGCAGAAGCCCAGAGAACGGTAGCTTGGCGCGCATCGCAGTTGGGATCTTCCAAAGGTAGGAGTAAATTCCAATCAGCCGCAGCTGCTGCGGGTTCGTCGGCCTCAATGATCGTGACGCGGGGTGCCAGGCGAACGATACGGTGCGACCGCCGAGCTTCGAGCCACGCCGCACGATAGGCCGGGTTACGCCGGAGAAATTCCCACGCCCAAGCTAGGCGCGGCAGCGTCAAGGTCCAGCGATACGCTGCCGCATCCTGCCAGGTAGCCGGACCAAGGCGAATATTGCGCGAACTCCGTGGCGCATCGCGCCGTTGAGCAACCACCATCAATGCTCCATCGTTGTTTATACCGGTGACCGCGAGTGTTCGAGGCACATCGCCGATGCCTGCAAAGCGTATGAAATCAATCATATATATTCAACTATTAAGTGTATATTAGATGGCGCGCATAATGAAATTATCTTTAAAATATTCAATAAAAATAGATAATTAACGGGATCGTCCCCTGCCTCAGGGAGAGGTCAGCCCATATAAAATAAGAAACCACCGGTTTATGGATGCCAATATCTTGTGCGAACCCTCAATGGGCGAAAACAAGATGCTGAAGCTGGCCTTACCCTGGCAGAAGGTTACGGATTTTCTCGCAAGGAGCGTCAGGCCATAAACGAACGCGCATGCGCAACATGCGCGGCCAGTACCGTGACATTTCCAATGATCGAAAATTCAATACAGCGCGCGAGGACAAACGGTCGCTCAAGTTAGCCTCTTTCGTACTTCAAGACTTCCCTGATATCCGCTGTGCCGAACGGCTTGGTGAGAACAACAAACTCACCCGATTCGGCGCCGGGGCGTTCCTCTCCAATGTTGGCGCTCTGTAAACATTTGGTGTGAATGACCATGAAGGCGCACAACGCACCTCGAACCTCTTAGCGTTCGGCCGGAGCGCGAACCTCCGCTATCGTGCATTGCCCCTCGACCGGCAAAGGGCCTCCGCGCATATAGTCGCCGTTGTCGTCATAGAGATCGACGTTACCCTCCGCTTCGCCCGTCATGGAATTGATCCTGTAGAGTTCGAGCCGCTGTCGTGTGCCGCCGCCGTGGACCTCGTAGCTGATCTCGATCTCGCTGCCGTCCCGTTGAAGGTTGAAACTCCTAGCAAGGTCATCCGGCTCGAAATGCGAAGCGCTGACGCGCATCCGCCCGCTCGCCTCATCGTAGTGGATCGTCGTTCGCGAGAGCGGCGACGCGCCGGGAGTAAACGTACAGTCATAGACCGTTTCAGCGGCTTCTGCCGCATCGGGTAGAGCGATAGCGGCCGTCAGAGCCAACGCGAGACCAATCACCGAAACGCGCAGGCCCCCCCTTTCATGGGATATCTTCATTCTCATTATCGGCGTCCCTCCCGAGAAGAATCGATATCAGGACAGGCGATCAATCGGCACAGAAGCCGAGTGGCGCATCTGCCGATGCCAGCGCGTTAGATCAGCGTCATAGGATCAGTTGGCCGTGAACACCGGCGTGTTCTCCTCGTATTCGGAAAATCGCATCGTCAGGTCGTTTCCGTGCCGCAGGTGGTGAGAGTGGAAACTGCCGAGCCGCCCATACAGCGGCAACATCAGTTGCCTGGGTCCGGCAACACGACCTCGCGGCCCCGGCTGCTTTTGACGCGGATCGGGCAAGACGATGTGCGGGGAAGACTCAATCCTTCGCGCACCGCCTTTTCCTGCTCCGGTGCGAATAATGAAATGACTTCACCGGGGTTAAGGTTGAGCGCAACCTCTCGAACCCGATATTGCGTCCGGACAAAGACGCCGGGCCGGTAGATGCAGGCGACGCGCATCTTATGCGGCCCCGGCGCCACCGCCACCGAAACAGAAAGGTCAACTGTGTTGTTAAAAACAGGGCCAAGGTATTCAAATTGAGTGTTGTCGCCCCGCTTGCCATCGATCTCAAGGATCACGACAGTGACGTTCCTGGGCACCTCAATGAGAGCGGTGTCCTCGCCCTGCCGTAGCGATCCCGGCTCCATCAAATTATATGAAGAAGTCCCGCCGCAGCCGGACAAGACGCCGGAGAGAAAGCCTATCAGAGCAACTTGCTTAAACATAATTCCTGGTTCCTATCCATTGCATCGACAATGCGTTCGCGGTCCCGCCCGACGCCTTTTTCTGGAAACGGAAAACTGATGAGTTATGACCCGCCAGGATCACCTCAATTACCCGGATCGGGCAACACGACCTCGCGGCCTAAGCTGCTTTTCACGCGAATGGGACATTCGGACGTGCGGGGGTAAACCAATCCCGCGCGCACTGCCTTTTCCTGCTCCGGCGCGAACAGGGAGACGACCTCACCGGATTGGAGATTGAATCCGATCTCACGCACACGGTATTCACCACGCGCAAAAACACCGGGCTGATAAAAGCAAGCTACGCGGACTTTGTGCGGTCCGGGCGCCACAGCGACGGACGCAGATTGGGTGAAGGTATTGTTAAAGACAGGCCCCAGGCGCTCGGCTTGAGAATTGGAGCCCTGCTTGCCGTCGATCTCAAGAATCATCACGCTCACATTGACGGGCACTTCGATGAGCGCAGTTTTCTCACCTTGCCGCAAAGATCCCGGCTCCACCAAGTTATATGACGAGGTGCCCCCGCAACCGGCTAAGGCCAGGAGGATGAATCCCGTCAACGAAACCTGCTTGATCATATCTCTGTCCCTATTCACATGAAACTCCGCTGCGATTCTCAGGAGATATTAGTCACCACACCAAAACGTGTTCGAACCGGACTCGGTAAAATCGCCAGTGGGGCTGCTCATCACCCTGGAACACCGTGCCGACGCATCGCCCGCGCTACCAAATGATCTGGCATCCGTAAAACTGCTAAAAGCTCCCCATCGCCCGCAGAGCGTGGCGCCGTCTCCCGTGAACGGCGTACCTGGGCACCGGCCTTTTCCGCAAGGCGTGGGTGCGGCATTGCCCGCTTCCACGACTGTGCAAGTGTTGCTCGTGCGTTCGCTGCTTGGCACGCCGGGAATAATGGCGTGCGTTGAAACCGCCCAATACCGCCGCCCTGCCTGTTGCTGTGGCTGCTGCTGCTGTTGTTGAGGCTGGTTGAGTCCCGACAGGAAGTTTTGCATCTGCGTCTGCTGGTTTTCTTGAATGGCGTCGAGTCCGGCCTGTTTGTCCGCCTGGATTTGGGCGACCTGACTCTGAAAGGTCGCCAGAGCCTCTGCGATGGTCGGTCCGGCGGGTTGGGACGGCTCGGGTGGCGGCGGCGCTTGTGGCGCTTGCGTCGAGTCCAAGGCTGTCACCCAGTCGTCAGATGCTGCGCGCGGGGGCGGCGCGGCTGCCACGACCGGCGGCGGCGCAACCGGTTGTGGGGGTGCGATGACAAAGGACGCCATCGCCCGTGCGACGCGCCCTTGCGCATCGGTGACCGTCGCACGCAAAGAGCCGTTGCCGCCTCTTGCATCGCTGACGGCAACCAGGGTTCCAGTGGTTGCGCCGGTCAAGCTTGCCGTCGCGCTGGAGGGTTGCAGGTCCACGCGCAATGGCGGCGCGAAGTATGCGGGTGCTTCGATGCGAAACGACGCAGGCTCGTTGGATGTCAGCCGCGACGCCAAGGTAATCGTCGCCGTATGCCCGCGCACGGCGAACGGAATTTCGCGCGAAACTGCCGCTCCGTCAGGCCCGGTCAGGGCCACGGCGAATATCAGATCATCGCCTTCCCGGACGATGCCGGGATCAAGCCGCAAACCCACGCGGGTTTCGGTTTCGTCGGGTTTGATCGCACGCTCCGTCCGCTGCCGGTACTTTTCGGCTCCGTCCTTGGCCGCACGCACGACAAAATCCACGGTTACCGTTGGAACATCGACGGCGCTGAAATAAGCAAACAGATGCGGGATCTGTTCGACATAGAGAGTTTCAGCGTGCTGGGTGGCCGCAGCGTCCGGCGACACCACAAGCCGCGCGATGCGGACGGCTTGAGATACGGTAAAGCCGCTTTCAGCCGTTATGGCCTGGGTTTGGTCGAGAACCGGAGTGTGCGCGAACACGACGCGGTAGGCGCCGTCCGGCACGCTCCCCAGCCGAAAGCGGAATTGATATTGTTTTGTCGTGCCGGCTTCGGCGACCTGTTCGTCTTTTGCAAGACCGGGGATTGGCCGGCCCGCACTATCCAGCACGCGCCACGACAGATTGGCGATTTGCGGTTTGTCTCCGGCGGCATGGCGGACGGTCGTCTCGAAAGCAAGGGTAGTGCCTTCGGCCACCGAAGCG
>JADZAK010000131.1 GCA_020852595.1 Rhodospirillaceae bacterium
CCGCCGCTTCGGCGGACTTAGGCGTGCACGGCACAAGGAAGTTGCGGTTGTCTTCGTCCACCACCTGCGAAGCCGCCGTCGCCGCCGTCTTCTGGTAGATCTCCATCTGCGCCGCCGTCACCCCCGCGAACGACGTGCCCACACTCAATAGCCCGTCCATGCGCGTCACGGGCGCGAACGACGTCGGCATGCTGATGCCGGGGCCGAATACATAAGACAGCGTGTTGCGGTACTGCTCCGCCGTCATCAGCCGCATCCGCTTGGCCGTCGCGTCACCCGCCGGCTCTTGCGGACCCGACACAGCCGCTACAGCCGGAGCCTTCGCAGACTCCGGCGCCGACGGGCCAGAACAGCTCGCCAGGCCAAGGGCCACCACGGCGGCGCCCGCCGCTTTGACCACCTTCAGATAACCCGTGTCTTTCTGGTATCGCACGTTAAATGCTCCTCCCAACCGGGACGCCGTTTATCCCCACACCACGAAAGGAAATTGCGTTTGGGCTAACCCGTTGACGAATAAGCTCGCCGTCACCCGGACCGCCGCTGAACGCTCTCCCAAGCGTGTGCCCTCCCTGCTTAATACGCATTAGGCGTCATCCAGCGCCACGCGGCCGACACATTTCTCTTGGACCTGGCAGAAAATTGCATGCCGCGCCGCACCCAAAGCGGCGTCAGAACTTGAAGCGCAGCCCCATGTTGAAATACCGGCCGAACGGCTCGTAGACGTTGCGGTTGGTGGGGCGGTTGAAACTTGTGGGCGGCTGCAATGAGATCGGGGGCATCTTGTCCCAGACGTTGGTGACGGTCAGATAAAGCTGACTGTCCGAGCCAAGGGCGGCGAGGTCATAGGTGAGCGTCATGTCCGTGTAGAACGCCGCGGGCACGTCGTTCTCATCGACGTAGATGCCTTCCACCTTCGTCGCATCCATCAGGTTCTTCGCGATGAAGCGTTCCTGAACGTAAAACTCCCACGCGCCGACTTCGTAGGTGAGTTGCAGATTGGCGCGCCAGCGCGGGTTCACCGTATCGCCCAGCGTCTTGAGCAGCGCCGATCCCGGCGCGCGGCTCTGCGACTTCGTCAGATGCGTCGCGAGCAAGGACAGTTGCAGCGGATGCCCGAACACCCCGGTGTCGTACTTCGCCTCGATATCGAAGCCTGCGTTCTCGACAACGGCGAGATTGAGATAAGGCTTCAGGATCGTGAGCGCGCCCGCGTTCAAGATGACCTTGTCGCAGAAACCCGGCACGCCCAGATGGCAATTGTCGACCGTTTGCTGGTCCGGAACGATGTCGATCGCGCCCCTGATCTTGATGTCGTAGTAGTCGACCGAGAGCTGGAAACGCTCGAAGAACGTCGGCGTGAAGACAACGCCATAAGTTTGGGTCAGGGCCTTCTCCGGCTGCAAATTCGGATTGCCCATCGTGAAGGTCACAGCCGGGACCGTGGTGCCGCCGGCACTCGACGGATAGGTCGCGTTGATGGAGCCTTGCGTCGCCGTATTGAAAAGCTCGAGCAGGTTCGGGGCGCGGATGTCGCGCGAGACCGTGCCGCGGAAACGAATGTCCGGCGCCGGCTGATAGTTGCCCCCGACCTTCCATGTCGTCACGCCGCCGGAGGTCGAATAATCGGTATAGCGGACCGCGAGATCGGTGCTGAGCGCGCGCGCCCACGGCGCGCCGCCGGCCAGCGGAATGCCAAGCTCGAGGAAGCCTTCCTTCACGTTATAGGCGCCGTCGAAGGGTTGCGGATTGAAAAAACGGTAAGGCCCAAGCTGCCCATTCAACGCCGGCGGACCGCCGCGCATACCGGCGAAGCTCACGCGTGTGGTCGAAAGCGGATTGACCGCCTGATCGGCCTTCTCCGTCCGGTATTCGAACCCGGTCGCGACCGAGATCGGCCCGGCTTCAAAGCCAAAATCTCCCAGGTCGCCTGAAAAACTCGCGGCGAAAACATCCTGTTCGAGATGAAGATCCTTATACGCGTCGCCGACCGTCCAGCCTTGGAGTTCCTTCGCGACCGAGTTCGTGCCGAACAGATCGATCGGCCGGCAGCCGGGATCGAGCCCGGTGCCGCCCGGCACGAAGGTATCGCCATCGTAGTATTGCGAACGGCAGACGATGTCGCCGGTCACGGGATGCACGACGGCATCGGCCGCCGCGTACATGTTGCGCGAGATCGGCATGTTGGTTTGCATCAAGAGCTGACGCGAGCGTCCACGCGAATAGGATACGTCGTAGTTCCAGTAGGAATCGAACAGGTTGTCCCCCTCGAAACCCACCGCCTGGCGGAACACGCGGACCTTGCTGACCACATGCATCGGTTCATATTCCTTGAGGTAACGGCCCAAGTTGAACGAGGCGATGCCGTTCGCCGCCATGGCTGAACGGATCGACGCCGGGATGAACGGGTTTCCGCTGTAGATCGTGTATTGAAAACGCGCGCCCGTCTCGATCGGCAGCTGGCTCGGATCGTCGGCGACGGCGCGGGAATATCCCATCTCGGCGTAGAACCGCAGCTCGTCCGTCAGGCTGTATTCGCCATGCACGAAGTGAGCCATGCGCCACTGATCGTTCGCGAAGTTGATATTGAACGTGTGACCGTCGCCGCCGCTGGTGAACGTGGTGCCGGGGCTGTAGCCGTAGTCGAACGGTGTCGGAACGGCCGCATCGCCGGCAAAATTCGTTCCACGCAGGAGCGTGTTGACGATGAGTCCTCCGTCGGAGCCGTTCGAGGCCTTGAGATCGTCAACGATCAGATTCTGCGGGCCGCTTCCGGTGGTATTCGGGATCAGGCTCTTCTGAACATCCCACCACGGGCGATCCATGAAGTCGCCGATACGCGTGCCGTTCTGATTGAAGTAAGTCGCGCTCGCGATGACATGCAGCCTGTCACCGGCAAATGTATCGCCCCAGGCAAGGGACAGCTTGTGGTTCGGAAGATCGTGGCGGCTGGAGATACCGCCGCCGGCCTCGCCCTTCACGCCGACGAAATCCGTATCCAGCACCAGGTTCAGCACGCCCGCGACCGCGTCGGATCCATACGCCGCCGACGCGCCGCCCGTGACGATATCGATGCGCGACAGCAGGGTCTGCGGCATGACGTTGATGTCGACCGAGTTCTGCGTATTCGTCGCGATCACGCGGCGGCCGTTGAGCAGCACAAGGTTGCGGTTGGCGCCGAGGTTGCGCAGGTTCATCAAGCTTTGGCCGTTCGTGCTGCCCGACGCTCCGCCGCTGTTCGTGTTTCCGACGACGCTCGCGCCGAGCGCGGGCAACTGCAGCAGCGCGTCGGCGACATTGTTGGGCGCGGCGGCGAGCAGCGTGGCGGCCTGGATCATGGTGACCGGGGTCGCGGTTTCGAACCCGGTCCGCAGGCGCGAACCGGTGACCACGACCTCTTCGACCATGACCGTGGGATCGGGCCGCGCCACCGCGCGCGGCCCCGGATACGCTTCGCGCGCCGCCGCTTCGGCCGCGGGAGGCTCTTGGCTGTGCGCCGGCAGGTTCACGTTGGCGACGATGAGTTGCTCGCCGTTGCGTCGCAGGGTCAGTCCCGTTCCGCGCAACAGCCCGGCCACGGCCTGCACCGGCGTTAAACTTCCCGAGATCCCGGCTGAAAAGCGGTCTTTAAGCTGATCGGGGGAAAAGACGATGCTGACGCCCGTCTCCTGCTGGACGCGGCGCAGCGCCTCTTCGACCGGCACGACGCCGATGCTCAGGCGGTAACGGCGGTCGAGCGATTGCGCTAAAGCCGGGGGCGCCGTGA
>JADZAK010000132.1 GCA_020852595.1 Rhodospirillaceae bacterium
GCGCCCTTTTCCTCGGCTGCGGCCTTGGCGGCGAAATACCGCCGCCGTCCCGCGACGATCTCATAACTATTCTCGCTGCCGTTGGGCCGCACCAAGAGCGGCACCAGGACGCCGCGCGCGCGGACACTCGGCAGAATATCGGAAATATCCGGCGCGCGTTTGCTGTGACGCATGTTCAGCGCGGATATAGACAGGTTCTCGATGGCGATATGAGTAAGTTGCATGACGTGTTTCCTTTCGGGTGGGGGAAATGCCGCAAAGCTGCGGCGGGCTATTCGCCTTCCTCGTCGGAAGGCGAAACGGGGGGTTCGGGGGATGGCGAAACGCCGAGGTCATGCGCGGCGCGGGCCAGTAGCGCGTCGTCCTCGACCGTGCACCGGGCGTACAGCGCGGCGTGCAGATAGACCGAGAGCGGGTAGCGCGGCGCAAAAAAGAAATCCCGCTCAAGGCCGATGCCGAGACGGCCCTTGACGCTTTTCAGTTCGGACAGGCGGACGGACCCGAGTTCCGGGAAACCCATGCCGAGGTCGCACAGGCCGAACAGAATGTCGGGCTCATCGGGACGCGCTTCGGTGATAAGCCACGTCGCCCCGCCGCAAGGGTCGAAGAATTTGACGACCGGAACGTGGTCAATGTCTTGGGCGAGCGAGGCTTGCCCATTGGCAAGCAAGCGCGCGAAAAGATGTTCAGGCACGCGGATCATGCGGCCTCGCTTTCGGGCTGCGCGCCCGCTTCACATGCGAGGATGTAGTCCGCCGCTTTGCTGGCCTGGGACGCGGCGCGGAATACCGCGTGATTGTCCTCTTTCAGAACCTCAAGCCAGGACGCCAGATAATCGGCGTGGCGCACGGTCGGCGTGATGCCAAGCGCCGCACACACAAAGGCCGATGACATTTCGGCCACAAGTTCTTCGCGCGCGTAAGGATGCGAACCGAAGCGGCCCGAGTGATCGCGGGCCAAGCGGTGCTTTGCGCCCGTCCAATGCCCTAACTCATGAAAACACGTCCGGTAATAGTCGATCTGCTGGAAGAAAGAGGGCTGCGGCGGAACCTGTATGAAGTCGTCCGCCGTCTGATAGAACGCGCGATTGCCGCCAATGCGGAAATCCGCGCCCGTGCGCTTAATCAGGTCTTCGGCGTGCGGTATGACCTCACACTCGGGAAGCGGCGCAATCCCGGCGAAGGCGGTTTCAGGTAAACCGTCACACTGCTCCACATTGAAAACCGTGTGACGTTTGAGAAACGGAACCGCGTTCGGGTCGTCGCCGGTCTTTTGCGCGCGTTCCATTTCGCTCCTGGGGATGAAGCGATCCGCATAGAAAACGGTCGTGCCTTTCTCGCCCTTGCGGACGCTTCCGCCCAAGGTCATGGCTTGGCGGAAGGTGAGCCAGTTTTGACCGCGATATGACTTTTCAATGATCGCGCCCCACAAAATCAGGATGTTGATTCCTGAATAACGGCGGGCGGTGGCGGCGTTCTTGGGCAGTCCCAAGTTGGCGTTGGCTGCGCCCCAAGGCTGCACCCAAGGAAAGCGTCCCTGTTCCAATTCGGAAATAATCCGGTCGGTAACTTCCTGATAAAGATTGCCGCGCTCTCCACGGACTCGCTGTGTGTTGTTGGAACTCATCTGTTGGCCTCCTGCGCCTCTTCAAAACCGCACCTGCCCCCGGAAGAGGGGTGGCGGCGAAAAGCGCACGAGAAATCCCGGGCTGGACGGGTGTCACCCGCTTGGGCCGGCCAACGGCCGGACCCGGCGCTTGCCGGGTTGATGCCCGGCCAGAACGGGATTACACGGGCGCGGCCGACACCCCGCTTCCGGGGGCAGGCCAACAACAACCTCATCGCGCGCCAGCGCGATGGCCGAATCTCTATCTCTTGCTTGCGTCAGGGATCGTTACCCGCAGGGCCGAGACGCGGGCACCGCGGCTCGGTGGAGCGCGCTTTAGCGCGCGGAATAGAGCCCGGCGCGCGGCCCTTGGGCCGCGCGGACGCTCCGGCGAGTGTGGAGAAGTGGAACTGGTTTCAAAGCCGCTTTGAGGACGCGACCGAGCGCTATGAACGAGGCGTGTCTAATCCAGACGCTTAATCTCTAAGTCCTCGGCGAGCCAGGTTTCCCCGGACAAAACCCATGTCGCATGGATGCGGTTCTGACCTTGCTCAAATACGATGGTCTCAAACGGCGCGGCTTCGGCGGGATGGGGCAAAAAAAGCCGATAAGGCGGCGAGCTGTCTGAAACCGGCGGCGTGAAATCGAACAGATTTCCGTCCCGCGCGACGACGGAGTGCGCGTCGAAGAAAACCGGAACATCGGCCATCACGTAACACAGCCAGCCGCGAACGATCTGAAACGCGCTATCCAGCTTGGCGATCGTTTCCGCGTTTTCGTGACACTTGGCGGGCTGCGGCACCCATGCGCCAAACGTGCGCGGCTCATAATGCAGCGTGACCGCCTCAGGATGGTGCTTGCAGAGAATTTGCGCCACTTCGATCATGATGCCTTCCACGTCATGCGTTTCGTCATAGTGAATTTAATGCTTGGTGAAAAGCCCAGTGGGCACAGCGGAGCGCCCCTACTTGAGAAATCGGCGGTATCCCCCGTTCATGAGCGCCCGCCCGCGTTTGATCGCGCGGCGCACACGGTCAAGCATATGGCGGCGCTGGTGCCGCCACATATGATCGGCCCGTTCCTTGCCGAACAGGGCCGTCGCGATCCGGCGTTGGGTAGCGCCCTGCAACCAGCCATCGAGCGCCTGCAAGACTTCCGCCAAGCGCCGGCTTTGCGCGTAGGTGGGATAGAGCTGCGGCCGCAAATCGTTATGGATCATCAAATCCGCCAGCCGCTTCATGGCATGAACATGGGACGAGAAGCGGTCATGGGGCGGCGCGACTGCGGCCAGGAGTTGCTTCGCCGCGAAAATGGAAAGGCCGGCGACTTCCAACTGCACCGACCGGCCGTGATGGGTAAATAGGACATGCTGGCGTCCGTCGGGGGCGACGTAGACGGCGATGCGGCACTTGTACTTGGAACGAAAGAGAGGACTGCGACCCCCGCGTGCATCGCCCGACGCAGCAAAAACCGGCAATACGGTCGGGCAATCCGCGGCATCCCAGAACACGGCAGCGTGGCGCACATCACGGCCGGGATCTTCCAGGGGCGGAAGCAAGCACCACTCACCGGCATCGGCAGCCGTTTCGTCAGTCTCGATCACTGTAAGGCGCGGCGCCAAACGTGTGACCCGGCGGGACCGCCGGGCCTCGCGCCACGCCGCGCGGTAAGCGGGATTGCGCCGGAGAAATTCCCACGCCCATGCCAAGCGCGGCAAGGCCAAGGTCCACTGATAGGCCGCCGCGTCCTGCCAGGCGACCGAATCAAAGAGACTATTGCGCGCACTCATGGCGCAACACGTTCTGAACTGTGACCATCAACGCTCTGTCGCTGTTGACACGGGTCCGGCGCCTCTCGCACAAAGCCGGCACGCACGAATTGTCGGCAATGGCGCGCAGACGCGCATCACCCGTTCGGGGGGCTTTATGGACGGTGCGGGGTGCCCTGCGGTGCGCCGCAGCAAAAGGCCCATGAAAAACGGGATTCTCAGTAGCCGTGGCGGATTTCGAGAAACACGCCGCTCTCATCGCGGCGTGCGCCAAGCACGCCCGCGCGTTTTCCCCGGTAGAGATCGCCGCCCAGGGTCAGACGTATGTCGTCGGTCAGCTTATAGGCCAAGCGGGCCTGCATCAGCGTTCCCGACCGGCCGAAAACGCTGACGCCGGAGAACTCGGCGCGAAACGTCTGATTGTTCCACTGCCTGATAACCGACCAGGATAAACCACCTTCGGAGGCGGTGAGACGGTTGGAGAGGACGCCGTTGCGGACGAACAACTCCGGCAGAAGCGACGGCGGCGCGCGCTCCGTGCCGCCCGCCGCCAACACCGCTTGGAGATTCACATACAAGTCATCGGGAAACTGCCGGTCCACGCCGACAACGACGGACGTGCGCCCGCCGCAGACCGGCGCGGCGCAGGCCGCCAGATCGTCGAATACGACATGGGCCAACTCTGCCCGCAAGCCGTAGTCGCCGACGCTCGCCGCAATGTCACCGCCGAACATCCGCAGTTTCGGAAAACGCTCCTCGATAACGCCTTGCGCCAGACTCACCGGCGTTGCGCTCAACATCGGCATCTTGTCGTGACCGCCGAAGTAGGTCAGCGACCAGTCGATGCGACCGCCAGTGCGCTCAAGCCGCACCGCATGGTCGGCGACGGCGCCGTGCGGCGAAGCGCGCCGGACGGACAGGCCGGGAAGCGGCGGCAGCGGCGCGACGGCATGGGCGCGAAATTCCGGCATGGCATAGGCCATCAGCACCACATCCCCGACGGGGACGCCCAGCTTGACCGCACCGACGCCGCGCTTTTGATCGTCGTCTTCGGTGACAAGGCTCGTGAAATCCCGGCTCGACGCAAGATCGGTCGGCTTGATGCGGTCGGCGCGTCCCCACACGATCAACTGGCGGCCAACGGTCAGGTCGAAATGTTCACCGAAGTACGCCGCATACGCTTCGCGCAGCTCGAAGGTCGCATGATCGCCGCGCTGTCCGGGCGCGCGTGCGACGACATAGGCTTCGCCGCCAAGATCAAGCGAGGGCGTGAGCGCAAGGCGCTCGCGCAGCCAGAGCGCCGCGGTCGCGGTGGCCTCGCTTTCCGGGCCCACCCGGCTTGCGGACCAACCCGCGCCGCGCAGCGACACGTCCGCGCCCAAAGCCGCCGATGCAAACACCGCCGCCGCCGCGAGGGCAGCTCCCGCAGACACCCAACGGATCATCGCGGGCCGCGTTCCAAAGCCCTGACCGAGAAATCGTCGGGGGAAAGCGCAAGGCCGGCCTGAAAGTCGTCAAAGACAATCTCAGTGCGGTGATTGGTCACGAGATTGTGGGCGACGGCTTTCATGGCCTGGAAGCGCGGCGGATCGTCCTGGACCCGGCGCACATCCGACATGACGAATGTTTTTAATTTGCGGCCCTGACTGTCGAACGTCTCCACCTTGTAGCCGATGCCGCTCGCGGGTTCGATCCACTGCGCGCGGCGCTGATGTCGCGCGCGTGCCGCGATCTCGGGCGATGCGGCAACGGATTCGATAATAATAGTTTCCCGGCCATCGACGGTCTCCCGGCCGATCTCGCGGTGCGTCCACTCGGCAACCCTGTAGCCCAGGATGTCGCCATAGGAAAAATCCGTCCCCAGGAAGGCTTCGCCCTTGTTCGCGGCCTGCACCCGGCGCGTTTGGCGCACGGCGGGCAGATAAACCCAAATGTCATCGTCGCCCGCCGCGTTCTCGACCGTGAGCGTGCCCATGCCTTTCACATCGGGCGGACCCTCGAACCACGTCAAACGCCGCGAGTCCACGCCGTTGGCCTCCAAGAGACTCAAGGACCGCACACGCCTGATGCGTTCCGTGCCGGCTGGCGGGACGAGCTTGAACGCGGCGAGGCCTTGGGACGACCTCACGCGCGTTGCAAGGTAGTTCGCAGTCATAAGATCGGCCACCGCATCGCCGGCCAGAGCGAAGCCGCGCCCATACGCGGCGGTAATCACACCTGCGGCGGCGACGCGCAGAAACGCCCGGCGGAATAAAGACGCACCGCTCATGCCGTCACACTCGCGCTATCCGCCGGGACAACGGGCGCCACCGTCAGAAAACGCGGCCTCACCAGCATCACAAGGGCCATCATGGGCAGAAGCGTGGCAAGCGCGGCCGTCATCATCGCAAGGCCGACGAAACTCCCGAGCCAAACGTGGACGAGGAACGATTGCGACAGCAAGAGGACGAGAAACCCGGCCGCAATCGCGGTGGCGACGAACATCACGGCCTTGCCCGCGCTGGCAATGGCGCCGGATACGGCCAAGTCAAGATCACGGCCGTTGCGGCGTTCTTCCCGCACGCGCGACAGTAGATAGACCGCGTAATCCGCGCCGATGCCGATGCACAGCGCGGCGATGGTCGCCGTGGGTACATTGAGGGGCACGCCCGCCCAGCCCATCGCACCGAACACGACAAGCACCGAGAATGCGAGCGGAAGCACCACCAGGATACCGGCGGCCAGGGAACAGAAATACAACGACGCCACGGCGAACACGACGGCAGCAATGACGCCGATGTTCTGCAATTTGCTGGTCACGATCATATCGGCCATCGCCACCGGGCTTGCGGCGTTTCCGGCAATGCCCACGACCGTACCGGCGGGCATGTCCTCGCGGCCAATCTCCAGAACCGTGCACTCGATGTCGCGGATGATGGTCGAAGACGTATCCTTTAAGAATACAGTCATGAGCGTGGTACGGTAATCCGTATCCACGACGGAGGAAAAATCCAGCGGATCGGCCGACAAGCTGTAGAGCAAGAGGTACTGGCTGGCCTGTTCGGCGCTCTCCGGGATTAGGCCCTCGGCCTCGCGGTCACCGCCGATGGCGCGGTCAAGCCGCTTCACATAATCGACCAACGACACCACCTTGCCGACGCCCGGTTTTTGAGCAAGCGCCGTCTGTATTTTGTCGAGGGCACGCAAGACCTGCGGGTTTTTCACGCCGTCGAGGTCCGGCGTTTCGACCAGGACAAATACAACGTCGGTGCCAGCCATGACGCGATTGATCGCATCATCGGTCTGACGTACCTCCGTCCAAGCGGGAAAATAGGCTTTCACGGAATTGAGAACGTGAAGCCGAAAGATGCCGGCGACGGCTACGGCCGCGATCAGCAATGCAATCGCAAGGACGCGCCCCGGCCGGCGCAGGACCATACTCCCTACAACTCCAGCAATCCGTTCCCACGGACCGGCGGATACCTGACGCGCCCGCTGCGGATCGGGCGGCCTCAAGCGGCACCGGACCACCGGAATGAACGCCGCCTCGATCACCAGCACGCAAGCGATACCGATAGCCGCGAATAAACCGAAGCGCTGGATCGCCTCGATGTCGAAAAACAGCAACGACAGGAAGCCCGCAATCGCCGCCATGCACGCCGCGAAGACCGCCGGCATGACCGACGCATAGGAGGTCACGACGGCGATATGCTGCGCCTCCTGCGGTGGCACGTCTTGCGCCAAAGTCTCCGCATAACATTCCGTATAGCGTTTGAGGATTTGCACGGCATGACCGGCGCCGACCGCGAGAATCAGGATCGGTGTCACGGCATTGAACGGATCGAGCGGGATCTTCAACACGCTCATAAGACCGAGCCCCCAGATCACCGCCATGAGGCCGGTCACGAGCGGCAGGACCATCGCTTGAACGGACCGGAACGCCTCGAAATGCACGAGCGCGATCACGACCAGCGCCAGCGGAAACAGCCAGCCCATGCGGTCGGACATTTGCTCGGACAGCGCCAGAAACGAGGGCTGCCCGCCGACGACGATCTCAACGTCATTGTTGCGATAGGGCGCTATCGTCGCCTCAAGCCGCTGCGAAAGCGCGCGGTAGCCGGTACTGTCGGCCCGCACTTCGGCGACGATACCGAACATCGTACCGTCGGCGGACACCAGCAAATCACGGTAGATCGGATTGCGCTCAAGAACGGCCGCGACCCGCGCCGTTACCGCCTCATCGCCGCCCACGTCCTCCAGAAACGGCCGCACGGCAAGATCGCCGGAACGTCCGTCAATATCCTTGATCTTGTTCACGGCTACACTGAGCAGGTTTTGCGGCACGATGCCGGGCATGGCCGCCAGGGCCTCCGACATGCCCCGGACGGCGGTAACGGCCACCGCGTCCTGGCCGGGGACGCGGCCACGCACGAGAATCACGAACGTCGTGTAGTTGCCGTAGATAGTTTCGACCCGCGTCATGGTCTGCATGTAGCGGTGCGACCAGGGCAGCACATCCTTGTCGTCCACGACGATGTTGAGGCTGCTGGTCATGGCGCCAAGAACAGCCGTCACAACGGCAAATGCCAGGATGACCAGGCGGGGGCCGCGTAGAAGCCACCGTACTATGCGCGCCGCAAACCGCCCCGCGCCCGTTTCTGACCGTCCCGAATACCCCCTGCTCATGCGTAATGCCTTTTCCCCGAATGGGGTAGAGCACACTAAGTCACGTAGGGGCACATCCCCCGAACGGGTGACGCGCGCCCCTGTAAATGATGAGAACGTGCCCAAATAACCTTTGCGCGCGGACGAGTTCTGCGATGAATTCAATGCTTCGACTTCAGGTTCAAAACTCTGACGTTGCGCGTCACAGTGCCGATCAAGGCATGGAAGGCTATGCCGTCCGGCCCTTGACAGTCGAACTTTTCGACAATGACCCCCGCCATAGACTTGTCCTGAACGGCACCATCCTTAGTGTCGGCTTCGACTCCCTGACCGTTGCCGCCGATACATGGATACCGTCGGATGTGCTTGCAGGTACGCGCTTGGAACTTCATGCGCTGTTTCAACATATTGCCTTGATCGTGCAGCGGGTAGATTTCGGCGGCAAAATCGTATTGGCACCAGCTCGATATACACGAAAAACGGCAGAATTATTCTTCGCCCTGATGATTGCCGGCAACGCAAGCATCACATTCCGCGAGGCCAGGAAAGCATTAGGGTTCAAACCTCGCCTTGAACCCTATATTCGCTTCAAACGGATCGACAGTGCAGACGCCTACCAGGCGGTTCTGCTGGTGCGCGGGCGGACATATCATCGGGTTGGAAAACAGCGTTCGCCTGAGCCCATCGAAGATCCACATGATCGCGGCGCATTGGTCTACGCAGGCTATATCGGAAACCGCATCGTCAGCAGTTTCCGGCTCCGTCTTTTGACACCTTCCGATCAATTCGATCACGAATTGCACGGTGCTGACACAATCGAACCATTCCCACCGCGCGAACAGTGCGCGGAGATTGGCCGCCTATGCGTCGATCCAGATGTATATGGCAGCGATGCGGCAATGTCGATCTTCCGCTACTCGGTCTATACAATCCTTCTGTGCGAGCGCCGCTTTCTTGTGGCTGTTGCCACAGGCGGCCCATTACAAGGCTATCTCAAACTTGGCGGTATCCGCTCGAAGATCAAGTTCCGCTACCGTATTGACGCGCCAGAAGATCACTACGCATTTTGGACAGACATTCACACCAATCTCTCCGGCGGCAATATTGCACCTGGTCCATTTGCACACGTTTGGCGGTGGACACTCGCCAAGCTAAGAGCGCGAGCCTCGCAGCAGCAAGGGATTCGTGCATCGTCAGCCAAAACTATCCTAATAGATTTCTTGGGAATCCTTTGGGACGCCTTCGAGAAAGTAAAATATGACGTAATTCCGTACCGGCGTCCGGCCAACTCCACGCGCGACTTAAAAGGGGCGGAGAATGTCACCGCTCAATGAACGCATTGCTAAGGCGCAAGTACGATTCCAAAAACTTTTAGAAACCGGGATCGCACCATCCGGCACGACCGTCGATCAATATATTCGTTATTTGAGTATGCAGTATCACCTCACCAAAGAGGTCGCCCGATACTTCATGTCGTGTGCAGCACACCCCTCGATGACGCGGAAGAAAAACCTACGAAAGTTTTTAATTCATTTCGCGCAGGAAGAAGAATTGCACTACCTCGTGGCGGCCCGTGACATCAAAGCATTGGGACGCGACGTTCTCCCGGAACCCTTGGATGTTCGCCTTTGGCATCTTTTCTTCCGCAGCGTCGTAGAATCGCGCCCCTTTCTTCGTCTTGGCGCAGCGTGTGTTCTGGAGAACATTTCGGGCGGGCCAGCGCGCGAAGCCACCAAGCAGGCTCTCCGAGCGTCATTCATGACCCGAGAGAACACCAAATTTCTCGTGCTGCATCAGCATGAAATTATACCGCACGGAGAGCAGATTCTTGCCGCATTGGCAAACGAACCATTAGAGCCCGGCGAAGTCGCCGACTTGGCGAAGGGAGCTGAGATCGGCGAACATTTGTATCTGCGTGCTGCCGCCTGGGCGCTCGAAGGGGGCGGAGTTCTACTCGACGATATTGGGACTAACACCCAAACCCTTTCATCCACCGAAGAAAGGGATATGGCTGATATTGGCATCCTCGCATTTGGCGACCAAGCAAGAGTGCTCGCGTAATCACGACCGGCACTGATTTTATATTGGTGCCGATCACCATTTGACGAAAGGCTATCAATATGCCCCCCCCCCCGCGAGCCAAAGCAGCACGTTCAGCGTCACCGTTTCGGACTCTCCAAGACTCCATTATCAAACGGATGAAATTTCCGGCGAATACTTAGTTGATCCGATAGAGGTCGAGTTATCCGGCGAAACTTCAGGCCATCGTCTCGCACTGAGCGGCACTATTAAAAGGATCGGTTTCTGCAATCTCGTCGTCCATGCAGAAACCTGGTTGCCTGCGGATTTCACTATTGGAACACGCCTAAAAATTCGCGCGCTGTTCCATGAAGTAAATCTGACTGTGCGCCATGTCAGCGCCACCAACCAAATCCTTTTAACCTCAACCTGGTATACGCGCAAAATTGCAGAGTTTTTCTATGCTCTCATGGTTGCTGGAAATGCCGCGATCACATTCCGTCAAGCCCGCAAGTTACTCGGCTTCAAGCCTCGGCTAGAGCCATATCTTCATTTCAAACGCATTGATTCAAAGGACGGTCACCAGGCCGTCTTGCTTTTGCGCGGACGCACATATCATCGGGTTGGCAAGCAGCACTCCCCGGAGCCCATCGAAGACCCGAATGATTACGGCGGGCTTGTCTATGCGGGCTACATTGGGGACCGCATCATCAGCAGTTTCCGA
>JADZAK010000133.1 GCA_020852595.1 Rhodospirillaceae bacterium
ACCGCCTTCGGAATAAAGGCGGCTTACGCCTTCAGGCGGTATCCGACACCCTGTTCGGTCTGGATGTGCCGCGGCTGCTCCGGGTCGATTTCTATTTTTTGACGTAGCTGGCGTACGTAAATGCGCAAGTACTGCACGTCGGTTTGACCGCCCCATACCTCCGCGATGATGAATTTATGGGTGAGGACCTTGCCCGCGTGGAGCACAAGGAGGCGTAAAAGATCGTATTCGCGTGGCGAGAGCTTCACGTCCTCGCCGCGCACCGTCACCAGCCGGCGCACAAGGTCCACGCGCAGATCGCCGCTCTGGAATTCCGGGGCCGCGCCTTCCTGTTGCAGACGGTGGCGCAATGCGGCGCGGATGCGCGCCAGCAGCTCATCGAGACCGAATGGCTTCGTCACATAGTCGTCGGCGCCGAGATCGAGAGCTTTGACCTTGCCCGCTTCGTCCGTGCGGCTCGACAGCACGATGATAGGGATGCGGGACTTCGCCTCCCTCAGCTTCTGGATCACGTCGAAGCCGTGCAAATTCGGCAAACCCAGGTCGAGCAGCACGACGTCGACAGTGTTGCGGTCGATGGTTTCCAAAGCCTCGGCGCCGTCGGTGGCTTCCAGAACCTGATAGCCTTGCGGCGTCAGGCTCGTGCGCAGGAATTTGCGGATCGGCGGTTCATCCTCAACGATGAGGATGCGCGTCGGGGGAAGCGTCATGCGGCCTCGGCGGTAAAAGGTTCATCCGCGGGCACGGGTAGTGTGACGGTGAAAGTCGCGCCCGGGCGGTCCATGCGGTTGCTGGCGCTGATGGTCCCACCCATGGCTTCAATGAAACCACGGCAGATGGCAAGGCCAAGCCCCGTCCCGGCGCGGCGGTGATCGGCCGCGTGCACGCGGTAGAATTTATCGAAGATGCGCTCGAGGTCGGCCTCGGGAATTCCGTCGCCCTCATCGGCGACGCGCAGGTGCACCGTCTCGCCTTCTCGCCCGGCAGACAGCGCGATCCGCGTTCCGGCAGGCGAATATTTCGCGGCGTTGTCCAGAAGATTGAATAGGACCTGTTCGAACAGAACCGGATCGAGGCGCAGCATCGGAAGCTCACGGGCAAGCTCGATGTCGACGGGGCGCTCGCCGACGACCTTGCGGGCCCGTTCCAGTGCACTGCCAACCACGTCGGCTAGATCGATGAGCTCGCCTTTGGGCGTAATTTTGCCGGACTCGAGACGCGTCATGTCCAGAAGGTTTGCGATAAAGCGGTTCAAGCGCTCAGCTTCATCCTGGATCACACCGGCGAGATCGCCCACGGCTTTATCGTCCAAGGTCTCGCGAAAGTTTTTGAGGCTGGTAGCTGCGCCGAGAATCGATGCGAGCGGCGTGCGCAGGTCGTGCGAGATCGAGGTCAGAAGAGCGCCGCGCAGCCGCTCGGTCTCGGCGAACAGCCGCGCCTGATCGATGTCCTTGGCGAGATTGATACGCTCCACCGCCAGCGCCGCTTGATCCACGAGCGCATCAAGAAGCCGGCGCCGGTCCGGCGTCAGTAAGGGGCCGGGCCTGTCGCTTTCCAGCCCGACGATGCCGACAAGTCCTCGTCCTGTACGCATCGGTAAAAACAGCCAGCTTACGCCCGGTAGTGTATCGGAGCCGCGCCCGGCCGGCCGTCCTTGCTGCCAAGCCCAGGTGGCGGCGGCGAAGTCGGGCGCGGCCAGCGTATCCTCGGGTGGGTAGCCGGCCCGCACCGCGATACCGCCGTTCTCTGGCAAGAGGACCACCACACGCGCTTTCAGCATTGAGGCGATTTGATAGGCCGTCGCCCACAGCAGGTCGTCGAGCACCACCGCTCCGGCCAATTTCCGGCTGAAAGTATAAAGTTCATCGGTCGTGCGGGCGCGCTGACGGGCGTTGATCGCCTGGGTGCGTACGCGCGCGGCCAGATTTCCCGCCACCGCCGCGACAACGATGAAAAAGAACAACGCCAACACGTTTTCAGGGTCGGTGATGGTGAAGCTGTAGAGCGGCGGCAGGAAAAAGTAGTTGTACGCCACCGCGCTCGCCACCGCGGCGAAGATCGACGGCCATAGACCGTAGGTCACCGCGCTGCCCAGCACCGCCGTCAAGAAGACAAGCGCGAAATTGGACGCGGCCACGACGTGTTGCGCGGCGACGCCCGCCGCCGTGGCGGCGGCCACCATGCCGAGGGTTCCGCCGTAGTGTCCGAGGTTCAAGCCGGTCGAAGCGGCTTCGACCTCGTCAACGGCGTTTTCGCCGGTACGGCGCGCGGTATCTTCGGCGATCACATGCACGCTGATATCGCCCGCGCGGCGGATCAATTGATGGGTCACCGACCCTCGCCACAGCTCCGACCAGCGTGAACGATTGGATTTGGCGATGACGATATGGGTGACGTTATTGGATTGCGCATAGTCCACGACGCCGCCCGGCACGTCTGCCGCCGGTAACGTGACCGTCGCGGCGCCGAGGTGCTCCGCCAGCCGTAAGCACTCGGCAATCCGGGATTTTTCCGGCTCCGACAGCCGCAATGAACGGGAGGTCTCGACGTGTACGGCGGTCCATGACGCGCGCAGCCGGTCGGCGAGGCGGCGGGTATAGCGCACCAAGCCGATGCCGCTCGGGTGCTCGTTCACACAGACCAGCACACGCTCGCCTGCGGGCCACGGCCCGGGAATGGCGTGGGCGCGCATGTAGGTGACCATTTGATCGTCCACACGCTGCGCCGTTCGGCGCAGAGCGAGCTCGCGCAGGGCCGTCAGGTTGCCCGGCATGAAGTAATTTTGCACCGCGCGCTGGGCCTGCTCCGGCACGTAAATCTTGCCCTCTTTCAGACGCTGGATGAGGTCTTCGGGAGTTAAGTCCACCAGTTCGACGTCATCGGCCAGATCGATGATGGAATCCGGCACTGTTTCGCGCACGCGGATATGCGTGATCTTGGCGATCACGTCATTGAGGCTTTCGACATGCTGGATGTTGAGGGTGGTGTAGACGTCGATGCCGGCGGCAAGCACCTCCTCGACGTCGAGATAACGCTTGGGATGACGGCTGCCGGGCGCGTTGGTGTGCGCGAGTTCGTCGACGAGGACGATTTGTGGCTTCCGTGCGAGGACCGCGTCGATATCCATCTCACCGAGCGTGCGGCCTTTGTACTCGACGAGCGCGCGCGGCACCACCATCAGGCCGTCGAGCAGCGTTTCGGTCTCCTTGCGGCCGTGGGTTTCAACGACCCCTACGACGACATCCACGCCCGCGCGGCGCTTGGCCTGCGCGGACGACAGCATTTCATAGGTTTTGCCGACGCCCGGCGCGGCTCCCAGGAATATCTTCAAACGGCCGCGCGTGCCCCGCGCCACCTGTTTGAGCAGGGCGTCGGGGGACGGCCGGGTGTCGCGGGATTCAGGCATGCCGTAAGTCTACGCCTCCCGTTGTCGGGCGCTATGCGTTCATTGCAGGGCGTCCAGCGCCAGATTGAGTTTCAGCACATTGACTCGCGGTTCGCCCAATATGTCAAAAAGCCGTCCTTCCGTGTGTGCGGCAATCAGTTCCCGCACGCGCGTTTCGGCCAAGCCACGCTCTTTCGCCACGCGCGGCGCCTGGAAAAGGGCCGCGGCGGGGGCGATGTGTGGATCGAGGCCGCTCGCCGAAGTTGTCACAAGATCCAGCGGCACTGCGGCGGTTTGGTTTTCACTTTTGAGCTTTTCGGCCGCGTCTCCCACACGCGCGATCAAGGCCTCCGACGTCGGGCCAAGGTTGGCGCCTGAGGACGCGCCCGCGTTGTAGGGTTCCGGCGCTGTCGCCGACGGACGGCCCCGAAAGTATTTCGCAGCGGTGAAATTCTGGCCGATGAGCGCCGAGCCTGCGATCCGTCCGTCTTTTGCGACGAGGCTTCCGTTGGCCTGTGCCGGAAACAGAACTTGCGCGAGGCCGGTCATGCCCAGGGGATAGAGAAGGCCGGTGACGACGGTCATGACGGTCATCATCGCGAGGGCGGGGCGAATGTGGGTGAGCATGAATATCTCCTTAGGCCAAGCCGATAGCCGAAACGATGATGTCGATGATCTTGATGCCGGCGAAGGGTGCCGCAAGGCCGCCCGCGCCGTAGATCAGAAGATTGCGTTTGAGGATGCTCGCGGCGCCGACAGGTCTGTAGCTCACGCCCTTCAGCGACAATGGAATCAGCGCGACGATGATCAGCGCGTTGAAGATGATCGCCGACAAGATCGCGCTTTCGGGCGTCGTGAGCCGCATGACGTTCAGCGCCTGAAGCTGGGGATAGAAGGCGAGGAACATCGCCGGGATGATGGCGAAATACTTCGCGACGTCGTTGGCGATGGAGAAAGTTGTGAGCGCGCCGCGCGTCATCAGCAACTGCTTGCCGATTTCCACGACTTCGATGAGCTTGGTGGGGTCGCTGTCGAGGTCCACCATGTTGCCCGCCTCGCGCGCGGCCATGGTGCCGGTGTTCATCGCGACGCCGACGTCGGCTTGCGCGAGCGCGGGCGCGTCGTTGGTGCCGTCCCCGCACATGGCCACCAGCTTGCCCTTGGCCTGCTCGTCGCGGATCAATTTCAGTTTCGTTTCCGGCGTGGCTTGCGCGAGAAAGTCGTCCACGCCCGCTTCCGCGGCGATGGCGGCCGCCGTGAGCGGGTTGTCCCCGGTGATCATCACCGTGCGGATGCCCATCTTGCGCAGGGCCGCGAAACGCTCGCGGATGCCGCCTTTGACGATGTCCTTGAGGTGAATGACGCCGAGCAGGCGTTTCCCGTTGGCCACCGCGAGGGGCGTCCCGCCCTGCTTCGCGATCCGTTCGGCGATGTCCTCGATCTCGCGTTCGGCGGGATCGCCGAAGACCCGGGTGTAGGCCAGCACGGCATCCACGGCGCCCTTTCGAATATGCGCGCCGTCGAAGTCCACGCCGCTGATGCGGGTCTGGGCGGTGAAGGGGATGAAATGCGCGTTGAGCGGCGCCATCTCGCGCCCTCGCAGGCCGTACTGTTCTTTTGCAAGCACGACGATGGAGCGGCCTTCCGGTGTCTCGTCGGACAGTGACGCCAGCTGCGCTGCGTCGGCCAGCTCCTTCTCGCTTACGCCGGACACGGGAAGGAACGCCGTGGCTTGCCGGTTGCCCAGTGTGATGGTGCCGGTTTTGTCGAGCAGCAGCGTATCGACGTCGCCGGCCGCTTCCACCGCGCGGCCCGACATGGCCAGCACGTTGAAACGCACCAGGCGATCCATGCCCGCGATGCCGATGGCCGACAGGAGGGCGCCGATGGTGGTCGGGATAAGGGTGACGAACAGCGCCACCAGGACGAGGACGCTGATGTGTCCCTTCGCATAAGCGGCGAAGGCCGGGATGGAGGCGACGGCGAACACGAAAATCAATGTCATGCCTGCAAGCAGGATATTGAGCGCGATCTCGTTGGGTGTTTTATGTCGCTGCGCACCTTCAACAAGGGCGATCATGCGGTCCAGGAACGTCGATCCCGGCGAGGCCGTGATGCGGACCTTGATCCAGTCCGAGATCACCAGTGTACCGCCCGTCACGGCCGAGCGGTCGCCGCCGCTTTCGCGGATCACCGGCGCGGATTCGCCCGTGATGGCGGCTTCATTGACGGAAGCCACCCCTTCGATCACTTCACCGTCGCTGGGAATCAGATCGCCGGCCTCGACCAGCACGATTTGCCCGACGGCCAGCGATGTGGCCGGTGTCCTCGTCCAGATCTTCTCCCCCGGCAGGACCAGGACCTTGGCATAGGTCTCCGTCTGGGTTTGCCGCAGGGTCGCGGCTTGCGCTTTGCCACGCCCTTCCGCGACCGCTTCGGCGAAGTTCGCGAACAGCACCGTGAACCAAAGCCAGATGTTGATCTGGAGCGAAAAGCCGAGGTCGCCCGCGCCGGTGAGGATGTCACGGATGAACAGGAACGTGGTGAGCGCGGCGACGGCCTCCACCACGAACATCACCGGGTTGCGGATCATGACCGCGGGGTCGAGTTTCTTGAACGCCGCGATGACGGCCGGTCCCAGGATCTTCGGATCGGTCATGGTGGAGGAGGGCCCGCGGCGGCGGGGGATGGCGAGTTCCATGGATGTCACTCTCAGAGGATTAGAACGACTGGCCGGCAAGCATCGCGAGGTGCTCGGCGACGGGGCCGAGGGATAGGGCCGGGAAGAAGGTGAGACCGCCGACGATGAGAATTACGCCGGTGAGAAGGCCCACCCACAAGGCGCCCGTGGTGGGAAACGTGCCCGCCGACGCCGGTACGACTTTCTTCGCGGCCAGCGATCCGGCGAGCGCGAGCATCGGCACGATCATCAGGAAGCGCCCGATGTACATCGCGAGCCCCAGGGCCGTGTTGTAGAAGGGCGAGTTCGCCGAAAGGCCGGCGAAGGCGCTGCCGTTGTTCGCCGCGGCCGAGGTGAACGCGTAGAGGATCTCGGAGAAACCGTGTGGCCCCATGTTGGCGCGGCCCGCGAGGCCCGGTTCAACCGCCACGGCCAGCGCCGTGAAGCCCAGCATCGCCAGCGGCAGGACCAGGATGGCGAGCATCGCCATCTTCACGTCCTTCGCCTCGATCTTTTTGCCCACATATTCCGGCGTGCGCCCGACCATCAATCCGGCGACGAACACCGCCAGCACGGCGAACAGAAGGATGCCGTACAGGCCTGCCCCGACGCCCCCGACGATGATCTCGCCGAGTTCCATGTTGATGAGGGGGATCATCCCGCCGAGCGGCATGAAGCTGTCGTGCATGGCGTTCACCGCACCGCAGGAGGCCGCCGTGGTGATCACGGCGAAAAGGGCGGACCCCACGATGCCGAAGCGTGTTTCCTTGCCCTCCATATTGCCGGCGCCGTCGAGGCCGAGGTGCGCGAAGGCGGGATTGCCGGCGCTTTCGGCCCAATAGGCTGCGGCGGTGCCGGCGATGAACAGAAGGCCCATGACGGCAAGGATCGCCCAGCCCTGGCGCTGGTCGCCGACCATGCGGCCGAAAACGTTCGTCATGCCCGCGCCGATGGCGAAGATCAGCACCATCTGGACGAAATTGGTCAGTGCGGTGGGATTCTCGAAAGGATGCGCGGAGTTGGCGTTGAAGAAGCCGCCGCCGTTGGTGCCCAGCATCTTGATGACTTCTTGTGAAGCCACCGGGCCTTGCGCGACCACCTGCTTCGCGCCCTCCAGCGTCGTGATTTCGCTGTAGGGCGAAAGGTTCTGCGGCACGCCCTGCCAGACGAAGAACAGGCACACGACGATGGCGATCGGCAGCAACACGTAGAGCGTGCAGCGCGTGAGATCGACCCAGAAGTTTCCCACCGTCGTGGCCGAGCGGCGCGCGAAGCCGCGCACCAAGGCGAGGGCAAGCGCGATTCCCGTCGCGGCGGAGACGAAGTTGTGCACCGTGAGCCCCGCCATCTGGGTCAGGTAACTCATGGTGGTTTCCGGCACGTAGGACTGCCAGTTGGTATTGGTCACGAAGCTGACGGCGGTATTGAAGGCCA
>JADZAK010000134.1 GCA_020852595.1 Rhodospirillaceae bacterium
CCGCCCCGATCAAAAGTGAAGCGAGTCTCATCTAAAACCTCCATGTTGGATCCAATCCAACCCGGATATGCAACGCGCGGACAAATTTCCGTGTTCCCGGTTGCTGCGCACCGTCAACTTGCACGCTTCCCGTGGAACGCTTATTCCGCTAGAGTAATCAAGTATTTAGCGAGTCCCGCGGAACGGTTGTCGCGGCGGGGGAAAACCGCCATATTGCGGCCCGCGTAACGCGCGACACTGCGGTACGCGCTCGATTTATGGAGTAGGAACGCGATGAGCATCGGCACTTGGCTGCATACCAAGCTGTACGGCGAGAAGGTCGGCGAAGACGCCTACGGCAACATTTATTACAAGTCCAAGCGCAAGCGTTTCGGAAACCGCGAAGAACGTTGGGTGGTTTACAACGGTGAAGTCGAAGCTTCGCGCGTGCCGCCCGAATGGCATGCCTGGCTGCATCACACCACCGATGCGCCGCTCGCCACCCCGGCGCGCCCGTGGATCAAGCCGCACCAGCCGAATCTCACCGGGACCGTCGAAGCCTATTATCCGCCGGGTAACGACCTGCGCGGCGGTCACCGCGCCAAGGCGAGCGGCGACTACCAAGCTTGGACTCCCGAAGGCTGATCAGTGCAAGCGCGTGATCCCGAAAAGCGTGACGCGGTTTTCGGAAGAGATCGCGCGCAAACATAAAGAACCGGCCGTGCACAAATTTCGTAGGTGGCGCATCTGATGCGGACGGCCGAACAGCGCGAGACATTTGTCGGCGCTATCGCGGCTGTCGTGCTCGCGGTGGGCCTCTTGCTCGTCGCGCTCACCAATCGCGCCGCGCAGCGCACGGACGACGGTCTCTTCCATTTGTTGGCGGATTTCGACCGCGTCGACGGTGTGCATGTCGGTACGCCCGTGCGCGTGGCCGGCGTTGATATCGGCGCCGTCGCGCATATGAGCGTCGATAGCCGCGGCCGCGCGCTCTTGAGTTTCCGCTTCGACGAAGCGCTCGATCTTCCCGACGATACCGCCGCGGTCATCGAGACCGACGGCTTGTTCGGTCAAAAGTACGTCGAGCTGCGTCCGGGCGGCTCGGACCGCAACCTCAAGAACGGCGCGCGCATTTCCTTCAGTCAGGACGCCGTGATCCTGGAAGACCTCGTCGCGCTTATCGTGCAGCGCGCCAAGGCCGCGCAAGCGGCCGTGAACGCGCCGCCGGTCGAAGCTTCATCCCCAGCCCCCAATTCGTCCCCGAGCGCCCCATGACCAGACGCAATCCCATCGAAACCGTCCTCGGCGCCGTGGTGCTCGTGATCGCGGCCATGTTCCTCGCCTTCGCTTACTCGGCCGCGGACCTGCGCGCCGTCACCGGCTACGACGTCACGGCGACCTTCTTGAAGGTCGGCGGCCTGGAACGCGGCAGCGACGTGCGCATCAGTGGCATCAATGTCGGCACGGTCACCGGCCAACATCTCGATCCGCAGACCTTTGAAGCCAAGGTCACCATGTCCATTTCGTCCGACGTGAAGCTGCCCGCCGACACCACGGCGGCGATCGTGTCCGACGGTCTCTTGGGCGGCAAATACATCAACCTCGTGCCCGGTCAGGCGGCCGAACGGATCGCCGCCGGCGGCTCCATCGCCAGGACCCGCGACTTCCAGTCCCTGGAAGATCTGGTGGGCGAGATCATCTTCCTGGCCACCAACAGCGGCAACGGCGGGGGAGCGAGCGCGCCGACCATGCCGGCGCCACAATGATCGGCTACACCCGAACGTCATCCTCCGGCGAGCGAAGCGGGACCGGGGGATCCATATCTCACGGAGCTCGAACCTTGCGCACCTTGATCGCTTCCCAACGGATCGCCTCCCGACGGACCGCCTCCCGATGGATCGTCCGGTCTGGCCGGGCGATGACAGTGAGTATGTTTCTGCTGGCCGCGTTGCCGGCCCAGGCGACCGACATCCCGATGGATACGGTGGTGTTCGGAAACCTCGATAAGGTGACGGGACGCGTGAACACCGTATCGGGCGCCATCAACACGCCGGTCCACTTCGGCACCCTCGAGATCGTCACGCGTTCGTGTTTCACGCATCCGCCCGAAGAGCCGCCCGAGAACGCGGCCTTCGTCGAGATCTTCGATCGGCCCGAAAAGGGCGAGAAGAAAAAGGTGTTCAGCGGCTGGATGTTCGGCTCGAGCCCGGCGCTGTCGGCGCTCGATCACCCGGTCTACGATATCTGGGTGCTCCGCTGCGAAAGCAGCAAGGCTTCCAACTCGGGCTGAGACACAGGGGCCCCGAAGTCCCCTCGGCGCGCGAGCGCCGCGCTCAATTGAATGAGATAATCCTTCTGCGGAATCTCGATCGCGCCGAATGTCTTCAGATGGTCGGTGATGAACTGCGTATCGAGCAGGGTGAAGCCGCCTTTCTTGAGGATGGCGGCAAGGTGCGTGAGCGCGACTTTTGACGCATCGGTGGCCCGGCTGAACATGCTTTCCCCGAAGAAGGCCGCGCCCATCGCAAGGCCATACAGCCCGCCTGCCAAATGCGGCGTGCCGTCCTCGTCGTCCAGCCATGTTTCGATGCTATGCGCGAGCCCGGCTTCATGCAGTTGGATGAACAGGTCCATGATGTGATTGTTTATCCAGGTGTCGATGCGCCCTTCGGCGCTTTCGGCGCAGCCTTCGAGCACGCCGGCGAAATCGGCGTTGGCGGTCACGCGGAAAACCCCGCGGCGCAGGGTTTTGCGCAAAGACCGGGAGACATGGAATTGGTCGAGAGGGATGACGCCGCGCAGCTTCGGCTGCACCCAGAACACTTCAGTGTCCTCGCGCGACTTCGCCATGGGAAAGACCCCATAGGCGTAAGCCTTGAGCACAAGTTCCGGGGTGATGGTCACGCCGTCCTCACACTCCTTTGCGAAATGTGAGGACGCATGCGCCTCACTTTTCAGTCTTCAACCGCTCGATGAAGCTTTCCAGCCAGCGGATGTCGTATTCGCCGTTGATGACCGCCGGTTCGGACAGCACCGCCATGTGCAGCGGGATCGTCGTCTGGATGCCGTCGATCACGTACTCATGCAGCGCGCGGCGCATGCGCATCAGGCACTCTTCGCGTGTCGCGCCCTGCACGATCAGCTTGGCGATCAGACTATCGTAATGCGGCGGAATTTTGAAGCCTGAGAACAGGCCCGAGTCCACGCGCACGCGGCGTCCGCCGGGCGAGTGGTAACCGGTGATCCTGCCCGGCGACGGGGCGAAGGTTTCCGGGTTCTCGGCGTTGATGCGGCATTCCATCGAACAGCCTTCGAACGTGATGTCCTTCTGCGTGAAGCCGAGCTCGAGCCCGGCGGCCACGCGGATCTGTTCGCGCACGAGGTCGAGGCCGGTCACCATTTCTGTAACCGGGTGCTCCACCTGCAGGCGGGTATTCATCTCGATGAAATAAAACTTTCCGTCTTCGTACAGGAACTCGACCGTGCCGGCGTTATCGTAACCGAGCTTTTTCATGGCCTTCACGACCACGGCGCCGATCTCCTCGCGCTGACCGGCGTTGAGCGCCGGAGACGGGGTTTCCTCGAAGATCTTCTGGTGACGGCGCTGCAAGGAGCAATCGCGCTCGCCCAGGTGCACGACGTTGCCGTGTTTGTCGCCAAGGACCTGGATTTCGCTGTGGCGCGGCTTGCCCAGGTACTTTTCCATGTAGAGCTCGCCGTTGCCGAAGGCGGCCTTGGCTTCGGCGGACGCGACCTGGAAGGCTTCGCGCACTTGCTCGCGGTTCTGCGCCACTTTCATGCCGCGGCCACCGCCGCCGGCGCTGGCCTTCAAAAGCACCGGATAACCGATGTCGTCGGCGATCTTCACCGCTTCGTCCTCGGACGCGACCGCGCCGTCGGAGCCGGGCACCACCGGGATGCCGGTTTCCTTCGCCGTCTTCTTCGCCAGCACCTTGTCGCCCATGGTGCGGATATGCACGGGGGCCGGGCCGATGAAGGTGAGGTTGTGGTCGGCCACCATCTCGGCGAACTCGGCGTTCTCCGACAGGAAGCCATAGCCCGGGTGAATCGCGTCGGCGCCGGTGATCGTGGCGGCGGAGATGATCGCGGCCTTGTTCAGGTAGCTTTCGCGCGCGGACGGCGGGCCGATGCACACGGACTCGTCGGCCAGGCGCACATGCATCGCCTCGGCATCGGCGGTCGAGTGAACCGCCACCGTCTGGATGCCCATTTCGCGGGCCGCGCGTTGAATGCGCAGCGCGATCTCGCCGCGGTTCGCGATGAGGATTTTCTCGAACATTCCGCGGTTACTCGATGATCAGGATCGGCTCGCCGTATTCCACCGGCGCGCCGTTTTCAGCGATGATCTTCACGACTTTGCCCGCGCGCGGCGCCTTGACGGGATTGAACGTCTTCATGGCTTCGATCAGGCACAGGGTCTGGCCTTCGCTCACGCTGTCGCCTTCCTTGGCGAACGGCGCGGCGCCGGGTTCCGGAAGCAGGTAGCACACGCCGACCATCGGCGACTTCACGGTGCCCGGGTGGCTGGCCGGATCGGCGGCGGCAACCGGCGCGGGCAGGGCGGCGGCGGCAGGGGCCGGCGCGGCGAAGGCGGCCGGAGCAGCGGCGGCATAACCGCCGGCGCCGTGATTGCGCGCGACGCGCACGCGGACTCCGCCCGCTTCGTATTCGATTTCCGTCAGCGCCGTTTCGTCGAGGATCGACGCCAGCTGTTTCACCAGCGCGCCTTCGATGCTGCGTCCACCGGCGGACTTGCTTTCAGGGGCCTTGCTTTCGGCGGCCTTCGGGGCGGCCGGAGCTTGTTTCTTGGCGGCGCTTTTGGCGGCGCCTTTCGCGGCTTTCTGTACGGTCTTCTTCACTTTGTCTTCCTTGAAACGAGAATGTTAGCCATCGCATCCACGGCCAGCTCGTAGCCGTGCGCGCCGAACCCGCAAATCACGCCGGTTGCCGCGCGGCTGACGTAGGAGTGATGGCGGAACTCCTCGCGTTTGTAGATGTTGGACAGATGAACCTCGATCACCGGCAGGTCGCTGGCGAGCAGCGCATCCAGGATCGCGACCGAGGTATGGGTATAAGCGGCGGCGTTGATGATGATCCCGGCGGCTGACGTACGCGCCCCCTGGATCGCCGTGACCAGTTCGCCTTCATCGTTGCTCTGGCGGAAATCGGCCTCGAGCCCGTGGGTCTTCGCGCGCGCGCGCGTGGCCGCCTTGATGTCCTCTAAGGACACACGGCCATAAATCTCCGGTTCCCGCAGCCCCAGTAAATTGAGGTTCGGACCATTCAGCACAACGACGGTGCGGCTCAAGCTTGTCTTTCCTACCCTGGCCCCGTGACCGGCCCCGGGCGGGCGGGCGGTCGCGGAGCCGAGACAGGGATATACCACCCTATGGGTTGCGGCAACCTTGCGACCGGTCCGGCGGGATAAAATTTAATGGTTGCAACGGACTAGCTGTGTTTAGGGGACGCCCTGGACGCTTGACTTGGGGGCCCCGGTCCCCCATCTTGCGCCCGAACCGGGGTGCCCGAGGTCATCGGGCTGAGACTGGGCGATGGGCCCGGAACCCGCTGAACCTGATCTGGGTCATGCCAGCGAAGGGAGGGAGTATCCTTGAACATCACCTTGAACGGCGACGCGCGCGCGATTCCTGACGGCCTTTCGGTCGAAGGGCTGCTCGCGCATCTCGGCATTCAATCCAAGAAGGTCGCGGTCGAGCGCAATCTCGAGATCGTGCCCAAGTCCGCCTTTGCCGCCACTCAGGTCGCCGACGGCGACCGGATGGAGATCGTGCATTTCATCGGCGGCGGCTGATCCGGCCAAACACTCAAAGCGCGCTGTTGAAGAAAAGCCGAGGCTTCCCATGAACCACATCGACCCCACCACCGACTCCTTCGTTGTCGCCGGCCGGCGCTTCACCTCGCGCCTTCTTGTCGGTACGGGCAAGTACAAGGACTTCGCGGAAACCGCGCGCGCCATCGAGGCCTCGGGCGCCGAGATCGTCACCGTCGCCGTGCGCCGGGTGAACCTCTCCGATCCGTCCCAGCCCATGCTGGTCGATTTCGTGGACCCCAAAAAATACACCTATCTGCCCAACACCGCCGGCTGTTACACGGCCGACGACGCCGTGCGCACCTTGCGTCTCGCCCGCGAAGCCGGGGGCTGGAACCTCGTGAAGCTCGAGGTGCTGGGCGATCAGAAAACGCTCTATCCCAACATCGTCGAAACCCTGAAAGCCGCCGAAGCGCTGATCGAGGACAAGTTCGACGTGATGGTCTACTGCACCGACGATCCCATCATGTGCAAACGCCTGGAGGAGATCGGCTGCTGCGCCATCATGCCGCTGGCCGCGCCGATCGGTTCGGGCCTCGGCATCCAGAACCCGGTCGGCATCCGCATCATCGTCGAACAGGCGAAAGTGCCCGTGCTGGTGGACGCCGGCGTGGGAACGGCCTCGGACGCCGCCATCGCCATGGAACTCGGCTGCGACGGCGTTCTCATGAACACCGCCATCGCCGCGGCCAAGGACCCGGTCAAGATGGCCCGCGCCATGAAACTCGCGGTCGAAGGCGGCCGGCTCGCCTATCTCGCGGGGCGCATGCCGCGCAAGATGTACGCCGATCCGTCATCGCCGCTCGCCGGCTTGATTTAAGGCTCTATACTTCGCGCCGTTGGACGGGGGGCCCTATGACTGACACGACCGCGCATGTGACCGTCACCGTGGAGATCTTGACGGTGCCGACGATCGTCTACGTGCTTTACGGCCTGGGTTTCTTCTTCGCGCCTTTGGCCCTTGTGGGAGTCATCATGGCGCACACGGGGATGGCCAACGCGGGGCCGATCGCGCTGTCGCACTTCTCCTACCAGGCGCGCACGTTCTGGTTCGGCCTGGTGACCTTGATCGTCGCCGGCATGATCGGCGTGAGCTACCTCGTGGTGAATTTCGCGGCCATGATGGCCGAGACGCCGGCGGGCGACGAATTCCTCATGCCCGAGGGCGCGCCGCCGGTGCTGATCGTCTCCGGCGCGCTCTTCCTGTGGTGGATCGTCTGGACCCTCGTGCGCTGCATCAAGGGCCTCGTCACCGTGCTCGCGCGCAAGGCCATGCCGAAGCCCACCACCTTGCTCTGGTAGCGGGGGCTCCGGTCGCCGGGGCTCCGGTCGCCCGGCAATTTCTGCCGCCGCTGCGCCGCTTCTGCCGGATGAGAGGGCCTCCCGCGGCGCAGAGGCGCCCCTAAAGCCTTGAATTTCCTCGATCGCGCCGCTGGCACGGCCCTTGCTACATCCGAACCGACGCTCGAAGTGTGCGCTTGGGAAAAGCGCGCGGTTTCGGGCCCGATGGATCGGAGAGCGAGATGAGCTTAGGCACCCAGGGGATTTTCAACACGGCTGTGCAGGCGATGAACGCCCAGTCGCAGCACATGTCGAATATCTCGACCAATATCGCCAACGTGAACACCACGGCCTACAAGGCCCAAGGGTCTCACTTCGCGACCTTGCTCAATCACGTCGATCCGATCGCCCGCAGCTATTTCAGCGTCAACACCTACGACTTCCGCCAGGTGGACCGTCAGGGCGCCATCGCCACCACCAACCGCACCTTCGACGTCGCGCTCAATGGCCGCGGCTTCTTCATCACCAACCAGAACACCCAAGGTCTCGGCGAGTATCAGTTCACGCGCGACGGCGCGTTCTTCGGCGAGTCCGTCGATCTCGGCGTCGACACCGACGGCAATGGCCAGAACGACCAGGGCGTGCTGCTCAAGACCTCGACCGGCGGCTACGTCTACGGGTGGGCGGCCGACGCGAACGGCGTCGTCAGTCCGGCGAACGACATCACGACGCTGCAGCCGATCATGTTCAACAACAACGGCATCTTCGAATCCAGCGCCACGACGAACATCCAGTTGCAGGCGAATCTGTCCGCCGCCAACACCGGCCGCCAGAGCGTCGGTCTGCCGTTCGTCGATGCCACGGGCGCCTCGCGCACGCTGGGCGTCGGCTTTACCGCGAACCTCGACGCCTCCTGGACTCTCGATATGGAAGCGATCGGCGTCGACACGTCGAAAATCCCGGTCGACTTCTTCCCGCCCACCATCGCTTTCGACGGGAAGGGCGGCATCGTCGATCCGCCGGACGGCAAGATCGAAGCCACCATTCACGATCCCGCCGGGGATCAGACCGTGACGGTCGATTTGAAGAAGCTCACCCAGCTCGCCGACAACGGCACGCTCACGGTGCAGAACATCCAGCAGGACGGCTACATCATGGGCCGCCTGAACAATACCTACTTCGACAACACCGGCATGCTCATCGGCAGCTATTCCAACGGCCAGATGCGCAACCTCTATCAGCTCGCGACCGCGCGTTTCACGGCCGAGAACAACCTGGAAGCCAAGAGCGGCAATCTGTTCGAGCGCACCATGGCGGCCGGCGAGATGCAGATTTCGGCCATCGGCTCGCAGATGGGACGGACGCAGTTGATCGTCGGCGCGCTGGAAAGCTCCAACGTCGACCTCGCCGATCAGTTCTCGAAGATGATTGTCACGCAGCGCGCCTATTCGTCTTCCGCGACGGTGCTGCGCACCGCCGACGAGATGACCATGGCTGCGAGAGACTTGAAGCGCTAGGCCGCGCCGGCCTTCGGGCGCATCAGCAGCTTTTCACGGAAGACGTCGTAGATCGTCACGCCCGCGGCGGCGGCGATCTCCTTCGCGCTCATGTTGGTTTCCGTCAGCAGCACGCGGATGAACTCGGGGCGCGGACGCCAGGCGCTGTTCGAACGCTTGAGACCGCCGCGCGCGCGCAAGGCTTCCGCGCGGCGCCGTTTGGCCTCTTCCGCTTTTCGTTCGTCTTCATCGAGGCCGCGGCGGACGGCGTCCGCCATCGCTTCCGCATGGCGGCGCTTTTCGGCCGCATACCGTTCGACCTCGGTCTGGAAGCCGGTTGCGGTCTGCTCCGTGCTTTCGTTGCCGCGGCGCTGCGACCACCAGCGGCCCATTTGCTCGGCCGACGCGGCCCCGAAATCGGCCGGAAATCCGGCCGGGCCCTTTTGCGGGCGGGGAGGGTGCTCGCGCGGCGCTTCGGCGTCCGTCCTGTGATCCGCCATGCCGGCCGCTTCGCGCAAGGAAAGTCCATGCGCGGCCGCGAGACGCGTCGCGGCCTGCATCGCGGCGTCACGTTCTCCCGGGTAGGTCGTGGAATTGGCGACCTCGAGCAGCTTGCGAAACCGTAAGCGCTCCTTGGCCGTGAACTGCGAAACGCTCATCGAAACGGAACGATGTCCCCTAAAACAAACGCTTATTTCTTACGCGCGTCCGCGATCAGTTCCTTCAGATGGTCCTTCTGCAGCGCGCCCGGCACCAGGGTTTCGCCGACGACGATAGCCGGCGTGCCTTCGATGCCGAGGTCCTGGGCCAGCTGGTGGTTCTTCTTGAGAATCTCGGTGATCTCCGGCGCCTTCATGTCTTCGCGCAGCTTCTTCACGTCGAGCTTCACGTCCGCGGCGATCTTCATGATCGAGTCTTCGTTCAGCTGGCCGCGGTGGCTCAGCATCGCCATGTGGAAGTCCTGGTACTTGTTCTGCTTGCGCGCGGCGAGCGCGGCCTGCGAGGCGACGACCGAGCCGGGTCCGAGGATCGGAAACTCTTTCAGGACCAGCTTGATCTTCCCGTCTTCCTTCAAGGTCTCCATCACCGTCGGATACACCTGCTTGCAGTAGCCGCAGTTGTAGTCGAAGAACTCGACCACGGTGACGTCGCCCTTGGGATTGCCGATCACGGTGGCTTCCGGCGGGGTGAACAGCGCGGCCTTGTTCGCGTTGATCGCGGCGACGACCTTCGAGGCCTTCGCTTTCTCCTCCTTGTCCTGAAGCAGGCTCACCGCCTCGGTGATGATTTCCGGATTGGCGAGGATGTACTCGCGCACCAGCGCGCGCACCTCTTTCTTCTGCGCCTCCGAAAGCGCGGCATTTTGCGCAAACGCGGGCGCGGTCATGAGGCCGGACAGCGCCAGGGCGCTTATGCCCAAGGCGCTCACGCGTATGCGCAGGTTCTTGCGGGTGAGGAAACGGGTCATGATCCTTGTCCTTTCGCGCCCCTAGCGGCGGCGCTCTTTCATATCGCGCATATGATTTTGCGCGGCGATTTTGATGTCCTGCAGGCGATACCATGTCGGCGTGCCTTTTTCGAGCAGCTTGTCCGCCTGCATCGAGTAACGGGCCACGTCGCCGAATTGGCCGATCAGCATGGCCTTTTCCGCCGCCGCGTAGGCGCTCATGCCCTCGTTGCCCGCCAAGGCGTAACTGCGCGCCATCAGGTCCCAGGTATAGGCGTTTTCCGGGTCGAGGGCGGCCGAGCGTTTCAAGGTTTCCTCGGCTTCGGCGGCGTAGGCCTTGTCGCCGTTTTCCGTCATCGCGTGGGCCTTGGCGTTCAGGATTTCCGGCGCGTTCGGCATGTATTTCAGCGCTTCGCGGTAGGCGACGATCGCGTCGTCGGTCTTGCTGCGCGACAGCTGCATATCGCCCTTGATCTGCCAGAAATACGGATCGTGCGGCCGGTCCTTCAACAGGTCGTCGACGATGGGCAGCGACTTGTCGAACTGGCCGCGGCGGTAATAGGCGATCGCGCGCGCGTAACGGCCCCACACCGACTTGTCGGTCTCGGGGTACCGCGCCAGGGTCGCGTACTGTGGTTTCAGGAAGGCGTACAGCTTCGCGACCATGCGCCGGTGCTGTTCTTCCAGGTCCGGAACGTCGCCGGGGGCGGCGAGCATGGACTTCGTATCCAGGAAGGCCTTGATCACCGCGCGCGTTTGATCGGGCTGCATGACGCGCGCGCCCAGCGCCATCACGTTGGCGTTGTTCTGCTCGCGCGCCGCGCGGGCGCTGGTTTCGTCGCGCGCCACGGCGACACGCACGCCGGGGCGCGGGGTGGCCGCCACGTTCGCGGTGCCGCCGCCGTAAACCACGATGCCGGCCTTGGCGTCGTGAGACTCGACGGCCTGGTTCACCGCGTCGCTTGCGAGGTCGAGGTCCTTCACCTTGAAACCCATGCGCGCCAGCTCGGCCGCGACCACGGATTTGAGCTCGATGCCGGTCGCGTCGCTGGCGATGGCGATGGTGTCGCCCGGCTTGCCGAGCTGCGGATCGGCGCCCGGCGCCGCCGGTTTTTGCCGGGCTCCCGAACGGTCGATGGCGGCGCGGATCGTCGCCATGCGCTCGCGGCTCATCGGGTGCGTGCGCACGTAAGGATCGCCGCGGTCCGTGATCAGGAGTTCGTCGCCGGCGAGGCGGTTGAAGAAGGTATAGAGCCCCTCGGCGGACTGGTTGGTTTTCTCGAGGGCGTTCAGCGCGAACTGGTCGGCGCGGCTTTCGACGCCGCGGCTGAAGGCCAGATATTCGCCGATGGCGGCGCGTTGGCCGCCCATCATGAGCGCGATGCCGAGATCCGGACTGCCCGCCGCGACGCCGGCCGCGACGCCGAGCAGGGTCGACAGCAGCGAGATCGCATTCGGCGCCGCCGCGCCGTCCCCGGCCGTGATGACGTGCCCGCCGGCGATATGGCCGAGTTCGTGCGCCATCACGCCGATCACTTCATTTGAGTTTTCGGCTTTCAGGATCAGGCCGGTGTTGAAGAACATCTGGCTGCCGTTGGTGGCGAAGGCGTTGATCGAATCGTCCACCATCAGGCCGATCTTCACGCGGTCCGGCGGCATGCCGCTCACGGCCAGAAGCGGCCGGGCATAAGCCTGCAGCGTCGCCTCGATCTCGGTGTCCGACAGAATGGTGCCGGTGGAGAATTCCTGGGCCCGGGCAGGCGCCCACAAGGCCGGCATGGAACTCGCCATGACGGCAACCGCGACCAGGCGCCGGAAACGCGAAAACGGGGCAATCTTCGTCAGGGGGAAAACCTTCCACGCTTTATAAGACATAGCCTAGCCCACCAGCCCGGCCGGGACCTAGCCCCGGCGGCCGGCGCGCAAGAGCTGCCAATAACCTCGAATTGTGGCATTTTGCAGCCATGTGCCGGGGCTACAAATCCGTAATCATGCTGATTTTTCTGGGCTTTGTGGGGTGTCTCACCGGGTGCGGCGACATGCCGCCCGTGCGTTTTCAGCTCGGCGGCCTCCAGGGCGCGGAAAACGCGGAATTTACCCCGGCCGCGCCCCGGCCCGAGATGCAGATCGTGACCTTCGATCATGAAGGCGGCGCGGTTGCAAAAGAGGTGCTTTTCGCCAAGGGGACCGCGGCCGATGCCGCCGCCGCGCTTGGCTTCACCTTGGCCGTGACCTCGCCGGCCTCGGTCGGAATCGGCGGCGGCGGGGTCTGCATCACCCGCGACGCCAGGGGCGCGCTCGAAGGTCTCGACTTTCGCGGCGCCCGCCTCGCGCGCGGCTTCCTCGCGCTCCAGGCCAAGCTCGGCAACCGGCCCTGGTCCAGTCTCGTCGTTTCCGCGGAAACCATGGCGCGTTTCGGCCACAAGGTCTCGCAGGCGCTCGCGCGCGACGTGGAAAATTACGGCGGGGCATTGGTCGCGGACAATGTGGCGCTGTCCGCGTTCATGACCCCCGAACGCCGCCTCATCGCCGCGGGCGACGACTGGCGTCAGCCGCGCCTGGCCGATACCCTCGCGCGCTTGCGCAAACCCGGCTTCTTCGCGGGCAGCGCCGCCACCTGGTTCGTGCCCGAGGCAAGCTCCGGCGAGATCGCGCTGGAGCCCGGCACCACGGGCTTTGCGGTCGCCGACGATGCGGGCGGGGCGGTGGCCTGCGCGCTCACCATGGGCCGGCCGTTCGGGATCGGCAGCATGACCCACGACGGCGGCTATCTTTTCCCGGCAAGTTCGCCGCAGGACAAAACGCTCGATCGGCTTGCCCTGGGTTTCATGGCCTGTCTTAAGTCCAATCAGCCCAAGGATCCGAACGCGCCGCGCTGTCCGGCGCCGGACGCGACTTTCAGCCTCATGCCATAGGACGTAGCGATGCCTTTCAAAGTTGCCGCGCGCGGGGTCGTCCCGCCGTTCATCGTGATGGATGTGATGCGCGACGCCGCCGCGCTCGAAGCCGCCGGGCGCAGCATCGTCCACCTCGAGGTCGGACAGCCGTCGACGGGCATGCCGAAGAAGGCCGCCGCGCGCGTCGCGGAGCTGCTCGCCGGGACCGATCCGCTCGGTTATACGGTCGCGGCGGGCATCCCCGCGCTCTCCGCGCGCATCTCGCGTTATTACGCTGATGAATACGCCGTGAATATTCCGGCGGACCGCATCTTCGGCACCATCGGCTCGTCGGCGGCTTTTGTGCTCGCGTTCCTGACGGCGTTCGAAGCGGGGGACCGCGTCGCGCTGGCGTCACCGGGTTATCCCGCGTACCGCCACATCCTCAAAAGCCTCGGCATCACACCGGAACTCATCGCCGTGGACGCCGGCAGCCGCTATCAGCTCACGGTCGATCACCTGAAGAAGCTGCCGAAACTGCCGCACGGGGTGATTTTGGCAAGCCCGGCCAATCCCACCGGCTCGATCATGCCGGCGGACGCTTTCAAGGAGCTGGCGCGGTTCTGCGACCGGAACGGCATCCGCCTGATCTCGGACGAGATCTACCACGGCATCACCTACGGCCCGAAAGTCACCGTCGCCGCGTCCGTCTCCGGCAGCGCCATCGTCGTCAACAGTTTCTCCAAATACTTCAGCATGACCGGCTGGCGCATGGGCTGGCTCGTCATCCCCGAGGACCTCAAGCGCCCGATGGAATGCCTCGCGCAGAACCTGTTCATCTCGGCGCCGACGGTCGCGCAGTACGGCGCGCTGTTTGCGCTCGACTGCAAGGACGAGTTGGAGGTCAACGTCGCGCGCTACGCGCGTAACCGGGACGTCCTGCTCGAGCATCTGCCCGAGTTGGGCTTCGGCAAGTTCGCGCCCGCCGACGGCGCGTTCTACATCTATGCCGACATCTCGAACATGAGCGACGATTCCATGGACTTCTGCCGCCGCCTTCTGCACGAGGCCGGCGTCGCCATCACGCCGGGCATCGATTTCGATCCCTTCCATGGCCGCCGCTTCGTGCGCTTCTCCTTCGCCGGCTCCACCGCCGACATGCAGGAAGCCTGCGCCCGCCTGAAGACATGGCGCACCGGGAAATAACGGGGAAATAACACCGGGCCCTCCGGCGCTCCAATTAAGTATACTGTCCCCGCAACTAGTTGCCGAAACTAGAGCGTCTTGCGGTTTCTTTGAATCTGGGGATTCCCACCAGGGCTGATTCGTGATTCAAGCTGACTGCTGGATGGGAGGCCAGCAGTCATGCCGAAACCCTATTCCATGGATTTACGCCAGCGG
>JADZAK010000135.1 GCA_020852595.1 Rhodospirillaceae bacterium
CATAATTGTCGCATAATGTATATTATGGTAAGTAATAAGTCAGAAAAAATACCATGATATTCAGGTATGTAGAGGCTTATGCGCCTTACACCTCGACCACCAAGCCGTCGTGGGCCGGAACCACATGGCTTGGGAGCTGGAGCTTCAGCGCGTCGTAGTCGATGGCGTTGCTCATATGGGTAATGACGGCCCGGTCCGGTTTCAGCTCGGCGATCCAGTCCAGGACCTTGGCGACATGGGCATGGGTCGGATGCCGCGTCAGGCCGAAGGCGCCGACGATCCACAGCTTGGCGCCGCGGACAATGTCCCGGGCGGCTTCGGGCAGCTCGAGGATGTCCGTCGAATAGACGATGTCGCCAAACCGGTAGCCGATCGTGGCGCTGTGGCCGTGGTCCTGAAGGAACGGCAAAACCGGGATCCGGCCGACCTGGAACGGCGTGCCGGGCTCGATCGCGTGCGCCGTCAGCCAGGGCCGGTATATCGAGGATCCCGGCGGGATGCCCTTAAAGACGTATCCAAAGCGGTTCTCAAGGATTTCGAGAGTCTCGCGGTCGCCATAAACCGGCAGCGGCTTTTCCGTGACCCGGTTGACCTCGCGCAGTTCATCGATGCCGTGGATATGGTCGGCGTGACCGTGGGTGAAGAGCACGGCGTCGAAGCTGCGGGTCTCGGCATCCAGGAGCTGCTGGCGCAGATCCGGCGAGGTGTCGACGAGAAGGCGTGTCGCCCCCTCCTCCACCAAAATCGATGCACGCCGGCGCCGATTGCGGGGGTTGGTTGGATCGCAATCGCCCCAGCCCGACGAGATCGCGGGAACACCGGGCGCCGACCCGCAGCCGAGAATGGTGACTTTCATGGCGCACATGTCCCTGAAACCACGAAGCCGAACTAAGCGGATTTGGCTTTCGCGAAAAGACGGAAAAAGTTTTCCGTCGTCTGCCGTGCGAGTTCGTCGCGCGAGATGCCTTTGATCTCCGCGACGGCCGTCGCGGTATGGGCCACATAGGCCGGCTCATTGGTTTTGCCGCGGAATGGTACCGGCGCCAGGTACGGGCTGTCCGTTTCCACCAGAATGCGGTCCATCGGCACGATCTTCACGACGTCGCGCAAGGCTTCGGCCTTCTTGAAAGTGACGATCCCCGACAGCGAGATGTAAAAACCGAGCGCGAGGCACTGTTCGGCGAGTTCGCGCCCCGAGCTGAAGCAGTGGATGACGCCGGTGAATGCCCCCTTCCCGATTTCCTCGCTCAGGATGGAGCCGGTTTCGATATCCGCGTCACGCGTATGCACGATCACCGGCAGCTTATTCTCGCGCGCCGCCGCGATATGGGTACGGAAGCTGCGTTCCTGTTCCAAACGCGGGCTGTGTTCGTAATAAAAATCGAGGCCGGTTTCGCCGAAGGCGACGACTTTCGGATGCCGGGCGAGTTCCGTCAGTTTCTCGACGTCCATTTCCGGCTCGACCGCGGCTTCATGCGGATGAATGCCGACCGAACAGGATACGTTGCCGAACCGTTCGGCCATCGCGAGCACGCCCGGGAAGGCGGTGATCTTGGTGCCGATCGTGAGCATGTGGCCGACCCCGGCATTGCGCGCCCGCGCGATCACGCCTTCCGCATCGCCCGAGAGCTCGGGAAAATCGAGGTGGCAGTGACTGTCGACGAGCAGCGGCCGGCTCATTTCGGCCCCTCGCCTTTCGCCGTCTCACCTTTCGCCGTCTCACCGGGCGGCGCGTAGCGCGGGAAAATACCCTGCGGCGCGGGCAACGGTGTGCCGCCTTTGAGGGCGTGGGCCTCACCCAGGACCGCGAAGCTGCGCCGGTCTTCCGGTACGGCCAACTGATCGAGCAGCTTCGCCGCCGCGGCCGGGACAAAAGGCTGCATCAGGATCGCGAGATGGCGTGTGGCTTCGGCAAGCACATACAAGACGGTGTTCATGCGCGCGGGATCGGTCTTGCGCAGCGTCCACGGCGCTTGTTTGTCGACATACACATTGGCGGCGCGCACGACCGACCAAATAGCATCGAGCACGCCATTGAAGGATTGCTGATTGATGGCGTCGCGGCACTGATCCAGCAACCGGTGGCAGGATTCCAGAAGCGCGTTGTCGTCCTCGTTCAGCGGGCCGGGTTCGGGCAAAACGCCGCCCAGGTTCTTCGCGATGAACGACAGGAAGCGCTGCGCGAGGTTGCCGAATTCGTTCGCAAGATCGCCGTTGATGCGCTGGCCGATGCCGGATTCGCTGAAGTCGCCGTCGTTGCCGAACGGCACTTCGCGCAGGAGGAAGTAGCGCAGCTGATCGAGGCCGTATTTCTCGACGAGCATATGGGGGTCGATGGCGTTGCCGAGGGATTTCGACATCTTCTGCCCCTCGATGGTCCACCAGCCGTGCGCGAAGACGCGCTTCGGCACGGTCAGACCGGCGCCCATCAGGAACGCGGGCCAGTACACGCAGTGGAACCGGATGATGTCCTTGCCGACCATGTGCAGGGATTCCGGCCAGAAGACCTTCATCTCTTCCGTCGCCTGCGGATGGCCGAGGCCGGTGATGTAATTGGTCAGGGCGTCGATCCACACGTACATGATGTGGCGGTCGTTGCCCGGCACCGGAATGCCCCAGGAGAACGTCGTGCGCGACACCGAGAGATCGCGCAGGCCCCCGGCCACGAAACTGCGCACTTCGTTGAAGCGGCTCTTCGGGGCGATGAAATCCGTATTTGAGTCGTAAAGCTCCAGCAGCTTGTCCTGCCACTTCGACAGGTCGAAGAAATAGCTTTCTTCCTCGACCCATTCGACCGGCGCGCCCGTCGGGGCGAGCTTGCCGTTCGGGCCTTGCGTCAGTTCGCTTTCGTCAAAGAAGGCCTCGTCGCGGACGCTGTACCAGCCGGCGTATTTATCGAGATAGATGTGGCCGTTGTCTTCGAGTCTGCGCCAGAGCGCCTGACAGGACTCGACGTGACGCTGTTCCGTCGTGCGGATGAAATCGTCGTTGGTCGCGCCCAGCGCCTTGGCGAGATCGCGGAAGTATTGCGAGTTCTGATCGCAGATCGCGATCGGCGGAACGCCCTTGTCGGCGGCGGCCTTGGCGACCTTCTGCCCGTGTTCGTCCGTGCCGGTCAGGAACTTGACGCGGAAACCGTCGAGCCGCTTGAAGCGCGCCATGACGTCGCACGCGATCGTCGTGTACGCGTGGCCGATGTGCGGCTTGTCGTTCACGTAGTAGATCGGCGTGGTGATATAGAACGCCGGCTGCGGGACGGGCTGAATGGACAAGGGGCAAGGCTCCGAAATGTGAGCCTTCATATAGTCGTTTACGCGCCGTGGGGAAAGCCCACGGCGCGTAAGGCGAGCCAGCAAAGAGCCGGATTTACTGGATTTCGAGCAGTTGGATCTCGAAGAGCAAGGTCGAGTTCGGCGGGATCGGGCCGGCGGCGCGATCGCCGTAACCCAGGTTCGCCGGGATCGCGAATTCCCAGGTTTCGCCCTTACGCATCATCGGCACGGCTTCCTGCCAGCCCGGAATGACGGCGTTGAGCGGGAACGTGATCGGCTCGCCGCCCTTGGAGCTGTCGAACACCTGACCGTTGGTCAGCTTGCCTTCGTAATGCACGGTGACGGTCGAACTCGCCGTCGGCTGGGCGGCGCCTTCCACGGCGCGCTGTTCCGGCGCCTTGAACTGCAGGCCGGTCGCGGTTTGACCCCAACCGGGGTTCTTGAGGTTGTCGGCCAGGAATGGATCTTGAGCGGGCGCCACGGCTGCACTTTCTTCGGCTGGGGTTTCGGTCTGGGTCTCGGTTTGGGTCTCGGTGGTCGCGGCTTCTTCGGCCGGTTTCTTGTCGCATGATGCGAGCGCAAAGGCGCCCACGATCAGGGCCGCAACTGCGATCTTCTTCATTGTCTTCTCCTTGGATGTAGAGCCGCCAGCTTACGCGGCGGCGGGAGCCTTGGCCACAGCCTGCTCGATGGACCAGAGCATGAGCATAAGACTGCGCTTCTTGTCCAGGTTGACGGCGTCGGTGCGGCGCGCAAGGTGGCCGATTTTATCCCAAACCTCGGCCCAGGCGGCCGGAGGCGCGGCCGCCAGCAAGCGGCGCGCGAGCGTGCGTTCGCCCGGTACAATCTCCGACATAGCGTCGATCATGCCGCGCGCGCCCGCGGCCACGATGCGCGCCAGCCACCATCCCAAAAGGCCGGACAGTGTCCGGAAGGCGTCGCCGCGCAGCGCCTGATCGCTGAGGCTGTGAAGCCTGCCGGCGTTCAGCTTCGGCACCTCGCCGAGAAGCGCCATCAGATCGCGGAACAGCGCGACGCCGCCCTCGTCCGCGAGTTCCAGCGCGCGTCCAACGGAGCCGTCGCCGAGGACCGCCAGGGCCGCGACATCTTTTGGCGGAATCTCGGGGCTATAGCGATTGAGAAGGCTCGTGACCTGTTGCTCACGCAGCGGACGCAAGTCGAGCTTGCGGCAGCGTGAGCGGATGGTCGGCAGAAGGCGGTCGGCGTTATGCGCCACAAGGAACAGGAGTGCGCGGTCGGGCGGTTCCTCGAGAACTTTCAGGACCGCGTTCGCCGCGTTGGCGTTCATTTCGTCGGCGGCATCGATGACGATGGCGCGCCAGCCGCCTTCCGACGGCGTCATGGACAAGAACCCGCCGATCTCGCGGACTTCGTCCACGCCGATGACTGTCTTGCGCTTTGTTTGCTTGCTGTCGGACCAGGGCCGCTCCACGACGCGGAAATCCGCATGCCCCATGGAGGCGACGCGGCGGAACACCGGATCTTCCGGCGACATGGCCAGCGATGTCGGTTTCGGCGGCGCCCCGAACATATCGTTTTCCGCGGCGTTGCCGCCTTGCGCCAAGGCATGACGCGCCATCCGGAAGGCCAGGGTCGCTTTGCCGATGCCGCGCGGTCCCGCGAGCAGCCAGGCATGTGCGAGGCGGCCGCTGTCCCAGGCCGCGAGGAACTCGCGTTCGGCGTTCTCGTGGCCGATAAGATAGGGATTGAGGCGCGGCTCCAGGAGTGTGGGCGGCTCTTCGGGTTTGCGTAAGGTCGCCATGCTCAGCGCTTCCCGAGAAACGTCGTGACGGCGCTCATGATTGCGGCGTGAACGGTGTCGATATCGTGATCGGCGTCGATCACGCGGCAGCGCTTCGGTTCGTCCGCGGCGATTTCGAGGAAGCCTTGGCGCAAGCGTTCATGAAAGGCGACCGCCATGGATTCATAGCGTGTCTCGGTGCCGCCGCGCACATGCGCGCGGGCCAAGCCAACACGCGCCGGCAGATCGAGGATCAAAGTAATGTCGGGCTTGAAGTCGCCGATGGCGACGCGCTGCAGTTCGCGGAGCGCGGCGATGTCCAGTCCGTGACCATAGCCCTGATATGCGATCGTCGAATCGAAGAAGCGGTCCGAGATGACCGTTTTGCCGGCGCCGACGGCGGGCCACACGGTTTTGACCAGATGATCGCGGCGGGCCGCCGTATGCAGCAGCGCCTCGGTCAGTCCGTCCCACCGGTTGCCGGCGCCTTCGACGAGCAGTTTACGGATCGCTTCGGCGCCCGGCGCACCGCCGGGTTCGCGCGTGAGAATGACCTCGTGGCCGCGTGCGGTCAGCGCTTCGGCAAGCTTGCGGGCCTGGGTGGACTTTCCGCCCCCCTCGCCGCCTTCCAAGGTGATGAAGATGCCTCCGGCCACCGGTGCTTATTGCGCCGGCATTGTCGCGGGCTGCGAGACCGGCGCGGCCGGCGGCCCAAAGACGATGTAAGACGCCGCGGCCTTCAAACGGCCGATATACCCGAGACGGCCGACATCGGCGGCGGCCTGAAGCGGAATCTCGATCGGTGCGAGATCTTTTCCGGTGATCACGACTTTCGCGACTTCGGCGCCCTTGGCGATCGGGGCCGGAAGCGGTCCTTCGTAGACCACTTTGACTTCGAGCGCCTGGCTGGCGGCGCGCGGCACCGTCACCATGACATCCTTCGGAATGACGAGGTTCACGCTGCCCGTATCGCCGAGCCAGACTTCGGCGTCGGTGACGACTTCACCCGCGGTGAACAGCGAGCGGTTTGTGAATTCGCGGAACCCCCAGTCCATGAGCTTCGCGGTTTCTTCGTCACGGTCCTTCATGGTGTCCATGCCGTTGGCGACAAGGATCAAACGCCGGCCGTTGCGGATCGCCGAGCCCGTGAGGCCGTAACCGGCAATGGAGGTGTGTCCGGTCTTGAGGCCGTCAGCGCCGCTGCCGACACGGTAGAGCAACGGATTGCGGTTGCCTTGCGTGATGTTGTTATACGTGAAGGACGTTTCGCTATAGAGCGAATAGTACTCCGGGAATTCCGTGATGAGGTGACGCGCCAGAATCGAAAGGTCGCGCGGCGACATGTAGTGTTCTTCGTTCGGCAGGCCGGTCGCGTTCATGAAGTGGCTGTTGGTCATGCCAAGCTCTTTGGCTTTCGCGTTCATCTGTTCGGCGAAAGCTTCTTCACTGCCGGCCAGCGCTTCGGCGAGCACGATGCAGGCGTCATTTCCCGACTGCACGATCATGCCGCGCAGGAGGTCTTCGACTTTGACCCGGCTGTTCGGGTTGAGGAACATGGTCGATCCGCCGCTGGCGGCGCCGCCCTGCTGCCAGGCGTAACGGCTGACCGTCAGTTCATCGTCGAGCCGGATGCGCCCGGCTTTCAAAGCTTCGAACGCCATGTAGGCCGTCATCAGCTTGCTCATGGAGGACGGCGGCATCGGCTTGTCGGGATCCTTCGCGCCGAGGACGGAGCCGGTCTGGAAATCGACCAACACGTATTCACGCGCGTTGATGTCGATGGACGCGGCGAACGCGGAGCCAGCCGCGACGGCGGCGAGACCAAATACGGTGGCGAGGAGAAAACGCTTCATCGAAATTCCGAACGTTGAAATGAAAACGTGGCGCGGCGGCGGACGCCGCCCATCGACGAGATTTTAGTCCCGAACGATCTGGGCGTCATCATAACCATAGGACTTCACGCGCGTGAGAAGCGTCTCTGCCTGATTCTGATCGACCAGTGGCCCCAGGCGGACGCGGAAGATCTGTTTATCTCCGGACGTCACCGGCAGCACCAAAACGCTTCCGATCGCGAGTTCTTTCAATTGCTGCTCGAGGCGGTGCGCGTTCGCAATCTCGCCAAAAGCCCCGGCCTGGATGAAGAGGCCCGTGTTCGGCCCGCTTGCCGGGATCGCGACCGCCGGTTTAGCGGCGATGGCGGGCGCTACGACTTTCGCTTGTGGCGGCCTGGCCGCCGGTTTCGGCGGGGCCGCGGCAACCGTCTTCACCCCGCCGGTCACAACGGTCGGCGGCGGCAGTGCCGACGAGGCGACGGAACCACGCGGCACCGCCGCGACCATCGGCATTTCCGGCGGATTGCGCTTCAGCGCGACATTCTTGAGATCGAGCGACTGCTGCGCATCGATCTCCACGCGCACGCGCGCGGTGCCGGCTTCGAAGAAACCAAGGAGCTGCGCCGCGCGGCGCGAGAGGTCGATGATGCGCCTGCTGTGGAACGGTCCGCGATCGTTGACGCGGACGCTCAGCGCGCGGCCGTTGTCGAGATTGGTCACCTTCACGATGCTGGGCAGCGGCAAGGTCGGGTGCGCGGCGGTCACCGCGTTCATGTCATAGCGTTCGCCGTTGGCGGTGCGCTTGCCGTGGAAGTCCTGGCCGTACCAGGAGGCGGTGCCTTCTTCGACATAGGCGTAGTCTTCCGAGGGGTAGTACCAGGTGCCGGCGATCTCATAGGGATTGCCGACCTTATATACGCCGCCGTCGGGGATCTCGGCCCCGGCCTGCCCGGTAGACGGCGGAAGGGGCGCGGTGACGGGCGCATTGCCCCCCGCACAGCCAGCCAGACCCAGGGCCACACCGATGGCCGCAGGGCGAAGTGCCCAGTGAAAATATCTCATTACTAGCGTCTAAGTAGGCCAAGCCCCACAAGTGCTTGTATCTTACTGGAAACCGCCCCCGGCGGCAAGTTTTGGGACCTCGCCCAGGTCAGGCCGTTGTCACAACGGTAATCAGCGCCTTATCCGCATAGCCGTCGGGCGGCAGTCCTTTGGCCTGTTGAAAGCGGCGGATCGCCTGACGCGTGCCTGAGCCCATGACGCCGTCCGCGCTGCCCTTGAGGAAACCTTGGGAGATCAAACCTTCCTGGAGCATCACGACATCCTGCCGGCGCAGCGGCTCGGCGGCGGTCGCGAGGGTTGTCAACGCCTCGCCGCCGGTCATGCGGTCGGCAAGGTGGCCGACGGCGATGGCGTAAAACGCCGAGCGGTTCCACCGGAGGATCGTGCGGTAATTTTCGTAAACCAGGAGCGCGGGCCCGCCGACACCTTGCGGCAATACCAGCGAGGCCGCGACATCGCGGTTTGGAAGCGGGCCGCCGTCGGCGCGGCGAAGCCCAAGCTTGGACCAGGCGGGCAGCGGTTGGATGTTCTCCTTGGCATCGACATCTAAACTGGAAAGGCCGATGTCGAAACCACGGGGGAGCTTCACCTCACGCCCCCAGGTCCCCTCGCCGTCCCAGTTCATACTGTGCAGGTAGTTCGCGGCCGAGGCCAGCGCATCGGGAACGCTGCCCCAGATGTCGATATGCGCGTCCCCGTCCCGGTCCACGGCGTGGCGCAGGAACGTCGACGGCATGAATTGAGTATTGCCCATGGCGCCGGCCCAGGAACCTTTCATGCGCGCGAGCGAAATGTGCCCCTTGTCGAGGATGCTCAGCGCCTTGAAAAGTTCGTCGCGGAAAAAGGCTTCGCGGCGGCCGTCAAAGGCCAGGGTCGCGAGGGCGGCGATCACCGAGAAGTCGCCCATGACCCGGCCATAGTTGGTTTCCATGCCCCAGAAGGCGACCAGGAACCGGCCCTGAACCCCGAAATCGCGCTCGAGCGAGGCCAGCAGGCTTGCGTGCTGGGCCATCATCGCGCGCCCGTCGGCGATCCGCTTGGGATTCACCGCGTTGTTGAGGTAACGCGAAAAAGTCTGGGTGAATTCCGGCTGGCGGCGGTCGAGTTCGACCACGCGCTGCACGGGCTGAAGATCGTCGAGCGCCGCGTGGATCGTGGGCTGCGAGATCCCGCGCTTGGCGGCTTCGGCCCGAACGCCGTCCAGCCAGCGCGCGAAGTTCTCCGACGACAGAACGACCGTCTGCGGCGGCTCCGGCGGCGGCGAGGTCGGCGAAGCGCCGGCGGGGGTTTGAGAGGCGGGCCGGCTTTGGCAGGAGGCCACCAGGCCCCCGCCAATGAAACCAAGAGCGGTGCGGCGCCGTATCGGGGAGTTATAAAGCTTCATGAAATCTACCCTCTAAACGCCCGTCATATGGCGAGAATCGCGGTTCGGCAAGACGCCCGCAACAGTGGAAATAGACTGCTCATTCCGTTAGACTTTCCGCCGCTTCCGGGGTGGGGCGGATAAGAGGGGTTGAGCGCTATGGCGGAAGAAGCTTTTACGTATACCAACGAACTCGCCAAAACCGGCGCGGCGGCCCAGGAGACCGGCTTCTTCACGGAATGGTTCGTGAACATGTTCGCCGGCGCGATCGATATCCAACTCCATTCGCCCATACTGACCCTCGTCTACGCCGCGGTGATCTTCGCCCTCGTGATCCTGCGCCTTTACACCGAGAACCCGATCAAATCGCTCGGCTGCCTCGCAATCTATATCTATACCACAATCCAAGCCTTCTCGCTCTATCGCGCCTCGACTTTCGTCACCGACTTCACGGCTTCCGGCTGGCAAGTCACCGCCAAGAGCCTGATTTTCGCGGCCATGTTCGTCGGCATCGGCGTCTGGGGCGTCTCGCGCGTCACGCAGTCCTTCATCACGGCGCTGGTCACCATGGGCCTTGGCCGCCTGCTCGCGCCGCTCAATCCCCTGCGCCTGCTTGGCAAGCTGGGTAAGAGCGAAAAGGAGCTCGACGCGATGGAGGAAGGCTCGGCGAAAAATCCGAAGCGCCAGATGACCGCCATCATGTTCACCGACATCGTCGGCTATTCGAAGCAGATGGGCGCCGACGAAGCGGCGATGGTCAAGAAGCTGAGCATCCACAACGAAATCATGCGCAACCAGATCGTGCGCAACCGCGGGACGGTCATCAAGACCATCGGCGACGCGTTCATGGTGCGCTTCCGTTCGGCCGAGAACGCCGTGCAGTGCGCCCTCGATTGCCAAAAGGGCATCGGCGACTACAACAAGGGTAAGCCCGCCAACGACCAGTTCCATATCCGCATCGGCGTGCACATGGGCGAAGTCATCCACACCGGCACGGACGTGTTCGGTGAAGGCGTGAACATCGCGGCCCGCATCGAGCCGCAGTGCGATCCGGACGGGGTGACGGTTTCGGATGTTGTCGCGAACGCGGCGCGCAACAAGGTGCCGGCGCACTTCATGTCGATCGGCGTGCGCCCGATGAAAAATATCGCCAAGCCGCCCGAACTGTTCAAAGTCTTCGCCATCGAAGAACAACAGTCGGCGAAGGTCGCCAAGCCCGGCGCTCAGGCCGCGCCGGCCGGCGCGGCTCCCGGCGGCGTGTTCAAGATCTGATGCGCCTGCCCGGCCTCTACGGGTTTACGGCCGGCCTCGCGGCCGCGCTCCTGTCGTTCGCGGCGTCGGCGGCGGACAAGGTTTCGCTCGGCACCGATTGGCGCGCGCAGGCCGAACATGGCGGCTACTATCAGGCGGTGGCGACGGGCCTTTACGCCAAGGCCGGCCTCGAGGTCGAAATCCGCCAAGGCGGACCGCAAATCAATCATTCCCAATTGCTCGCCGCCGGCCGGCTGGATTTTTCCGCGGTTCCGAACTCCTTCATCCCGCTGAACTTCGTCGCGCAGAATGTGCCCGTGGTCGCCGTGGCGGCGATTTTCCAGAAAGACCCGGCGGTCCTGATCGCGCACGCGGGCGCCGGGCACGACACCCTCGCCCAGCTCAGGGGCGCAAAGATCATGATCTCGCCGGATACGCGGATCGGCTTCTGGCGCTTCCTCAAAACGAAGTTCGGTTATACCGACGAACAGGTGGCGCCTTACACCTTCAACCTGACACCCTTCCTGTCAAATCCGGCGGCGATCCAGCAAGGCCTTCTCTCCAGCGAGCCGTTCCAGATCGAACGCGCCGGGCAAAAGCCGGTGGTGATGCTGCTGGCGGACGCGGGTTATGCCAGCTATTCATCCGTCATCATGACGTCGACCAAGCGCGTGACTGAAGAGCCGGATCTCGTACGCCGTTTCGTCGAGGCCAGCATCGCGGGCTGGATGAGTTATCTCACCGGAGATCCGGCGCCGGCGAATGTGCTGATCAAGAAAGACAATCCCGACATGACCGATGAGTTGCTCGCCTTCGGGCGCGGTAAACTGATCGCGCACGGAATGATCACGGGCGGCGACGCCGAGACCAAGGGCGTGGGCGTGATGACCGACGAACGCTGGAAGTCGTTTTTCGATGTCATGGCGGCCGACGGTTTGTATCCAAAGCAAATGGACTACAAAAAAGCCTACACGGCCGCCTTCATCGACAAGGGCGGCCGCCGTTGACCGGCCCCGCGCTTCGGCTGACCGGAGCCGCGAAGACCTATCCCACCGGCACGGTCGCGCTCGCGCCCGCGAGCTTCGAGATCGCACGCAGCAGCTTTGTCAGCCTCGTCGGCCCGTCGGGGTGCGGGAAATCGACACTGCTGCGCCTTCTGGCGGGATTGCTCGCGCCAAGTGAAGGCGAGGTCTCGCGCGGGGCGGATATCTCCGAAACCGGTTTTGTCTTTCAGGATGCCACGCTCATGCCTTGGGCGAACGTGCGCGCGAATGTCGCGCTGCCGCTGACCTTGAAGGGCAAGTCCGAAGAGCGCGTGCCGGATACCTTGCGGCGCGTGGGGCTGGAAGGCTTTGCGCAAGCTTATCCGCGCGAGCTGTCCGGAGGCATGCAAATGCGCGCCTCGATCGCGCGCGCGATTGTCACCAGCCCTCAATTGCTCCTGATGGACGAGCCGTTCGCCGCGCTCGACGAATTCACCCGCTTCCGGCTGAACGACGATCTGCTTGCGCTCTGGCAGCAAAACCAGTGGACGGTCGTCTTCGTGACGCACTCGATCCGCGAGGCGGTGTTCCTGTCGCAGCGGGTGATCGTCATGTCGCCGCGGCCGGGGCGCGTCATTGCCGACGTCGCGATAGACCTGCCTGAACGCCGCGACGAAGCGCTGCGCGGCAGTCACGTCTTCGCGGACCGGTGCGCCAAAATCGGCGCCCTTCTGCGCGGTGCGATGACGGGCGAGGCCGCATGAAACGCGCGCTCGGCCCCCTCGCCTTCGGCCTGCTGCTGCTCGGCGGCTGGGAGCTCGCCGTCCGCCTGGGCGACGTGCCGGCCTATATCCTGCCCGGACCCGCCGCGATCGTTGCCGCGCTTTGGGCCAATGTGGGCGACCTTGCCTCTTCCCTGGCTGTGACGCTGGAAGTGACCCTGGCGGCGCTCGCGCTTGCCGCGCTGTCCGGCGCGCTGATCGCGATCCTGCTGGCGCAGTCGCCGCTCGCCGAGCGCATCTTTTTTCCCTACGCGGTGTTTCTCCAGGTGACACCCATCGTCACGGTCGCGCCGTTCGTGATCATCTGGGTGGAAAATGTGTTCGCGGTGCTGCTCATCCTGGCGTGGATGGCGGCGATCTTTCCCATCATCTCCAACACGCTTTTGGGTTTGAAAAGCGTGGATGCCAATTTGAAGGACCTGTTCCGGCTTTATGGGGCGACACGCGCGCAGACCGTGCGCCGCCTGTTGATTCCGGCCGCGCTTCCTTATTTCCTGGGCGGGTTGCGCATCGCGGGCGGCCTCGCGCTGATCGGCACGGTGGTCGCGGAAATGGTCGCGGGAACCTCGGGAACCCGCTCCGGTCTTGCCTCGCGCCTGGTGGAAGCGAGCTATCGCCTGGAACTGGCCGTTGCTCTGGCCTGTTTCTTCCTTTTGAGCGCGACCGGGCTTGTCCTCTATCTGGTTCTCGACGCCGTCTCGCGCCGCCTGTTGCGCCATTGGCATGAGAGCGCCAGAACGCCTGCTTAAGGGCGCTTAAGGACGCTCGGGCCCCGCGAACACCAAGTCCGGATCGTGCGTGCTGTCTTGTTTGCCGTAGGTGCGGAACAAGGCGAGCACGCGGTTCATTTCGTCGTCGCTCAGGAGTTCAGGTTTACCCGCGGCCAGCGCCGCACAGTATTGGGCGGCGAGATTTTCGACTTCACCGGCCAGACGCAGGGCGCTCGCGAGGTCCGGTCCGGTCGCGATGACGCCATGATTGGCGAGCAGGCAGGCCTTGCGGCCCGTCAGCGCTTCCACCGCATGATCCGAGAGCGCCTGCGAGCCAAACGTCGCATACGGCGCGCAGAGGATATCCACACCGCCGGCAACCGCGACCATGTAATGAAACGCCGGAATCCCTTGCCCGGTGCACGCCAGCGCCACGGCGTATTTGGAATGGGTGTGAACAATCGCGTTCACGTCCGGGCGCACTTTCAAGATGTCGCGGTGAAACCGCCACTCGCTCGACGGCCGGCGATTGCCATACCAGCGCCCGGTGAAATCCATCACCGGAATATCGGTCAGCTGTTCGTAGGGAATGCCGCTCGGACTGATGAAGAAGGTTTCGCGATCGCGCCGGACGCTGACGTTTCCGGAGGTGCCATGCGTGAGGCCACGCTGCGCCAGGGCACAGCAGGTCACGATCACATCGGCCTTCAGGCGGGCATCGTTATTCGTCGGGAGGAGCGTATCCATTCAAGCGGCCACGCGGGCTTGTTCGGGGAAAAGCGTAAGAAGGCCGTCACGGCTCGCGGGGCACGTTCCGCGTTCGGTGATCAGGCCCGTCACGTAGCGGGCCGGCGTGACATCGAAACCGACGTTCAGCGCCGCGCTCGCCGGCGGATAAATGGCGACGGTCTCAAGCGCGCCGGCGGCGGTGCGGCCGGTGATGTGGGACAGTTCGCGGGCATCGCGCTCTTCGATGGGGATCTCGGCGCCGTGCGCGAGCGCCCAGTCAATCGTCGTCGAGGGCAAGGCCACATAGAACGGGACCTTGTTGTCGAAAGCCGCCAAGGCTTTGAGATAGGTGCCGATCTTGTTGCAGACATCGCCGTTCGAGGTCGTGCGGTCGGTGCCGACGATGGCCAGATCGACGCGGCCGCGCTGCATCAGATGGCCGCCCGTGTTGTCGGCGATGATCGTATGCGGGACGCCGTGCGCGCCAAGCTCATAAGCGGTCAAGGAGCCGCCTTGATTGCGCGGGCGGGTTTCGTCGACCCACACATGGATCGGCAGGCCGGCGTCATGGGCTTTATAGATTGGCGCAAGAGCCGTTCCCCAATCGACACAGGCCAGCCAGCCCGCGTTGCAGTGGGTGAGAACATCGAGCGGTCCTTTGCGGCCCTTTTCCTGGAACCGTCTCTCAAAGATGGACAGGCCGTGGGCGCCAATGGCTTCGCAGAGCGCGACATCCCGATCGCAGATTTCAGCCGCGCGGGCGAAGGCGCGTTCGGCCCGGGCCTCCGCCGGACACGCCAGCGCGGCCGTCATTTGCTCGAGCGCCCAGGCGAGGTTCACCGCGGTCGGACGGGTTCCGCGGAGGAGTTCGACCGCGTGCGCGAGATGGGCGTCGCTGGGGTCGCGGCGCATCGCCAGCGCGACGCCATAGGCGGCCGTGGCCCCGATCAGGGGCGCGCCGCGGACCATCATGCTGCGGATCGCGTGCGCGGCCTCTTCGAGGCCGGCGAGGCGGACGGTCTCGAATTCAAAGGGAAGCCGGGTCTGATCGATGACCAGGACGTCTCCGTTCTCGGCGCGCCAGATTGTCCGAAAGTGCCGCCCTGCGATCCGCATCCAAACGTCCCCTTTCGGAAAAAACCACGGTGACGGTCATTGATTGTGAGTATCAACTATAAATTTTATGCGTGGAAGGCCTAGCGCGCGAGCACGCGGCCGACAATCGGCGCCAGCTTTTTGACCACTTCAAAATCCCGCGCGGCCGGCGCCGTGATGAGCGCGGAATCGAGCGCATGATGGCAGCCGCGGTCGCACGGTCCCCGATGAGCGCCGAGCGTGGGCGTGACCTCTTTCACCAGATTTCGCGCCTTGTCGGCGTTCGCCAGCAATACGCGCACGACCTGCTCGACGGTGACGGCCCCGTGCCCCTCGTGCCAACAATCGTAGTCCGTGACCATGGCGACGGTGGCGTAACAAAGCTCGGCTTCGCGCGCGAGTTTGGCTTCCGGCATATTCGTCATGCCGATGACGTCGCAATTCCAGGACCGGTAAAGATTGGATTCCGCGAGGGTCGAAAACTGCGGGCCCTCCATCGCGAGGTAGGTGCCGCCGCGCGCATAACGGATACCAATGCTCCGGGCGGCCGCTTCCAGCCTGTCCCCTAAGCGCCCGCACACCGGATGAGCCATGGAGACATGCGCGACCAGGCCCTTCTCGAAAAACGACTTCACCCGCGCGAAGGTGCGGTCGATGAATTGATCGACGATGACGAAGGTGCCCGGCGACAGGCTTTCCTGAAGCGACCCGCAGGCCGAGAGCGACAGGACCTCGGTGACCCCCATCATCTTCAAGGCGCAGATATTGGCGCGGTAGTTGAGGTCCGTCGGCGCATACTTATGCCCGCGTCCGTGACGGGGCAGGAACACCACCCGCGTGCCGCCGATCTCGCCCAACAGGAGTTCGTCGGACGGATCTCCAAAGGGCGTGGTGACCTTGCGCCACTCCTTATTGGCGATGGCGTCCATGTCGTAGAGACCGGATCCCCCGATAATCCCGATAGCCGGCGCCGTGCCACCCTGCCCGTCCATGGTCCCTCCGCCCAAAAAGCCAAGCCCTTCTATGCCACGTTTATGGACCGGCGATAGCCGCCCCGGAGCCAAAAAATCGCAGACTTATAAGACAGACTTGTTATAAGCACCCTTCCGGGAAGGGTGGCCGAGTGGTTTAAGGCACCAGTCTTGAAAACTGGCGTGCTCGCAAGGGCACCGTGGGTTCGAATCCCACCCCTTCCGCCATCAATCGACGTCCCGCCGCACAAAACCGCCACGGGGTCACAAAAGCCCACTTGACCCCATGGCAACCGCGGGGAACGTTCTTATCCGAATAACTGGGGAGGATTTCATGACACGGACCTACGGACTTTTTGGCGTTTCGCTGACGGCGCTGTTTATCGCCGCCGCGCCGGCCATGGCGCAGGAAAAAGGCGGACTGGATCTGACCGGTCCCTATGACGTGGTGGTCGGATGGTTCAAGCCGGGCATCGAAGGCTGGAACCAGCGCGTGGTTTCCGTGAACGCCGAAGATCCGAACCGCGTGTTCATCGGCGCCGTCGACCGCAACGACACCCGCGAAGGTCACCCGATGCTGACCGCCGACGGCAAGCTCATGAAGGAAAAGACCAAGGTCGTCCGCGACAACAATTTTTTCGACAAGGGCGACGTCAACAACCTGCTCGTCCTGAACGCCGACGGCAAGGTCATCGAGAACTGGTCGCAGTGGAACAGCGAAATCTCCATCGCGCACCACATCATCATCGACCCGTATGATCCCACCCACCCGGTTTGGGTGGTGGACCGTTTCAATCACCGGCTCCTGAAGTTCAGCAACGACGGCAAACAACTGCTGCTCAAGGTCGGCGAAAAAGCCGTTCCCGGAAACGACGAAGGCCACTTCCACGATCCCGCCAGCCTCGCGATCATGCCGGGCGGCACGTTCTATGTCGCGGACGGTTATACGAACTCGCGCGTCGTGAAGTTCGACAAGAACGGCAAGTACGTCATGTCGTGGGGTACGAAGGGCACGGGTCCCAGCCAATTCAGCCTGGTGCATTCGGTTGCCGTGGATGCGGACCGTGTCTATGTGGCCGACCGCAACAACGACCGCATCCAGATCTTCGATCATAGCGGCAAGTTCCTCGATCAGTGGCCGGGCACCGCGCGCGTGACGCGCGTGATCACCACCGACGACAAACGCGTGTGCGTTTCAGCGACCACCTACGGCCGGTTCGCCTGTTACGACCTCGCCGGCAAGCTGGTCGGCCAATGGGGCACGCTGGGCGACGAGCCCGGCGTGAGCGATAACGCGCACCAGATCGACGTCGACAATGCCGGCAATTTCTACGTCGCGGACGCCAACAACAACCGCGTGCAGAAATTCGTGCCGAAGAAAAATGCCGACAAGAAGCTTCTCATCGGCAAGGAACTCGTGCTGAAGAAGTAACCGGCGCGAACGTGGCTAAAATGAAACGGAGGCGGCCTCAACCGCCTCCGTTTTTATTTGGCCGTCTTACTTGCGCACGCCGTCGAAATAGTCGACGACGACGCGCGCCACCTCGCCCATCATGTCCTCGGTATCGGCGCGCGTGCCGGTCATGTTCATGTTGTAGAACGAGATGACGATGGGCCCCGACTTCGCGTAGATGACGCCGACGTCATTGGTCACGCCCGTGGTTTCACCGGTCTTGTGGCCGACGGGCACCGTCAGATAGTGCGGGATCTTCATGGTGCCGGCCTGCTGGGCCCGCAACATGCGGCGCATCTCGTCGCAGCTCTCGAGCTTGGCGACGGTGCATTTTTCAACGCCCTCGACCAACCGGCCCATTTCGCGCGGGCTGGCGGCGCCGAACCAGCGGCTTTCGTTGTTGGGGTCGCTCGGCGCGGGCGATCGGTTGGCGCTCAGCGCCCTCACCTCGTCGATCAACGCCTTGCGCTGATCGGAGAACACCGGCATGCGGCGCACGGTGGTATCCGCGCAGCACAGCGCGAACACGTCTTCCATGGAGAGGCTTGCGTATTTCGGATCCATCGCGGCGTAGATAAGCCGGAAATACTCGCCAGTCGTATGCGTCTGATTGAGCACTTGGTAACCCGCGTCCTTCAGCCATGCGTTCACGCGTTCCTTGCCGCCGACCTTGGCGATCATGAGATCGGTCGCGGTATTGTCGCTCGTGATCACCATTTCCGTGATCAGGTCACGGATGGTCGGGCGCAGCCCCAAGTCCTTGTAGCGATAGATGCCCGAGCCGCCGCGCAGGACCGCCGGCGTCAGTTCCACGCGGTCGTCCAGCTTCAGCTTGCCGGCATCCGCCATTTGAAAGGCGATGACCATGGTCGCGAGTTTGATCGTCGACGCGCTTTCGAAGTGTTCATCGGCCTTCACCATGCCCTCTTCGCCGCTCGGAAGATGCTTGATGTAGATGCCCGATTTGGCCGGCATGCGCGCGAGCTGCGCTTCCAAAAGGCGCGTCAGCGCGCCTGGACCATCGGCCGCTTGCGCAAAGCCGGATAGAGCGAAACAAGACACCAGCGCCGCGGCAAAAGTCCGTGCATAAGTCCTCATGTGAAGTCCCCCTTCGATCCCCAAAAGCCGATGCTCACACAGCCTCTTCTTAACTGAGCACCGACAGGCCGTTTTCCGCCAGCACAAAAGAAAACGGGCGCTGGATATGCTCCAGCGCCCGTCGTGGCATTCGGAAGGACGCCGGCCTTAGGCCATGATCTCGCTGACTTCCTTGCTGGTCTGGTTGCTCTTCGTGCCCCACTGCGGCGTGTTCACACCCATCAGGCGCAGGCCGGTGTAGCCGATACGGCAGCCGGTATCGCCCTTGAGGTCGAAGTGATAGCCGTTTTTCACCTTGCCGCCGCAGCCGCCGGCGGTCATCAGCGGCATGCCGTCCAGCGAGTGGACGCGCGCATAGCCGTGATCGGTGGTGGCGTAGATGAACACGTTGTCGAGCAGCGTGCCGTCGCCTTCCTGGACTTTCGTGAAGGCGTCGACGTAGTAGGCCCAGGCGGCCATGAGTTTGCGGGTGAAGCCCGAGACCTCCTTCTGATAGCCAAGCACGTCGTCGATGCGCTCTTCGTGCGTCGCGGTGTGGTGCGGCTTCTCGTAGCCGGCCTTGCTGGGATCGCCCGAACGGGTGGTCATCGCCATGTTGAAGACACGGGTCTGATCGCAGGCCACGGCCATGACCATGATGTCGGTCATCATCTTGTGACGCGCGGTGATGACTTCGATTTCCTTGCCCGGCGGCGGTTCGTTTTTCAGTTCGGCGGGCCGCTTGCACGAGGCAATCGGTTCCGGCTTGGTGAGTTGCTGCTCGAACTGACGCTCCAGGTGACGCAGGCCCGTGAAATACTGATCGAGGCGCGCGCGGTCGTCGGCGCCGATCTTGGCGTTCAGCACTTTCACTTCGTCCATGACGCTCGAGAGCACGCTCTTGCGCACCATGATCCTCGGGTTCGGTTTGAATTCCGGCGCGTTGGGGTCCTGGAAATCCGGTCCAAAGATGCGGGTGTAGAACGCGAGCGGCGAGATTTCCGGCGGGTTCGGCGTGTTCTGGTTTTCGTAGGACAGGGTCGAACCGGTTTCGCCGGTGCCCGTCGCGGTGAGCATCTTGAAGCGCGTGGTGCGGCCGATCTGGTTGGCGACCGTCACGTCGAGCGATTCACCGGGGATGTGGCCGCCGTCTTTCGGCGCGCTGCCGGTGCGCAGGATGACCCAGCCCGAGTAATGGCAGAGGTTTTCGTAGTTGTCACGGAACGCGGTCGTGTTCGTGAACAGGTTCATGTGCTTCTGGATGGGCTTCCACGAAGCGATTTCTTCCGGGAGTTCGTAATCGAGGCCGGTCTTCTTGGGCACAAAGACATTTGTCTGCATGCCGAGGCCCCAGTGCCAGGTCCCGAAGCGGACCGGCATCGGCTTGCCGTCGGCCAGCGCCGTCCCGTTGCCATTGAGGAAAACATTGAGGAGCGGCAAGCCAACCGTGACCGCGCCGCCGCCCAGCATGCCGCGCAGGACGCGACGTCTCTCCATACCGTTCATCTCAAAACCCTCCCGGTTCGTTGACTTTGACTTGGCTCTCCTCGCCTCTCCGCAGCAATGACCGCTCGCCTCCCAGCTCCGCGGTCATCAGCCCAGGCGAGACTAGGGCAGAACGCCCAATATACACGCGCTTTCTTGGATAATCCTTGCGATTTTAGGTAACGCGGCTCCCGCCGGCGCTAAATCCCGCCACTCTAACCCCTTAACGGCTGACCTCCGTCGCCGGCGCCGCCGCGGCGGTTTTCCCCGGCGGCGTATAGGGTTCCGCAACACGCGAAAAAGCGTTCGAGAGCGCAATCGTGCGCAGAAGGTCCGGGATCCGGTAGCCCTCGGCGGTGAAGCTCTCATTCAGGTACCCGAGGGTCGTCTGGTCGCGAACGTTGGCGCCCGTCGCATAGCTGAACATGCGCCGGACCAGGCAGGAACTCAGCCCCGGGTGGTCGTGCAGGGCCACGCCCAGGCCGATCACGTCGGTGAATTCCTTGCCGTCCAGGCGCCCGCTGGCGTCGATGGCCGCGCCGCCCTCGGTTTTGCGGTAGCGCCCTGCCCCGTCGAAGTTCTCGAGCGCGAGTCCCATGGGGTCTGTGATCTTGTGGCACCCGGCGCAGACCGGGTTCTCACTGTGGAAGTTCAGGCGGTCGCGCGCCGTGCGCAGGCGCGGATCGGGGTTTTCCACCGCCGAGAAATCCACGTTCGCGGGCGGACGCGGCACCGGCTGGCACAGCAAGAGTTCGCGCAGGGCTTTGCCGCGCACCGTCGGTGAGCTGCGGCCCGGATGCGAATGCACCGCGAGGAAGCTGATGTGGGTCAAAAGACCGGCGCGCGGACTGTCGGCCGGGAATTCATACGGAACCCAATACGGCGGCGTCGGCAGCTGGTAGAGCGCCGCGAGCGCCGGCGACAGGAAGGTTTCCCGCGTGGTGTAGAGGTCGCGGTAATCGTGGCCCTTGGTGACGAGGAAGTTGTAGGCCGTGCGCAGCGTCTGCTCGCGGGCGTCCTGAACGGTGACACCGGTGAAAGCCGGATAGACGTTCGGGTCCTTGGCCAGATTGTCGAAGCGGTCGAAGCCGAACATGTCGTCGAAGAAGGCGCGCATGCCGGTTTCGAGGCGCGGACTCGCAAGCATCGTCTCGACAATCCGGGCGCGGCCTTTCGGCGTCTGGATCTCGCCGCTTTCGGCGGCCTTGAGCAGCATGTCGTCCGGAGAGGCGTTCCAGAGGAAAAGGCTTAAGCGCGATGCGAGCGAATAGGCGTCGAGGCGCGATTGCCCCGGGTTGTTCGGATCGGGTTCGGACGTATCGGAAATGAACAGCACCTCGGGTGCGATCAGCATCCCCTCGAGCGCGACGCCGACACCGGCATAGAAGTCCTTCAGGCGATCTCCGGTTTCGCCGGCCTTCAACACCGCTTCATCGAGCAGTTTCTGATCCATCGGACGCCGGTAAAGCATCCGGCCCGTCGCCGCGAGGAACTTGGCGGCGCAGGCGGCGTCCGCTTTCTTGTCGTCGACCGGCTTGCACGGAATCAAGAAGTCGCGGTGCCCGGCATCGACGACACGCGCGGCGACGGTCGCGGCGGCGCGCTGATACTGTTCGATCTGGCCCGCCGGAAAACCGGCGGTCGCTGCGCCGACGGCAAGAAGCCCATCCGTCCGGCGGTGCGGCGGAAACTGGGTCTCGATCTTGAAGTCTTTCCCGAACGTATGGACGAGGGTGTTGACGTATTGTTGCGAGGTGATGAGGCGGAGCAGCGCGGGCGAACCCGCGACCGCCGGTTCCGGCACGGTCTTCACCACCGGAGCATTCTTCGCGGTGGACGTTTCGGCGCCCGAGCAACTCGCCAAACCGAGCGCGGCGGCAAGCGCGAGCGCCGATGGAACCAAGGACTTACGAACCGAAGACACCAGCATTCCTCCTCCAACACGCCGCGAGACTCATATTACTGAACCGGGTCCCCCGCGGACAGCGGAAACCGGCCAAAAATCAGCATCCTTTCCAGCGGCTTGCGCGCGAGCCTCCGGTCCGCCCGCGCGTCGGCGAGGGACTGTTTCCAGCCCCTCGCCCTCAGCCGCTTTAGTATTTGAACCGCAGTCCGGCGCGGAACGCACGCCCCAGCACGTCATAGAGAAGGCTGTTCGTGCGATGCCAATATTCCGGCGAAGAGGTCGCCACGACCGGCGGCTCCGTATTGAAGACGTTGGAAATCGTCAGGAACGCGTCCGCGTCGGCGCCGACATCGTTCTTGTGCATGAAGCGATAGGTGATGTTGGCGTCGAACTGCCACTGACCGGCGATGTAGTTGGAATCGAGCGTTCGCTGGAACGTCGTCGAAACCGGACAGCCGCTGGTGCAGCTCTTCGCGTAGTACGTCGGTCCATAGTTGCCCGAGCTGACGCCGCGGCCCGTGACGCCGACCGTGATCGGATCCAGCATATAAGTGGCGTTGAGGAAGAACTTCCAGTACGGCAAGCCGCCGGTGTTGTTGCCCGCCGCGTCCTGCGGTGGGTTGAGCCCGTCGTCCGACGTGGATTCGATGGCGTGCGACGCGAGGGCGCGCAGGACCATGCTGCCGTTCCACGTATCGACCCATTCATCGAGGTTGATGTTGTACGTCGCCTCGAAATCGATGCCGCGGGTCAGGTTGAAGGCGTAGTTCGTCGGCCGCGACGTGACGAGCGTGATGACGCCGGCCGGATTGGCCGGCGTGGGCGCTTGACGCTGGATGTTCGAGCACAGCGCCGTCTGGCCGATGAAGCAGAGATCGAGCGTGGTCTGCGCATTGACCTGCTGGATCGCGCCCTTGATGTCGATGGAGTAGTAGTCGACCGCCGCCGAGAAGCCCGGCAGGAAGGTCGGCTGCAGTACGACACCGAGGCCGAGCGTATCGGCCTTTTCCGGCACGAGGTTCGGATTGCCGACGGTCTCGGTGAGGAAGAGGCCGGCGGTTTGGCCGCCGTTGAACGGATCGCGGATCCCGCCCGCCTGGCCGCCGGTGCCCGTGGCGAAGATTTCCCCGAGGTTCGGGGCGCGGATGTCGCGCGAGAGCGTCGCGCGCAGGCGGATGTCGTCGATCGGATTGTAAGTCACGCCGATCTTCCAGGTGGTGACGTAGCCCGCGGTCGAATAATCGGTCGCGCGCGCCGCGGCGTTGACGTCGAGCGAACGCGCCCAGGCGGTATCCTTCGCCAAGGGCACGACCGTTTCGATATAGCCTTCGGTCACGCTGTATTTGCCGTTCGTCGGCAAATAATTGCCCGCGCTGAAGGGACGCGTCAGCGAGACCGGATCGTAGGCGTTCGGCCCGAAGTTGGGATCGACCACTTTTTCTTCACGCCAGCCGCCGCCAAACGCAATGGACACAGGCCCCGCCCAAAGTTCGAACGGCTCGCCGCTGGCGCTGAATTCCGCCAGCTTTTCGGTGTTGTCCTGGAGGCGGTGCGTGAAACCCTTGAAGTAATCGATGACCGCCTTGTCGTTCTTGCCCCAACCGAACGGATTATAGGGCAGGCAGCGCGGGTCGTCGTTCGCGGGATTGGTGTCGGCGTTGACGCGGCACACGGTGGCGCCGTTGGCATTGCGCACCGCATCGACCGACAGCGGGAAGAGCACGTTGTTGCGCGTGGCGACGCGCAAGTTGTTTTTGGCCAGCGTGTACTGCGCAAAGACGTCCCAGTTCCAAGAGCTCCCGCCGACATCGGCCGTTCCATTGGCCCCAACGGAATAGACCCACGTACGGCGCTTGAAGTGGGACGAGAGGTTCGGGATATCGAGGTTGAACGACCCCATCGTGAAGGAGGTAAGACCCAGCGCCGTCATGCGCGCGAGCGTGTCGGCCGGGATGTAGGGGTTGTCCGCGCGGATGGTCAAATTGCCTTGCGAGTCATCCAGCTTCGAGAGGCCGTACGTCTTGGAATAGTGACTGATGAACTGGGTGTAGACGGTGACGTTGTCGGCCAGGTCATAACTCACGCGCCCGAAAAGGTTTTCCTGCCGGCTGCGGGTCGTCACGTTCTGCGAGAACTGAGACGTGTCGTTCAGAGGCGCCATTCCGCCGGCGATGAAGCCGCCGCCCTGCACGTCGGGATAGATGAATTGGAACGGGGCGCCTTCCTTGTTGAAAGCCGTGCCCTTCAACGGGCCGGCGGTGATGATGCCGCCCGGCGATGCGTTGATAAGGCCGGTGTGACTGCGCAGCAGGAATTCCGGGACGCTCGTGCTTTGGCCGGGGCCCGTTCCGTAGGCCGAGTTCGGGATGATCTTCCAGGCGACCTTGTTCCAGGCGCGCGCGCTCATCGGGAACACGCCCGGATCGTAATCCCAGGCGTAGCTTGCGATGACGTGCCCGCGGCCCGAGGCGAACGGTGTGCCGACCGCAAGATTGGCCTTGCCGGTCCAATCGTCGCCGAAGGTCGTAATCCCGCTGGAGACTTCGCCTTTCACGCCGGTGAACTCGGTATCGAGCACGAAGTTCACCACGCCGGCCAAGGCGTCGGAGCCGTAGGCGGCGGACGCGCCGCCGGTCACCACGTCGACGCGGCTGACGAGCGTCTGCGGGAAAACGTTGGTATCGACCGCGCCATTCAGATCCGAAGACCCGATGCGGTGGCCGTTGAGAAGCGAAAGTGTGCGCGTTTCACCCAGGCTGCGGAGATTGAAGGTGTTCTGCCCCTGGCGCCCCGACGAAACCGAATTGCCGCCCGCGCGCGTGCCGTCACCGGACGTGCCGAAGGCCGGCATGGTCCTGACCACGCTGAAGAGATCCGGATAACCCGACTGTTGGATTTGCTCGACACCCAGCACGGTGACCGGCGTCGGCGCCTCATAACCGTCGCGAACGACGCGCGATCCGGTCACGACGATCTCATCGAGGGACGCCGGCGCGGAGGCCGGTGCGGCCGTTTGGGCCTGCGCGCTTTGGCCGGCGGCGAAACTCGCCGTCAGCATGGCGAGCGCGCTGACGGTGGTCATTGCATGCGGGCGAAACCCGCTGTGACGCTTTGCGCCTGCCGCGGCATTGATGTTCGACATAGATGCTCCCCCTAGGTGGATACGGATTGAAAGATCAACGCGATGACGGCAACGAACCTCGCGTTCGGTTCGGCGGCGGTAATCGCCTCCCAGCGATCAGATATCCTATAGCATTTGTCTGGACCTCCTTAGCGGCGCGCGGACGCGCTGACGCGGAAACAGCTCGGTTTGATGTCTCGTTTCGAACCGCGGGCGACGCCTCCCGGCATCGTCCGCGTGAAAGCCCGCTGCGCCCTATCTTGAAGCGACTTCTTTCGGCGGATGCTGGATGAACACCTGCGTGAACTTGACGGCGAGTGCCGACGAGATGGCGGTGTTCTTCCCCGTCTTCGGATCGGGGTAACCGTCCGCGAGCCGATGCAGATGTTTGTACAGTGACGGCGAGGACAGCTGGCCGTAGCTCTGGTGGTGGGTCGACCACGAGTGGTTGAGCTGGCGATACCAGTTGTCGATGTCGGAGTAGCCCGCGAGCAGGCCTTCGGCGCGCTCCGGAGTCAATTTAAGCTGGAACACGGCGCCCTTCATGTGATCTTCGCCCGGGATCTGATTGAAGATCGCATGCGGCAGCGTGACATCGCTGGGCTGGGTGGTCAGAACGCCATCGACGATCTTGCCGGTCAAGCGCTGCACGTACTTCTTGCCCCAACGCATATCGACGCGGTTGGAACCGCCGGGGATGATGTCGTTGCCGGTGGCGTCGGCCATCATGCGGTCGCGGCCGCGCAGGATCGTCACATCGACGTGCGGATCGTTGACCATGTCCTCGACGCCGGAGATCTCGATCAGCACACGATTGAATTCAAAGTCGCGCAGATAGCGGTTCACCAGGAAGTGCAGAATTCCGGTGGGACCGCGGAACTCCTCGATGCAGCCGATGGCGCGGTAGAGCTGATTGTCGATGCCCTTCACACCGTCCGGCGTGATCTGATCGTCGGCGTCCACGCGGCCGTCGAGATTGACGCCGTAGGAAACATTGCCGACCGGACCGCGGAACGGGAACGGATCTTCGCCAAGTTCGGGGTGCCAGATCTTCGCTTCCCAGGCGAGCTGCGCTTCTTCAAGCGTACGCTTCTTGCCGTCGTCGACGAACATCTTCTTGAACTGTTCGCGCGGGCCCCAGGCGTTGAGACCTTCCGGGCATTCCTGCTTGCCTTCCGGCGTCTGATACACCGCCCACACTTCATCGGTGAGGATGTAGCCGATGACGCCGTTCACCGGCGCCGCCGCCGGCGCGTCATTGGAGGATGCCGCCCTCGGGGCGGTGGACGCGCTTATCGCGAGGCCGGCCATGAGGCCCAGCGCGGCGGCGAAATGTGTCGTCTTCTTCATTGTCGTTCTCCCTCCAACGCGTCTTACGAGGCGTTATTGAAATAGTCGTCGCGATACCAGATCGCCTTGAAGCCGTTGCGCTGGCCTTGGAACTCGCCCCAGGAATCGCCGTTGATGTCGCCCGGTTCTTTATCGAGATAGGAGGTGTAGACGGGCCGGTCGCGCCATGCCCAGACGCGCAAGGCATCCGCCTGCCCGGTCTCCGCGCGGCGGCCGGTCTTCGGGTCGATCGCCATCACGCTCCACGCGCTGTTGTCGCTTTTGGCGTCACGGCTCGCGAGCACGTAGGGGAACGTCTGCATGCACTTTTCCTGACTGCCGGCGCCGCAGATGGCGAGCCGGTAAGCTTGCGTCAGATCGGGATGATTGCAGGCTTGCTGATCCCAAGCGTCGTCATTGCAATTGTAAACGTAGATGGTCTTGCCGTTCTTGTCGGCGAGCACCTGTCCCGAAGCGGCGTCCTGCAGGGTGAAGTCCCGGCTCGGAAACGGTGTGGGCTGCGTATAGACGTTGTGCCAGCCCGGCACGTCGCTGCCTTGCAGACTGGCGTTGCGGCCTTCCGGCGACAGCGCATAGGTGTAGAGCGGCTTTCCGCGGAAGGTCCACTGGCGCACGCCCGGCGAACGCTGGATGACACCCCATTCGCCCTGCGCTTCGGCGAACTCCGGCGCGGTGACCGGCGTCCATTCATCCGCGCAGCGATCGAAGCAGTTCGATTTATTGAGAGCGTCGCGATCCCAGCTGTAGACCGACTGGCGATCCGCGGTGGCGAGCAATCGTCCGGTCGCGACTTGAATCACGATAAAGCCGGGCGGCACGAGCGCCGGCGGACCGACCGGTTCGCGTTGGGCGCCCGAGGCGTTGCCGCGATTGGCGCGGCGGCGCGTTCCGCCGTTCACATCGCCCGGTTTCTTATCCAGCAGCGAGGTGTACATGGGGTAGCCGTCGTACGCCCACTGCATCTTGCCGCCGGGATGTTTGACGGCCGTCCACTTGCCGACATTCGCCGCGCCGTCCGGCGCCCACACGGGCGGCCAAAGCTGAACGCAGCTCAGGCGCGTGTCCGCGTCGGGCATGATGAAGCCGCCCGGATACGGGCTCATCAGACCGGCATTCTCCTTGAACAACGCGTCGGTGCAGGTCGGTTTGCCCTTTTGGTCGCCGGCGTCGCCGTTGCGCAGCTGAATGAACGGCCACTGGTACAGCGTCTTGCCGTCGGCCGTCGCAAACAACGGGCCTTCCTCGTCGGTCTGAACGACCTGAATGCCGGCCGGCATCGGGGCGCGCTGATACTGTTCCTTCGGCGCGCTCTTCTGTGTTTGCGCGAAGGCGGCGCCGGCGACGAGCGCGGCGGCGAGTGTCAGGACGGAGGCTTTTCGCAAATGCCGCATGATCCCTGCCCTGCCGCGCGCTTATGACGCGTTGTTGAAATAGTCGTCGCGCAGCCAGAAGGCTTTGAAGCCGTTCCGCGCGCCCTGGAATTCGCCCCAGGAATCGCCGTTGATATCGCCCGGCTCCGTATCGCCGGAGAAGGTGTAGACGGGCCGGTCGCGGTACGCCCAGACGCGCAGCGTATCGGTCTTGCCCGCGGCCGCGCGGTGACCGGTCTTTGCATCGATCTCGATGATGCTCCACGCCTGGCTGTCGCTCTTGGCGTCCTTATCCGCCGTCACATACGGAAACGTGCGCATGCATTTTTCCTGGCTGCCGCCGCCGCACACGGCGATCCTGTATGCTTGCGTCAGATCGGGGTGATTGCAGGACTGCTGATCGACCGCGTCGTCATTGCAGTTGTAGATGTAAACCGTCTTGCCGTTGCGATCGGCGACCACCTGGCCGGACGGCGCATCCTGCACCGTGAAGCCTTTCGGCGGGTTGGGCGCGCGCTGTGTGTAGACATTGCGCCAGCCCGGCACGTCGCTGCCTTGCAGGCTCGCGTTGCGGCCTTCCGGCGACAGCGCGTAGGTGTAGAGCGGTTTTCCGCGGAAGGTCCACTGGCGCAGGCCCGGCGAGCGCTGGATGATGCCCCATTCGCCGAGCGGCTTGGCGAACTCGGGCGCGAGCACCGCGGTCCATTCCGTCTCGCAACGGTCATGGCAATTCGACTTGTTCGGCGCATCGCGGTCCGATGTGTAGACCGACGAGCGGTCCGCGGTCGCGACAAGGCGGCCCGTCGCCACCTGAATGACGATGAAGCCCGGCGGAATCACGGGCGGCGGTCCCACCGGCTCGCGCAAGGCGCCCGCCTCGCCCGTGACGCGGCGGCGCGTTCCCCCGTTCACGTCGCCCGGCTTTTTATCCAGGATCGAGGTGTACATGGGAAAGCCGTCGTAGGCCCACTGCATCGTGCCGTCAGGGCGCTTGACCGCGGTCCATTTGTCGACGCCCTTGGCGTCCGCCGGCGCCGGGACGGGCGGCCACAGCTGTGCGCACGACAGGCGCTTGTCGACATCGGGAAGAATGAAGCCGCCGGGATACGGGCTCATGAGCCCGGCGTTTTCCTTGTAGACGGTGTCGTCGCAGGTCGGCTTGCCCTTCTGCTCGCCGCCGTCGCCGTTGCGCAGCGCGCGGAACGGCCATTGATACAGCGTCTTACCCTCGGCGGTCGCGTACACCGGCCCTTCGATGTCCGTGACGACGACCTGAATCCCAGGCGGCAACGGCTGACGCTGATAATCCTCAACCGGCTCGCCGCGCTTCATCGGCGCGGCGGCCCCGCCGGCCATGAGCGCGGCCGCGGCGACCATCGACAAAACTTTTACCGTCTGTAGTGGCCGCATGTCCTTGTCCCTCCCGACAACGAACTTCGACTTCGGTGGCTAGACCAGGATTTCGCCGATCTCCTTCGAGGTGTTGTTCGATTTCGTCCCCCACGACGGAATGTCGAGACCAAAGACCTTCTGAAGCGTATAGCCGAGGCGCACGACGGTCGAACCGCCGCCGGCGACATGCAGACCGGTTTTGATCTTGCCGGACGCCTTGCCGGCCGTGAACATCGGCACGCCGTCCAGGCTGTGGATGCGCGCGAGCGATTGATCGGTGGTTCCGTAGATCAGGCAGTTGTCGAGCAGCAGGCCGTCGCCTTCCTTCACTTTCGTAAAGGCTTCGACGAAGTAGGCCCAGCTTTCCATCGAACGCTGCGTGAACCAGGACACGATCGGCTGATACCCCAGCTTCTCGTCCAGCGGTTCTTCGTGCGTCGTCGTATGGTGCGGCTTTTCGTAACCCGCCTTGATGGTGGCGGACTGCGCGGCCGAGTAGGACATGTTGAAAACGCGCGTCTGGTCGCACGCGATCGCCATCACGAGGATATCCGTCATCAGGTTGTGGCGGATCGCCGTGAGCTCGGTGTCGCCGCCGGTCTTCGGATCCTCGCCCGGCCTGCCGGCGGGTTTGCACGCGGCAATCGGTTCCGGCTTGGTCAGCTGCTGATCGAACTGGCGCTCGAGATCGCGCAGATTGCTGAAATATTGATCGAGGCGCGCCCGGTCTTCGGCGCCGACCTTCTCATGCAGCACTTTCGTCTGATCCATCACGCCCGAGAGCACGCTGCGGCGCGCCATGGTGCGCGGGTTCGGCGTAAAAGTAGGCGCGTTCGGATCTTGGAAGTCCGGACCGAAGACGCGCGTGTAGAAATTGACCGGCGACCATTCGGCGGTGTTCGGCGAGTTCGCGTTTTCGTAGGAGAACGTGTTGCGCACGTCGCCGGTGGCGGTCGCGGTGATTTGCTGGAAGCGCGTGGTGCGGCCGATCTTCTTGGCGATCGTCACGTCGATGGTTTCACCCGGACGATGGTCGCCGCTTTCCGGGGCCTGACCGGTGCGATTGCAGATCCACGCGGTGTAGTGACAGAGGTTCGGCGCGGTGTCCTTGAAGGCGTTGTACCCGGAGAAGATGTTGAGGTGCTGCTTCACATTGCGCAGCGAGGCGATTTCCTCCGGCAGTTCATAGTTCGCGCCGACCTTCTTGGGCACGAACAGCTTTTCGTTCATGCCGCAGCCCCAGAACCAGGTTCCGAAGCGCAAAGGCATGGGCGAGCCGTCAGCCATGGCGTTGCCGTTTCCGTTGAGGAAATAGTTCAGCAGCGGGATGCCCACGGTGACCGCGCCACCGTTCAACATGCCGCGCAGCACACGCCGTCTATTCAGGCCGTCCATCTCAAACCCTCCTCGGTTCGAAGCTCGTTCGGCACGCGGGCAACCGACAGAATTGTCGTCGCTTCTCTGCAATGCCTATATCGTGTAGGAAACCTCCGGTGACGAAAATATGAGGCGGTCAAGTGCCCCACTTAAATCCTGACATTTACGAAACATCCGCGTTCGGCGCCGAGCGCCTCTCCCACGCGGTCAATTGCGCGACCTTAACTGCATCAAGGCGAGGTCACAAATCTTTTTGATTTTACACGAAAACGCGAAATCTGCTTGTACGTTCTGTATGCGCGGCGCCCCAATTTGCAACCGCGCTGCCCGGTCAGATTTTCATAGCTGACTTGGTATTTCTCAAAAATACAGGAGAAACAGATGAAAAAATCGGGATCAGCGGTTTGGAGCGGCGGTCTGAAGGACGGCAAGGGCAGCCTCTCGACGGAGAGCGGCGCCCTCAAGAGTCACCCCTACGGGTTCACGGCCCGGTTTGAAAACGGACCGGGCACGAATCCGGAAGAACTGATCGGCGCCGCGCATGCCGGCTGCTTCACCATGGCGCTGTCGAACATTCTCGGCGAAGCCAATCTCACGGCGCGCGAAATGAACACCAAGGCCGACGTCACTCTGGAAAAACTTCCCGACGGCTTCGCGATTACGGCGGTGCATCTCACACTGCGCGCAAAAGTACCGGGCGCGAGCCCTGAGAAATTCGCCGAGTTGGCCAACAAGGCAAAGATCGGCTGCCCGGTGTCCAAGCTCCTGAAGGCCGACATCACGCTTGATGCGGCGCTGGAAAACTAAGTTCCATTACTTACCGTCGAACGGTTATCCTTCGTTCGATCACACGCGGGGAGGCTCCCATTAAAGTTCTAATCACCGGCGGAACCGGGTTCATCGGCTTGCGTCTCGCGCAAAGCATTCTTGCGCGCGGCGCGCTCGCCGGTCCTTCCGGTGCTCCCCAGCGCGTGGATGAGATGGTTCTGTTCGATACGCCGTCGTCCGCGCCCCTTCCCCTCGACGATGCGAGGGTGAAGGTGGTGCGCGGCGATATCTCCGACCAAGGCGCCGTCGCGAAACTGATCGACCGGCCGGATATCTCGGTTTTTCATTTGGCGTCGGTGGTCAGCGGCGGCGGCGAACTCGATTTCGACCTTGCAATGCGGGTCAATCTCTATGGTCACTTGCATGTGCTCGAGGCGCTGCGCGCGCTCGGCTCAAAACCGCGCCACATCTTCTCGAGCTCCATGGCCGTTTACGGCGGCGCGGCGCTGCCGAAAGAAGTTTCCGATTCCACGCGCCATGTTCCGCAGACGACGTATGGGATGACCAAGTCCGCGGGCGAACTTCTCGTGAATGATTATACGCGCAAAGGCTTCATCGACGGCCGCTGCGCGCGCTTGCCCGCCGTCATCGTGCGCCCCGGCGCGCCGAACAAGGCGGCCTCGGGCTTTGTCAGCGGCGTGATCCGCGAGCCGCTGAACGGGATCGACATGGCGCTGCCGGTGGCGCTGGAAACGGCGATGGCGGTCGCGGGTTATCGCAGCATCGTCGACAACCTGATCGAACTGCACGACCTCGACGGCGCGAAGATGGACGACGACCGCACGGTCAATCTTCCCAACCGCACCGTCACGTTGCGCGAAATGGTCGACAGCATGCAGCGCGTCGCGGGCGGGCGTAGGCTCGGCAAGGTGAGCGTGACGCCGGACCCCTTCGTCGAGAAGATCGTCGCGGGATGGCCGATGGGACTGGACGCCGCGCGCGCGAAAGCGCTTGGCCTTACGCCGTCCGCGGACCTGGACACCGTCATCCGCGAATATATATCCGACTATGTAAAATAGCGGGACGCCCTCCCGTTACCTGAACGTGCGCCGAAGCCTCTTGGGCAACCCGGTTTCAGGTTAGAATTCAGAACGGCGACTCTTTAAGATGTCGCCGTCCTGAATTTGTCCTTGCATGGAGACACGGCTGTTGGCCTTTCGTTCGCGCTATCTGCTTGTGGCGCTTTTTTGCGTTGTCTCCGCTTGCAGCACCTCCTCACCGAAAGTCTCCGATTACTTGCAGGCCCGCGCCCTTTCAAATGAGGCGCAGGCGCTGATCGATGAAGGCCGCTATGAGGAAGCCATCGAAAAGCTCGACCGCGTTATCGCCTTCGGATCCATCGACGAGATCGACTACACGCGCCGGGCGTCCGCCCGCGGCAGCCTCACCCACTACGCCGAAGCCATCACCGATCTCGACCGCGCCCTGGAACTGAAGCCCGACAACTGGCGCGGCCAGCTTTTGCGCGGGGTGTTCAAGCAGCGGCTCGGCCGGTACGACGCGGCAATCGCCGACCTCGAAGGTGTCGAGCGTCTGACGCCCGACGCGGTCACGCCGATGCGCCGCACCGCCTATCTCAAGCTCCTCGCCGGCCAGTTCGACGAAGCGGCCGTGCGCTATCAGCGTCTGCGTTCCATCCCCGGCCAGTCGAACACGTCGGATCTGGGACAGGGCATGGCCATGTACCTCTCCGGCAACTGGCTCGGCGCATCGGAATCTTTTGGGCGCGCGCTGAAAGAAGCGCCCGACGACAGCCTCGCCGCGCTTTGGTACGTGAAGTCCGGCATGCGTGCGGGAATCTATGTGGACCGCGATCTCCTTTCCGCCGCGCTCGGCGGGAATGAAGGCGCGATGACGCGCGCCCTTCTCGCCGATTCCGAAGACGTGCCGGCGGAGGATCCGCAGGCGCTGCGCTCAAAGACGGCGCGCTGTGAGCGCGCGCTGTTCCTTGGCGCGATGCGCGTCATCAAAGCGAACGGTAACGGCGCGCGCGAGCAATATCAGGCCGCGCAACGTGAATGTCCGCGCGACAGCATCGAGGCGGCGGAAGCGCGCGCCGAACTCGACCGCCTGCCCGCGCGCGAGAATCTTCCCTCCGGCGGCTAAGCCGCGCCCTCCGGCGGCTAAAGCCGCGTCACCACCCTCGCGCGTCCCGCGGGAACCAAGCGCCCGTCGCCACGTTGTAGAGCCGTTGAAGGGGCGGCCGGGGTGTCGCTCGGAATTCCTCCTCCCCAGGGGTCTTGAATGTCAGGGCTCGGTCACAGGATCGCCACCGGCGCCACTTGGATCGTCCTGCAACGATTGGCCGTGCGCATCATCGGCCTCGTCAGCACGGTCATCCTCGCGCGTCTCCTGGTTCCGGAGGATTTCGGCCTGGTCGCCCTGGCGACCACCATGCTCGCGGTTCTCGAGACATTGCTCGAACTCGGCTTCGACCTGGCGCTCATCCAAAAACAGTCCGCCGACCGCTCCCAATACGATACGGCCTGGACTCTTTCGATCGTACGCGGTGTGTTGACCGCGCTTCTGTTCGTCGCCGCCGCCTATCCGCTGGCCGGTTTTTATGACGACCCGCGTTTGGCCATGGTCGTCATGTGGCTCGCCGCGATCGCTCTCATGAGCGGATTCCAGAATATCGGCATCGTCGAGTTCCGCATGGAACTGCGGTTCGAGCGCGAATTCCGCCTCCTTGTCGTCAGCAAGCTCGCCGCTTTTGTCGTGACCCTCGCGCTTGCCTGGTATTGGCGCGACTATCGCGCGCTCGTGGCCGGCATTCTCACGGGCAAGGCCGTCAACCTCATCCTCAGCTACACAATGCACCCTTACCGCCCCCGTCTCTCCTTGAAGGGCGCGACACTGTTTCTGCATTTTTCGAAATGGCTGCTGGTGAACAATCTCATCGTGCTGATCCGTCAGCGCATGGACACCTTCGTGGTGGGCAAGATGTCGAGCGCGAGCGCGCTCGGCCACTACTCGGTAGCCTACGAGATCTCCAACCTGGCGACGACCGAACTGATCTGGCCCATCTCGCGCGCGTTGTTCCCCGGCTTCGCCAAGATGCAAGGCAACCCGGCGCGTCTCGCGGCCGGTTTTGTCGCATCGCTGGGCATCATGTTCTTTCTCGGCGCGCCGCTGGCCGTCGGCGTCGGGCTGGTCGCCGAACATATCGTGCGCATTTTCCTCGGGGCGCCGTGGATGCCGGCCGTTCCGCTGATTCAGGTTCTCAGTCTCTACGGCTTCCTGAATCTTCCCGTGGCAAACGGCCAGGCGATCTATCTCGCCATCGGCCGTCCGGATCTCATTACCTGGCGCGGCCTGCCGAGCGTGCTTGTGCTTCCGCCGGCGCTGATTGGCGGCGTTCATTTCATGGGGCCCGTCGGCGCGGCCTGGGCCCTCGTGCTCAGCGCGGCCGTCGGGCTCGTCATGCATTTCTGGCTGATCAAGCGTCAACTCACCGTGGCCGCAAAGGACATCGTCGGCGCCCTGTGGCGTCCGGGCCTTGCATTGTGCGCGATGGCCGCGGTGGTGCTGTTCATCGATCGCGCCTGGCCCGACGAAGAGACCCTCGCGCAAGGCCTCCTGCAGAAGATGACCCTCGCCGCGGCGGGCGCCCTCACCTACTTTGGGGCCGTCGCGAGTCTATGGCTGGCCGCCGGGCGCCCGGACGGAACCGAAAAGCGAATTCTGGGCACCGTTGAAGAATGGCTGGCGGTGAGACGGCGTGCCGGCGCGGTGATTCCGCGGTCGGAACCTCCACGGGCCTAGTCCCGGCATGGCCGGCCCGCCAAATTTTTCTCGCGGGCTTCTCACCCGCCGGCCGGGAGGAAATGGGCCGTAAAGGGTTCCACCTAAAGTTATTTTTGTCTCAAAACTTGTTTTATCCACAGGGTTGTGGTTACGCCACCCTCGGTAGCGTCTGTCAGGGACGGTGTGTATTGTTAGTCATCGCTGCACGGGGAATTTTTCAATCAATAATGTAGCGAACCGTTTTGCGACAACTGCCGTCTGTCTCAACTGGTGGTCATGACCTTCGCGCCAGGTTCTTCCGGTGAACTCGACTTCTCCAAGATCAGCTTCCTGGTCGTGGACGATAAGCCCTTCTTCCGCGAGATGGTTCATGCGGCCTTGCGGGGGCGCAGCCGCGCGCTGCGCGACGCCACGACCATCGACAAGGGAGTCGAGGTCCTTCGCCACTACGGACACGACATCAACTGCATCATTTCCGACTGGGATATGACACCCCTCGGAGGGCTCGATCTTCTGCGCATGGTGCGCGGGCGCCTGATCCCGAGCGTTTCGCCGCGTGTCGGCTACGTGATCTTGACCGCGCGCGCCGACACCTCGGCGGTGAAGTGCGCGATCGATCTCGACGTCAACGGATTCGCCGTCGCGCCGCTCTCGATCGAAAAGCTGGTGAAGACGATCGCAAGCGCGCTGCGGCGTACGTGGACGCTGCATCAACCGATGCACTACGCAACCGTGGCGCCCGTCATTCCAACGCCGCTCTCGAACGATACACCGGCGCCGAAAGCCGCCGCTCCGGCGCAACAGGCGCGCAAACCCGCGGAAACGCCGCTCAGGAATGTCCGTATCTGCGGGATCGATGCCATACAGCCCGGCGCGATCCTCGCGAAAGACCTGCGCGACCAGGACGGCCGGCTCCTGCTTGCCACCGGGACGGAACTTCGGGCGAGTTTAATCGACCGGGTGCGCGGCACGGTCCGGTTCCTATGGATCGGCGACAATCCGAACGGGGCATAAACCCCGCGAAATCGCGCGGTTTTGCCTCTTTGCGCGCGGAACCAAACTTCACTCCAATACGTTGAATCTTCTCCCTGCACGCCGAACGCCGCGCTGACGGGCGGACGGGGGGCGTTTTTCAACCATTGGCTCAACCAGTGGAGAGAGCTCGACCATGATCGCCGCCCACGGCCCTCACGCCGACGTCAATCTTTCCCGCGTCGGTTTTCTCATCGTCGACGACAAGCCGATGTCGCGCGAAATGGCGCACACCGCGCTGATCGGCCGGGCGCGCAAGGTCCGCCAGACCATGAGCGTCGAAAAGGCGGCCGAGATCCTTGCGCAGCCGGACACTGACGTCGAATGCATCGTCGCCGATTGGGATATGTTGCCCGTGGGCGGGCTGGAACTTCTGCGCATGATCCGCTGCCGGGCGCTGCCGAATGTCGATCCGCGCACCAATTTTGTGATTTTCACCGCCCGCGCCGAAGAGGCCGCCGTCAAATGCGCCGTGGAGCTTGACGTCAACGGCTTCGCGGCCGCTCCGCTTTCCTTGGATAAACTGGCCCGCACGATCGGTGCGGCCGTCGCTCGCACCTGGAATTTGCAGGACATCGGCCACTATGCGTCGGTGCCGTGCGTCGTTCCGCCGCCCGCGCCGTCACAGCCCATCGTTTCCCACACGCCGGCGACCATGGCGGGGGCTTCCGGCCGTTCGCCGTTCGGGCATGTGCAGGCGCACGGACGGCGGCCGGCGGGCGTACGCATGTGCGGCCTGAACGACGTTCAGCCGGGCTTGATCCTTGCGCGCGATATCCGCGACGTTCATGGAACGCTGCTGCTGCGCACAGGAACCGCCCTGGAGGCGCCGATCATCGACCGGCTCAGGAAGGCGGCGGGCGCCGGCGCGGGCCGCTATCAGGTGTGGGTCCGCACCTAGCGGCGGGCCGCCGGGGGGCCTAAGATAGCGCCATGCGCATCGATATCGTCTTCGACACGGTCTGCCCCTGGTGCTTCGTCGGCAAGCGCCGGTTCGACCGTGCGCTCAAGGCCCGCCCCCACCTCAAGCCCGAGGTGCGTTACCGCTCGTTTCTGCTCAATCCGGATTTGCCGCCGCAAGGTGTGGACCGGCGCGAATATCTGGAACGCAAGTTCGGCGGCAGCCACCAGTATGACCGGATCGCCGAGGCGCTGGTTTACACGGGCAAGGCCGAAGGCATCGATTTCGCGCTCGACAAGATCAAGCGCGTTCCGAACTCGGCGAATTCGCATCGCCTTGTACGCCTTGCCCACACGCTCGGGCGGCAGACCGAGGCGGTCGAATTGCTGTTCAGCGCGTTCTTCGAGCAAGGCTTGGATCTCGGCAACGTCGAGGTGCTGATCCGCCTCGCCGAGCAGATCGGTATCGAGCGCCACATGGCGCATGCGCATCTCTCGGGCGACAGCGACCTCAATGCCGTCTATACGGAAAATGCGCGGATGCACCGCCTCGGCATCACCGGCGTTCCGTGCTTCATCTTCAACGAAGGCCGGGCCATCGCGGGCGCGCAGGAGCCTGAGATCCTCATACGCATGATCGACATGGCCGTGGCCCAGGATGCCGAGCGCCCCGCCATGCAGAGCAGCGGCTAAATCTTTTCGCCTGAGCTCCCCGCAACCTAATTATTTAGATGATAATTGTGAAACAAGTCATTGTTTTAACAATATATTTTCAATCGCGCCGCGCCGTTAACCCTTTTTTAACCAACACCAAACCATTCTGACCTTTCGCCTAGTCGTTCAGCGAAGGTAAATGCGATGTCCGAGCCGTGTGATCATGCTTTCAAGGTTCTGGTGAATACCTCAAAGTTCGAAGCCGTGGTCGCGAAGTCGTGTAAGGCCGCTTACGCCGTCGAGATGATCGCTCACGATCCGACAGTCATTCCTCATGTGCGGGTCTTCAATGTCGTCTTCGCGAGCCCCGAGGACCGCGACCGCGTTCGCATCGCCATGCGCTTCCTCGAAAAGGAACAGGCCGAGCTCGCCAAGGTCAAAAGCCAGACCCCTGGACCCACCCTCGCCCGCCGCCTCGCCAGCGCTTAAGCGGCTTTTTCCGCCAACTTCGCCATACGTCCAAGGACGGTCTGCAGTCCCTTGATCCGCGCGCTTGGGGTTTCCCAAGGACGGATGAAGACGATCTTCTGATCCGGGCGCAGCTTTACCGTGCCCGCCTGCTCGGCGATGAAATCCACAAGGCCTTTGGCGTTCGGGAACGTATTATTCTTGAGCGACACGACGGCGCCCTTCGGGCCCGCATCGACCTTTTCCACGTTGGCCTTGCGGCACAGCGCCTTGATGCCGACGACGTCGAGCAGGTTCTCGACTTCCGGCGGCAACGGGCCAAAGCGGTCGATGAGTTCGGCCGCGAAGCCGTCGATTTCGTCGCGGTCCGCGAGGTCGCCGATACGGCGGTAGAGCGAAAGGCGGATACCGAGGTCCTTGACGTAGGTGTCCGGGATAAGCACCGGCGCGCCCGTGTTGATCTGCGGCGACCATTCCTCGGACACCGGCGCGGCGTCTTCGTCCTCGCCGGCCCGCGCGGCGGCAACGGCCTCTTCGAGAAGGTGCTGGTAAAGTTCGACCCCCACTTCCTTGATATGGCCCGACTGCTCGTCGCCCAGAAGATTGCCCGCGCCGCGGATGTCGAGATCGTAACTGGCCAGCGAGAAACCCGCGCCAAGGCTGTCGAGGGTCTGCATGACGTCCAGGCGCTTTTGCGCCGTCGCGGTCGGCTTTCGGTCCGGCGGCAGGGTCAGATAGGCGTAGCCGCGCGCCTTGCCGCGCCCGACACGTCCGCGCAACTGATAGAGCGCCGAGAGGCCGAACATGTCGGCCCGGTGGATGAGGATGGTATTGACCTGCGGCATATCGAGGCCGGACTCGATGATATTGGTCGCCAGCAGGATATCGAACTTGCCTTCACTGAACGACGTCATGACGTCCTCCAGCGCCGTCGGGCTCATCTGACCATGCGCGACCGCGTATTTCACTTCGGGCACGAGTTTGCGTAAGCGTTCCGCCACGCCGTCGATGTCGGCGACACGCGGGCAGACATAGAAGCACTGGCCGCCGCGGAAACGTTCGCGCAGGATCGCCTCGCGAACGACCACGGGGTCGAACGGCAATACGAAGGTGCGCACCGCGAGACGGTCGACCGGCGGCGTCGCGATCAAGCTCATCTCGCGCACACCGCTCAAGGCCATCTGCAGGGTGCGTGGAATTGGCGTTGCTGTAAGTGTCAGCACATGCACTTCGGCCCGCAGCTGCTTGAGGCGTTCCTTGTGCGCGACCCCGAAATGCTGCTCCTCGTCGACGATGAGAAGCCCCAGATCCTTGAACGCGATGCTCTTTGCCAGCAGCGCATGGGTGCCGATGACAACGTCGATCGTTCCGTTGGCCAGCCCCTCTTTGACCGCCGCGGCGTCTTTTGCCGCGACCAGGCGCGAGAGCTGCGCAATGCGCAGCGGAAAACCCTTGAAGCGTTCGGTGAACCCGCGCGCGTGCTGACGCGCAAGAAGGGTCGTCGGCACGACGACGGCGACCTGCATGCCGCTCATGGCCGCGACAAAGGCGGCGCGCAGCGCGACTTCCGTTTTGCCGAACCCGACGTCGCCGCATACCAGGCGGTCCATCGGACGCCCCTTGCCCAGGTCGTCGATGGTATCGGAGATGGCTTTGATCTGGTCGTCGGTTTCGGCATAGGGGAAACGCGCGCAGAACTCCTCGAACAGGCCTTCGGCCGGCGCGACGACCGGCGCTTCCTTGACCTGGCGGTCGGCGGCGATCTTGATGAGCTGCTCGGCCATGTCGCGGATGCGCTGCTTGAGCTTGGCCTTGCGGGCCTGCCAGGCCGCGCCGCCTAACTTGTCGAGCTGAACGCCGGCCTGCTCCGAGCCGAAGCGCGAGAGCACGTCGATATTCTCGACGGGCACATACAAGCGGTCGTTGCCGGAGTAGGTGATGCGCAAGCAGTCGTGCGGCGCGCCGCCGACGGTCAGGGTCTCGAGGCCTTCGTAGCGGCCGATCCCATGTTCGACGTGGACAATGAGGTCGCCTTCGCTGATTTGCGAGGCGTCGGCGATGAAGGCGTCCGCGCGGCGTTTCTTGCGGGCCGTACGCACCAGGCGGTCGCCAAGCAGATCCTGCTCGGTCGTCAGCGCGATATCCTTGGTCGTGAAGCCGCGTTCCAGGGGGATCGCCGTCACAACCAGCAGCGACGGATCGGCGGCCAAAGCGTCCTGCCACGTATCGACGGGCAGAATCCTTTCCTGCCCATGATCGCGCAAGAGACCGGCGATGCGGAGCTTGGAGCCCGCGCTGGCGGTGGCCAGAACGACCTTGCGGTTCTCGCCCTGCTGCGCCTTCACATGGGCCACGAAGGCTTCGTAGATATTCTCGTTGGGACGCGCGCGCACATCGGCGAAATCGCGGCCCAGGCGTCCGCCGGCATCCTCGCCGCCGCCCACATCCGCGGCCGCATAGGAGCGGAACGCCGCCACTTGCCGGCCACGCAGCAGGGTCATCCAATCGGCTTCGTCGAGGAACATCGTCTCCGGCGGCACCGGGTGATAGACGATGCCCTCTTCGATCGAGAGTTCCTTCTTGCCCGCGCTCGCTTTGTCGACGATGCGCCGCGCCTCGTAATAGTCGCGGATCGTCTCGAAACGCACCGTGACGGATTCCTCGATGTCCTGATCGAGACTGATGCTCGCATTCGGCAGGTAATCGAGAATTGTCCCGAGGCCGTCGTGGAACAACGGCAGCCAATGCTCCTGGCCGAGGAATTTCCGGCCCTGGGAGACCGATTCATACAGCGCGTCATTGTCCGCCGCCGCGCCGAACAATTCACGGTACTTGGTGCGGAACCGCGCGATGGACTCCGGCGTCAGCACCGTTTCGCTCATGGGTTTGAGCGAGATGCCGGCGCGCGTGCCGGTCGTGCGCTGGCTGACGGGATCGAAGGTGCGGATGGTCTCGACATCGTCGCCGAAAAGATCGATGCGCACGGGTTCAGGCGCCCCGGGCGGATAGAGATCGATGAGCCCGCCGCGTATGGCGAACTCGCCGGCTTCCATCACCTGCTCGGCGCGCGAATAGCCATTGGCCGCGAGGAAGGCGTCGAAGGCTTTACGATCGAGTGTCGTTCGCACCTTCAACTCGAGCGCCGCATCCTTCAGCGTTTCGACTTTCGGAACGCGCTGCAGGATCGCACTGACCGTGGTGATGACAAGACGGCATTGTCCCTGGCCGGGCGGCGACGTCAGGCGGGTCAGCGCGTCGATACGCCGGGCGACCACATCCGAGTGCGGCGAAACGCGGTCGTAGGGAAGACAGTCCCACGCCGGGACGGCGATGATCTCGATATCGGGCGCGAAGTAGGCGACCGCCTCGGCGAGCGCGGCCAGGCGCAGTTCGTCCCGCGCGACGTGCAGCGTGGAATCGCGGAAAGCGCCGCGGGCGCGTCCGGCCAGCACAAGCGCGTCGTAACCTTCCGGGATGCCGGACAGGATCCGGGCGTCCACCTTGGCAAGAAAGCCTTCCATCCGCTAACCGCCTTGCCTCTTCTTGTCCCAGGCCAGCACATCGTCCAGGAGCGAGCCGTTCCAACGCGCCGGGATCGGTTTGCGCCCCATGATCCAGTCCATGAGATCGAGGTCGGACAGTTCGAGGAATTCCTCGGCTTCCGTCAGGCGCTCGTCGGGCAGGCGGGCGGCGTTCTCTTCGAAGAATCCCCCAATAATGACGTCGGCTTCCTTGGTGCCCCGGTGCGTGGCCCGGAAAAGGAGGCGCTTGCGCCTGGGATCGGTCGGACGGTCTGGTTCCATGGGTCCAAAACAATAGAGTCCCGCAGGACGGCCAAAATTGACCTCCTGTGGGGTGCTTCCGGTATAACGGGTCACGTCCGACTTGTCAGCCTGGAGTCCATGGCCCTTCTCCGTCCCCAGATCCTGTTTCCGCTGTTCGCCAAGGCCACCACCTTGCCGGGCATCGGGCCGCGCCTTGGGCAGCTGGTGGAGAAGATCGCCGGCGACAAGGTCGTGAACCTGCTCTGGCATTTACCGTCGGGCCTGATCGACCGCCGCTTCTCGCCCAAGGTCGGCGACGCGCCGCCGGGCAAGATCGCGACATTGGTTGTCGATGTTCTGGCGCACGCGCCCTCGCCCCCGCGCAACAAGCGCATCCCCTACCGCATCACCTGCGGCGACGAGACCGGGAAGATCGCCCTCGTCTTCTTCCACGCCCAGGAAGACTATCTCATGCGCATGCTGCCGGCGGGCGAGAAGCGCGTGGTCAGCGGCAAGATCGAACTCTTCGACGGCAAGCGGCAGATGACCCACCCGGATCACATCGCGCCGTTGCACCAGATCGAAGACATAAAACGCGTGGAGCCCGTCTATCCGTTGACCGAGGGCCTGTCGTCCAAGGTGCTCGATAAATCCATTCGCGCGGCGGTCGCTTTGGCGCCGGAGCTGCCGGAATGGCTCGATCCCGCCTATCAGCAACGCAACGGCTGGCCGTCGTGGAAAGCCGCGCTCTCGGCCGCCCATGCACCCGCGTCCGAAGCGGACCTGTCCCCGACCACCCTCGCGCGGCAGCGCCTCGCCTACGATGAACTCTTGTCGAACCAGCTCGCCCTGGCGCTCGTACGTCTCAAGAGCCGCACGCGGCGCGGCAGGACGTCGATCGGCGACGGCGCGCTTCGCAAGAAAGCCGAGGCGGCGATGCCATATCGGCTGACGGGCGCCCAGCGCCGCACGCTGGAGGAAATCTACGCCGACATGGCCGGCGAGAACCGTATGCTGCGCTTGCTGCAGGGCGATGTCGGCAGCGGCAAGACCGTTGTCGCGCTGATGGCGATGCTAGGCGCCGTCGAGGCCGGCGGGCAAGCCGCCCTGATGGCGCCCACGGAAATCCTGGCGCAGCAGCACGGAGAGACGTTGCGGCCCTATGCGGAGACACTCGGCCTTCGTCTCGAAGTCCTCACGGGGCGAAGCAAAGGCGCGGCGCGCGCGGAGATCCTGGCGGACATCGCCAGGGGCGCCGTGCATATCGTCGTCGGCACGCATGCCCTGTTTCAAAAGGACGTGGAATTTCACGATCTCGCGCTGGCGGTGATCGACGAACAGCACCGGTTTGGCGTTCATCAGCGCCTCGATCTCGCCGACAAGGGCAATGGGACCGACGTGCTGGTCATGACGGCGACGCCGATTCCGCGCACCCTGGCGCTGACGACCTACGGCGACATGGCCGTTTCACGCCTCGATGAAAAGCCGCCCGGGCGCGCGCCCGTCGACACAAGGCTCATCAACCTCGAGCGCCTGGATGAAATCGCCGGCGGCGTCTCCCGGGCGATCGGGAGCGGCGCGAAAGTCTATTGGGTCTGCCCGCTTGTCGAGGGCTCCGAGACCAGCGACCTCGCGGCGGCGGAAGACAGATTCGTGCATCTTAAAGAGCGCTTCGGCGCCAAAGTCGCGCTCCTCCACGGCCAGATAAAAGCCGCCGACAAAGACGCCGCCATGGAACGGTTCGCGGCGAAGAACACCGGCTGCCAAATCCTGGTCGCGACGACCGTGATCGAAGTCGGCGTGGACGTACCGGATGCGACGATTATCGTGATTGAACACGCCGAACGCTTTGGCTTGGCGCAGCTTCATCAGTTGCGTGGGCGCGTGGGACGCGGTGGAAAGCCGGGAACGTGCCTGCTGCTTTACGCCGGGCCGTTGACGGAAACCGCCAAGGCGCGCCTTTCAACGCTACGCGACACCGAAGACGGCTTTGTGATCGCCGAGGAAGACCTGAAGTTGCGCGGTGGCGGTGAGGTCCTGGGGACGCGCCAGAGCGGCCTGCCCGATTTCAGGCTGGCCGACATCATGGTGCACGGCGATCTGTTGGCGGCCGCCCGCGACGACGCGAAACTCACTATCGCCCGCGATCCCGACCTCGAGACCCCGCGCGGCCAGGCGCTGCGCACGCTCCTTTATCTTTTCCAGCAGGACGAAGCGGTGCGGACCCTCAGGTCCGGCTGACGTTCTTCGACGGCGGCACGACGATGCCGCCCGAAACGATCATCTTCAGCGCTTCCTCGATGGTCATATCCACCTTCGTCATGTCCTTGCGCGGAACGAAGACCAGATAGCCCGAGGTAAAGGACATGGTGGGGATGAAGACGCTGTAGATCTCCTCCTCCGTCCCACTTTGGATTTCCGGCGGCGCACGGCCGATCACAAAGCCAAGCGCCCACATCTCCTTGCGCGGATACTCCACCATCACGACCTCGCGAAACGACTGCGTCTGCTTCGACAGCACCGTCTCGAAGATCTGTTTCACCGCGCTATAGAAGCTGCGAATGACCGGCATGTGGTTCAGGATGCCCTCGCCCATCCGCACCGCCATGCGGCCGAGGTAGTTGGCAGTCACGAAACCGATCAGGGTCAGGAATATGACGAGGATGACGATGCCCACGCCGGGGACATCGAGGTAGGTCCGCGGATTGATCGCCGCGGGCAGCAAACCGGTGACGGCCGCGTCGATGTAGTCGACCAGCGACCAGGTCACATAGAGGGTGATGGCGATCGGCGCGGTTATAAGGACGCCCGCCAGGAAGTAGTTCCGCAAGCGGGAAACGACGGGGTGGCGGCCGTCATGCGGCGGAGACGTTGGAGCCTGAGGCGTGTTCATGCCATCATCATCGCATGACTGCCCCCCCTGTCCCAAGCGGCGAACGCCAACGCCCCTCCATCGGCATCGGCGCGATCGTCGTCAAACGCACGCCTGGCGGACTTGAAGTCCTCTTGATCCGCCGCGGCAGACCGCCGCGCATGGGCGAATGGAGTATTCCGGGCGGACGCCAGGAATGGGGCGAAACCATCCGCGAGACCGCCGCGCGCGAGGTCATGGAGGAAACGGGCATCACCGTGACGAATCTCCGGCTGCTCGACGTGGTCGACGGCATTGCCCGGTCCGCCGGCGCCGTGACGGGACATTGGACACTGGTCGACTTCCGGGCCGACTGGGGCGGCGGCGAGCCGCGCGCGGGCGACGACGCCGTCGACGCCAAATGGGTCCCCGTGGCCGAGCTGGCGAATTACGGCCTCTGGAGCGAAACCCAGCGCATCATTGAAGCCGGCCTGGCTTTGGACTAACGGTGATCCATGATCGACGCTGACTGGATCCCCGTCCCCAAGCCCCTGTTCACGGTGCGGATCTGCATCAATAAACGGCTGAACACCGACAAGCTCCCGTCCTGCGGCGGGCGCGGCAGCCGGGGCGTCGCGGACCTGCTGGAACGCCTCATCATGGAGGAACGTCTTCCCGCATCGGTGACGCGCGGGCCCTGCATGAACAATTGCCTGCATGGCCCGACGATCAAGATTCAGGGCGCCGACTTCATCAGCCTGGAAGGCGACGTCGGCGCCGCGCAAATCGAGAAGATCATGGCCGCGGTGCGCGCCGAGGCCGAGCGCCGCAAAGCCATGCCGCCCGTTTCCACCGATGCGCCGCCGCCGTGACGGTCTTTCTCACGGTCTGCGCCGCCATCGTCGCGGGCATCGCCGGCCTTGCTTTGGCCTTGCCTTGCAAAGGCTGCCGGCTCAGGCGCGAACGCCTTCACCAAGCCTACGAGAAATGGAAAAAAGCCCGCGAACGCGGCTGACTATTGGATCATCGCAAGTGCGGAATCGATCCACGTCATGATGGTGACCTTCATGACCTGGAATTGAGCATAGGGCCAGATGAAGGCGTTGATCATCGCCTTGTCCATCGGAGTCCGCTCGACCATCAGATCGCGCACAAAGAACATGATTCCAGTGACCGCGTACACGGCCTGGAGCAACGCAAATTTACCCATCGCCCGATCTCCCCATTCCCGGCGCGATGGTGCCCCAGTTAAAGGGGGAAATCCAGCGGCGCTAAATCGCAATCAGCCGGCTTGTCCCGGCTTGCTCCGCAAATCCGCGAGCGTGCGTTTCATGATCGCCACCTTGTACGCGGGGACCTGGAAGACTCGTCCTTCACCGCGCGCTTTGAGGCCCGCCATCGCTTGCGCCGCGCTGCTTTCGGCCGCGAGGCCGGGCGCGGGAGTAGCCGAGACTTTGATCCAGCTCTTGTCGTCCACCTCGGTCATCTCGACCGTGATGGTCGATCCCTCCACGGTGTCGACGACCGCGGTATAGGTTTTGTCCTTCGGGAATGGGACTTGCGCGGCCGGCGCGATGTCGTCGGCCTGAAGGCCCGCCAAGATCCGGCCGTATTCCTCGGCCGTGAAATCGCTTTCCAGCGAGACGTTGCGCGGAAGATTTTCGATGGCGAACTTCTCGTCCGCGCCGCGGCTCGCAATCACCCGTTCACCCTTGGGGGTGGTGACAGTCACGCGTTTAATCGCGGCGTCCGGGACATCGACGATATCCTTCGCGAGCCAATCGCGCGGGGCAACACCCGGGTTGACCTCGCCGAGGGCAAGCCAGGTCTGCGCATCGCCCGGCAGACGGATGTAGGTGCCGCCCTCTTTTCCGCCGAGCGTATATTTCCGCTTACCGACAATGAGGGTCGCCATTTCCTTGCCGCCGGCATCCAGCAACGTCACCTGCTTGGCGTTCGAACCTTTTTCCGTGGGGTCTTGGAGGTCGAGGCGTCCATAGCGGTCGGGCTGATTGGTTTTGCTCTCGAGCCTCGTCAACCGCGCGATATCGACAACAAGGTCGACGACTTTCTGCGGATCGGCCGGATAGTTCGCGCGTTCCCGGTAGCGGAACGTATTGCCGTCGCGGTCGAGCGAGATGGTCCCGCCGGCGTGGCGAATGACGACGGACTTCAAGTTGTCCTGAAGTTTCTCCGTCAAGCCGGGAAACACGAGCGCTCCATTGCCTGCCGACGTTTCAACGCGCGGCTGGGTGACAACCGCCGCGATGGCGAGAACCGCGCCGGCAGCCGCTGCACCGGCGAGAGCGAAGACCGTTTTCTGTCTCATGTTCGCCACTCCCTAAGCCGCCGCCGACCGGCGGCGGCGCCGCCGCACGGCCGCGAAGACGATCAGCCCCAGACCGAACAGAATGGGCACCACGGCGATATTCACGAAAGTCAAAATGCCTTGCAGCCGGTCGATATCCTCGCGCAGAGCGCGCTGCACTTCACGGAGTTCACGGCGGGTCGCGAGGATGTCGCCGCGATAGCTTTCGATGGTGCGCTGGTCTTCATCGCTTAAGATGGCCTGCCCCTGCCCGTCCTCGCGGACTTGCATGGCGCTGACCTTCTTTTGCAGTTCTTCGAGGCGCCCGGTGAGCGATTGCTCCGTCTGCCGGTATTGCATCTCCGCGTCGCGGCGGATGGACTCCAGGAGCTCGAACGGACGGCTTTTCACACCGCGGCCCCGCAAGGCCGACAGCGCCGGAGAACCCGTCAGATTTTCGAGCGCGTTGATGGTGAAGTTCGCATTGTCCGCGGTCGGGACGACGACCTGCTCGCCGAGGAACGAACTGCTCTGCGTCCAGAAGCGGTCAGCGAGGATATCGGTGTCGGCCACGACCACGACCTGAATCGGTTGCTTCGATTCGCTAAGGTGCGGCGTCGCTGGAACGCCTTCGGCTTTGGGCGCTTCGGCGAACGCGCTTTTCGCCGGACCCGAGATGCGGGCCGCGAGGATTTCGGCTTTGTTCTGCGGCTTGAAGTCGCGGAACAAGGTCACCACGTCCGGCAGCCCCAGGAACTTATCGGCGGGCATGCGCATCGACTGCGGGCCGGTGGAAATCAACGGCGTGACGGTGGTCGTCGCCCCTTCCACTTTTTCAAGCACACCGGAGGTGCCGAGGTTGATCTGCTGGAGATCGCCGGTGATCGCGTCGCTGGTATCGAAATGCCCGGCGCGAAGTTGGAGCCATGCCACGTAATCGGCGGCGACAGGCCGTCCTTCAGCCTGGATCCCGACGCGTGCGGCCGCTTCGATATCGCCCACGACTTGTCCGTCGACCATGCGTACGCCCCAGGCCGTGAGCAGCTTGTCGATGCCTTGTTTGTCGCCGCCGCCGGGCGGGCCGCCCATGCCCGCGGACTCCGCATTGGGATCGACAAAGACCATGGCCTTTCCGCCGCGCAGGATGAATTGATCGATGGCATAGGCCGCCGCGTCCGAAAGCCCATCGGGCTGGACCAACATCAGGATATCGATATCCGCCGGGATTATAGTGATGTCCGGGGTCAGGGTTTCGATGGCGAAGGTATCGCGGATCTGACCGAGCACGGCCCAAGGGCGCGGCTGCTGCTGTTGCGGCATCCCCATCATGTTCGGCATGGCCGGCGCGCCTTCGATCGGCAACGTCGAAAGGAGGCCGATCTTCGGCTGATCCGGCTCCGACAGGCTGTAGATGAGCTTCGCGAGATCGTATTCCAGGAACTGCGCCCGCTCGAGATTGAAGAAAGGGATCACCTGCTGATCGTCCGTGGAGTTCGTCGCGGCCAGGCCGAAATAACCCACCTCGCCCAATTGTCCCAGCGGCACCGCCTGAAGACCGAAGCCCACCGCGCGGTCTTCCACATCGGAGAACGGCTCGGGATTATAGAGCTCGACCTTGATCTTGCCGTTGGCAAGTTCCGAGTACTGCTGAAGCAGATCGCGCACGCGCTGGAAATATTCGGCGTGGCGCGGGCTGGCGCGCCCGATCGCTTCCGAGAAGTAGACGCGCACGACGATGGGCTCCTTGATGCTCGCGAACATCGGCTTCACCTGCGCCGAGGTGCTGTAGGACGCGCCCTCCGTCACATCCAGGCGAAGGTTGCGCAGCCAGGTGTTCGCGACGACGTTGACCGCGACGAACAGGACCGCCGCCGCGGCGATCCCGATGATGCCAAGAGTGCGTGAATCGAAGCGCTGCATGACTTAGGCCCCCTTACGCGTATCAACGGCAAGAATGGCGGCAAACAGCCAGAACGCCATCAGCGAGAAGAAAAAGACGAAGTCCCTGGCAGCGACCACGCCGCGGGTCATTCCGTCGAAACGCGTCAGGAAGCTAAACGAAGCGATGGTGTCGACGACGGCTTCGGGCGCCCAGCCCCGGAAGGCATTCAGCACCATGTCGAGGCCGCTCATGGTGAACAGGAAGCACACCGCCGCGCCGAGGATAAAGGCGACGATCTGATTGCGCGTGAGGGCCGACATGCAGATGCCGATCGACAGGAACGCGCCGGCCACGATGAAGCTGCCGATATAGCTGAGCACGATAACGCCGTTATCGGGACTGCCGAGCACGTTCACGGTGATCCACATGGGCACGGTCAGCGCCAGCGCGATCCCGCAGAACAGCCACGCGGCGAGGAACTTCCCGAGAACCGCCTGGGTGGTCGTCACCGGCAGGGTCAGGAGTTGCTCGATGGTGCCCGACTTACGCTCCTCGGCCCACAACCGCATCGCCACGGCGGGCACCAGGAGAACATAGAGCCACGGATGGTGGCTGAAGAAGTTTTGAAGACTGGCTTGGTTCTGGTCGAAGAAATCGCCGATGTAGAACGCGAACGCGCCGGTGAGGCCGACGAAGATCGCGATAAACACGAAAGCGACGGGCGTGGCGAAATAGGCCGCCAGCTCGCGCTTGGCTATGATCCAAATTTTACGCATCGGAACCTCTGAGGTCAGGCGGCTGCGCGCGGCGCGGCGCCGGTCGTGATAAGCCGGAAGACGTCGTCCAGACTGCTGCGATCCTGGTAAACCTCGACCGCGGGAATGCCCTCTTGACGGACGGCGGCGGAAATCTCGGCGGCAAGGGCCGTCTCGCCCTTCGGCGTGATGCGAAGCTTTACGTTGCCGTTTTCCGCCGGTGTCTCGAACACGGCCGCCACGGACGCCAGCGCCTTGAAGTGAGACGCCGCGGCGCCGGCCGCGGCCTGCGGCAACACCACACAAATCGCATGGCTTTCCGGCAGGCGGGTGCGGAGTTGACTGGCGGTGCCGTCGGCCAGAACGCGGCCGCCGCTGATAATCACCGCGCGGGTGCACACGGCTTCGACTTCTTCCAGGATATGCGTGGAGACGATGATCGCCTTCTCTGCCGCCATTTCGGCGATAAGGCTGCGGACCTGGTGTTTTTGATTGGGGTCGAGGCCGTCCGTCGGCTCGTCGAGGATCAGAACCGGCGGATCGTGGAGAATGCTCTGCGCGAGGCCGACGCGGCGGCGGTAACCCTTCGAGAGAATATCGATGGGCCGGTCGACCACATCGCCCAGCCCCAATCGGGCGACGACGTTCTCAACACGCGCGTTCCGCTCGGCCCCGTCATAGCCGCGAATTTCAGCGATGAATTTCAGGAAGCCGCTCACCGTCATGTCGTCGTAGGACGGCGAGCCTTCCGGCAAGTAACCGAGCATGCTTTTCACGCCGGTCGGGTCCTGCACGACATCGCGTCCGCACACCCGGGCCGTTCCGCCGCTCGGGGTCAGAAACCCGGCAACCATGCGCATGGTGGTCGTCTTACCGGCGCCGTTGGGCCCCAGGAATCCAAGCACCTCACCTTTTGAAACCGTCAGGCTAATACCGTCGACCGCCCGGAAATCTCCAAAGGACTTCGAAAGCTGATCGATTTCGACCATCACCGTCATACGTTTTCCCCGCTTCGCTTAGGTGCGGGCGAAAAGTTAGGGGTTCACCCGCGGACGTGCAAGTCTCGGGACCGTGAGCGATATGAAAGGGCTGTAAGGCGCGGGCCGTCAGCCCGCGAGGTCCTTTTCGCTGGGAATGGCCGGGGTCCTGCGGTCCAGGTCCGGCACGCTTTCAATCAGCTTCGCCAACTCCTCGGAGAGCTTACCCACCTTCTGCGCCACGTCCGCGCCTTCCTTTTGGATCGCCGCCTCGGCGGCATTTTCCAGATACGAACGGATATGCCGGGCCTGCTCGCGGATTTCACGCACCGTGTCGGACATGCTGCGCCCCTTTGGCGCGTACGCGTCGTGCACCGTGCGCAGGCTATTGGTGAGCATGTGCAGAACAGTGCGCACAAGCGGATCGGACGCCGCGAGTTTTTCCTCGATCATCTCCTTGGAGACGAGCGACAGCGTGCAATCTTCCAGCGCCATTGCGGAATTACGGCGCGGGCGGCTATCGATGATCGCCATCTCGCCGAAGAACTCGCCCTTCTTCACGCGCGCGACCGGTATACGCTTCCCGTCGGCTTCCTTGAAAATGCCGATGACGCCGCTATTCAGAATATACGCGGATGTCGGCGGATCTCCCTGGCGGAAAAGAAACTGTCCCTTCGCCAAAGGAAGAATTTCGATGATTGGTTCTTCCATCGTCGCGACCGGGGAATCCCCCGAACTACGGTGTATTTCGCTCGCTTCGCCGAAACCTGTCCGGTCCCTCTGTTGATAGGTCTCGGTCGCCTGACGTGTTTCCTGGTCCAGCTTGTCAGGCGGCGTGCGGGGCTTCACCGCGGAAACAACGGCCCGCGAGAGCTTCTTGATGAGATCTATATCCTTGGGGGTCGGCGCCAGATAACGCTCGGCGATTGAACTGACATCGCGCGAAAGCGACCCGCCAAGCAGCGCCAATTCGCGTTCTTCCAGACGCTCGGCGGTTTTTGCCGCATCGCGGAGAAGGTCGACCAGGACCTTCAGTTTATCTTTGATCTCCTCGGTAACCTGGTTGGTTTGATAGGCGTCCAGGATGAGGTTGCAGATGAAACCCAGGCGATAGCCGTGGGAATCCAGCCGTGCTTGCAGCACCTCATTCATCGAGCCTTCGACGGCCTCGCGAATACTGTTCGAGTCGACGTCCTTCCCACTGGCCTTTTCCAGCATCGTGTTGAGGACGTTGATGCGGCGAATGACCGACGGCCGGTTTTTTGCGCGGCGGTCCGGTCCCAAATAGTCGCTGGTCACCACGAACGCGGCGCGGTTGACGGTCACGCGCTTCAGGCGCTGCAGCAACTGCTCTTCTTTCACCGGCTTGATGATGATGTCGTCGGTCCCGGCTTGCATCGCCAACTTCACCGCATCGACACGGTTCGGGGCAAGAAGCGTCGTGATCAGCACAAAGGGATTGGTGCCGATCTTGTTGTGGCGGATATCACGGATAAAATCGAACACGCCCGGATCCAGATCGTCCGTAAGGATCAAAAGGTCCGGGGAAACCTGTGCAATCAACTTTGACAGATTCGCCAAGTTGCCGTGCGCGCTGACTTGTTTCACGCCGGCATGATTGAGGATTTGACGCAGTTCCTTTCGGATCTGGTCATCGGGCTCGCCCACGAAAGCGACGACCTTGTCCATCGACTGTAGGTCGAAGTCACTCATTTCAAACGATCTTCTCCCCCGCCGTCGGTCACCATCTTATACGCGATAGCTATACCCGCACGCAGCGCATCCCCCCCTTCATGCATCCACTGAACCGCGTAGGCAAAGCAAGCGATTATTTAACCAACGCATTGATTTAAAATCGCAATACACAGCTTTCACTTCACCCGTTGCCCGAATCATGCGAATGTAAATTCGCGATTTAGTTGTTTACGCAACCGAAACGCGCGAGACGCCGCGATCGCTACCCAGAATCGCACCACCGCGACAGGTAGGAATTTAGGCGAAGCCGGGGGACTTTTTGTGGCCGAGACCGCCACCGATCAAGCATTCGCGCCAATCCCAACGCGCAAGAAGCGCGGCCTTGCGGGCCTGGCTTGGCGGTTGTCATTGCCCGTGCGCCGCCTGCTTGGATCGGGTGACGTCGACAACAGCGTCGAGGCGCAGCTCGCGGTTTCCTACTTCCTGAACGAAATGAATGCCGCGGCCGTGCGGACCTATCCCGCGTGGAGCCGCCTTCTCGACGGCGCCTTCAGTGAATGCGCGCTCGATTTCGACGAACGCCGCGCCCTGTTCGAGGTGCATCCGATCGACGATTACTATTTCGCGGGCGTCGTTGCGCTGGAATGTGCACGCATGCGGGGTCTCTACAACGCGCTGGAAGCCAGCGAAATTCTCGGCGAAGTCGGCGCGCAAGTGGATGCGGCCGCGGGACGGCAAGACCGCGTCGTCTCCGATCTTGTTTTCTACATCATGGGCAAGATCGAACTCGGCTCCGGCGTAGACCGCATGAAGGCGCCGCACGACAAGGTCGTCAAAGCCATTCTGCATCATATTGGTGTGGACAAGGTGGAAAGCACACGCGCGCTGATGCGCGACAAAGCATTACGCCATCAGCTCGGTGAACCGCTGGCTGTCGGTATTCCGCAGTGGTGGAAAGCCTTCCAAACGCAATTCCGGCTTTATTGGCCCACAGCGGAAGAGCGCGCGGCGGAAACGCAAGACGAAAGCGAAGAGCCGGTGCTTGCCACGGAGACGGCTGAAGCGCCCACGCCTCTGCGCGGCCGGCGCCGCCGGCGCGCCGTCGCCCTCTAGCCTCAATGACCCCGCGGCGGTTTTCCGCGGCTGTTGGGAATCTCCTCCCACCCCGGCGATGACGCCGGTTGGCGCGGGAACGCCGCTTTCCCGTCGGGGACAGGGCCCGTATAACACTTCAAAATGGCAGGACGCGGCGAACCTGTTGAAATGATTGCCGGGTCGAAAAAGGTCTGCACGCTTTGACGTCCGCGCTCTCCCATGGCCGACTTCATTTTTCCGGCAATGCCCCGGCGCCGGCGCTTTTTGTGCACGGCGGTTTTCACGGCGCCTGGTGCTGGTCGCAAACTTTAACCTTCCTGGCCGAGCGTAACGTCGCCGGCGCGGCGGTCGATCTGCGCGGGCACGGCGGACTCCCGCAAGACGGTTCATTCTTGAGCGCCGGTGTCGAGGTCATGACGCAGGATGTTCTCGAAGCGATGCACAAAGTCTCCGCTCCGATCCTGGTGGGACACAGTCTGGGCGCGCTCATCGCGATGAAAGCCGCGACGCAGGTTCCCCTGCGCGGCCTGATCCTGCTTGCGCCCGCCGCGCCTTCAGGTGTGACGCGAGGCCACCACCCCTTGCCCCGGTTTCAAGCCACGCGCGCCGTGCAACCGCCTGACGAGGCGCGCGCGCGCAAGTGGTTCATGGCGGGCGCGGCGGCGGCGGATATGACGAGGTATCTTGCGCAGCTCTGTCCCGAGAGTCCGGCGCTCTTGAATGAATGTTTTCATGACGGCGTGACGATTGAACGCGCCGCGCTCTCCTGTCCGATCCTGTGTTTGTCGGGGGCCAAGGATGATTCCCCGTTGCATCCGGGCGGCCAGGATCGCCTCATCGCGGCTCACTACGGCGCCGCCTTGAAAATCATAGAACCGTCGGGCCATTGCTTGATGCTTGACGACGGCTGGCGGGAAACCGCCTCCGCGATCCACGCATGGATTGCCGCGCTGTGACTGTTCGAGATCGATTTTCGCGCCCTCTGAGTCCCGTCGCCGCTTTCAGCGGCGTCGCGGCTTTGGGGTATTTCCTTCTGGCGCCCGCCGTGGTGCGGGCCGCCTGCGTCCAAACCGGAAATGACGTCGAGTGTGCGGGCGTGGACGGCGACGGCTTTATTTCCACTGAATCCGTGACGGTGCACGTCCGGCCGGATGCGCTCGTTGGGAACGTCATGACAACCCGCGTGACGGGACGCTGCCCGCTTTCGCTGCCCGGCATATCTGTCGGGGCTTCGAGCAATGTTTCCAACGAGGGCACGATCTCGACCTTCGGCGTGTGCGCGTTCGGCATCATGGCCGAGAACGGCAGCGCCATCGCGAATACCGGCACCATCCTGACGCACGACCTCGTGTCCTACGGCATCCTGACCGGGGACAACGTGACAATCCGCACGAGCGGGCGCATCGCGACGGACTACCAAGGCTCAGGCGGCATCTTTGGCGGCAACGGCGTACGTGTGGCCGTCGAAGCTGGCGGGACGATCACCGCCAACGGAATTGGCGCGAACGGGATCGAGGTTGGCTCCAATGCTGTGGTCGTCAACGACGGCGCCATCGTTGCCCGCGGTGACGCCAGCTTCGGCATCGCCGCCGCCGCGGGTTCGACAGTTGCCAACACGGGGAGCGTCGAGATCGGCGGAAATAACTCCGTCGGCGTTCAGGTCGTGAACGGCACGCTCACAAATGCGGGCCGCATTCAAGGCGTGTTATCGGGTCCGGCGCGCGCGCTGACGCCCACCATCGGCGTCTCCGTCGTCGGCAAAGACGCCCATTTCA
>JADZAK010000136.1 GCA_020852595.1 Rhodospirillaceae bacterium
CCCGGCGTACGGCAGTGGGCCTTCCGCAAGAAGCCCGTCTACACCTACGCCAAGGACGTCGACACGCAGAGCCAGCAGGGCGGCGACGTGCCCGGTTGGCACAACGTGTATATGCAAGTCGTTCCGCCGCTGCCCAAAGGTTTCGGCTTCGCGAATAACGAAGTCGGTGAATCGGTCGTGAGCCCGGACGGCAAGACGGTCTATACCTATCAGTGCGGCGACGATTCCAAGGACCAACTGGCGTGCGATCATCCGGGCGCGCCGCAAGTGTACCGCTTCGCGGTATGCGGCGGCGGCAATGTGGAACGCTGCCTGCGCCGCTGGCCCTACATCCCCGCGGCCGCCGACGCTGTGAGCACCAGCCGGTCCTGGAGCGTGATGTGGATCAACCCGAAGACGGGGCGTCATGCCGCCAAGGGTGAGGCGGGTGCGATTTCCGTGTGGGCGTTCCGCGCCCGTCCGGTGTTCACCTTCGAAGGCGACAAGGAACCCGGCGATATCAACGGCAACCGGACCGGTGAATACAACGGCCGCCGTAACGGCTTCAGCGCACTTCTGGTGCGTGACGATTTCTTCGACAACGCGCGATAAGCCCCGGTTTAGGGAGAAGGTCATGAAACATCTTTTGCATGCGACTTTAGGCGCGTTGGCTCTCGGTGCGATCGCGCTGCCCGCGGCCGCGCAAGACACCCCGGCATCGGGCCTTCGCGATCGCACGATCGCTTACGCATTGTCGGGCGGCCACTGGGCCATTCATCAAACCCCGGACGGCAAAGCCGAATGTCCGCAAGGTGTGAATCCGATCGGTCCGCGCGAAAGCTTCAAGGCTCTGTTCCCGAATCTCGGACCTGTGGGCGAAACACAGCTCGCGCGTGAATCCGCCGCCCAGTTCCCGATGGATAAGGATGAGCCGTTCCCGTTCAACGAAGCGGGCGGCAAGGTCGGTCTTGGTCTCAACCTCGACGGCAAGGTCGACGCCAACGACTTCACCAGCCCGGACGGCAAGGTCACCGGCATCGACAACCAGCTCTTCCGCGTGCTCGGGTGCGTGCGCTTCTTCCGCGGTCCGGATGGCATTGGTTATCACTTCACCGATGTCTATCTCCGCCAGAACAACTTCAACCGCGCGCTGATCGAACTCACGAATGTCGACAGCCTGACAGACGACCCGGATGTGGATGTCGCGGTGTACCGCGGCATGGACACCCTGATGACCGACGCCACCGGCGCGAAGCTCATTCCGGGCGGCCTGCAGCGCATCGATACGAAGTTCGGCAAGAAGTACGAATCGCACTTCAAGGGCAAGATCGTGGGCGGTGTCCTGATCACCGAGCCGACGGACCTCTATTGGCCGTTTGCCTGGTTCGGCGGTCAGCCCGGCACGCAGCATTGGCTGCAGACGCGCTTCCAGATGAACCTGACGGAAGAAGGCGCGCGTGGTCTCGTGGCCGGCTTCACCCCGGTCGACACCTGGTATTACGGCCTGATCCGCGGCCGTTCGCAGTATCACCTCGGCACCGGCACGGCGTCGTCACCGCTGATCTATCAGGCGATGCGCCGTCTCGCGGACGGCTATCCGTACGAGAAGGGCGAGATGACCGCCCTGTCGTTTGCCTTCGATCTGCCGATGGTTCAGGTGTTCATCGAGCATCCTGACAAGGCGGTCGCCAGCGCCGGCGGCGATGCCCAGAAAACCGACCGGGCCCCGTCGCGCCAATAGATGGCGTTCGGCAAACCTGTATCATTCAAAGGGATGCACCCCCTGGTGCATCCCTTATTTTATGTTTAAAGGAATATGCAAAGACGCTTATCCTTGCATACACTCCGGCTCATCAATCGATAACCAATCATCATTTTGATCGCTTCCGCGTGATTGGCGATATTGAGCAATTACTTAACGAGGAACGTTGTGCCGATGAAATCCGCTAAAGAAGCGCCCGATCTATCGAAATTCACCTGGGATGACGCCTTCCTGCTCGAGGATCAGCTGACCGACGATGAGCGTATGATCCGCGATACCGCGCGGGGTTACGCGCAGAAAAGCCTGCAGCCGCGCGTGATCGCGGCATTTCGCAATGAAGAAACCGATCCGGCGATCTTCCGCGAAATGGGCGAGTTGGGTCTCCTGGGCGTCACTATTCCCGAGGAATACGGCGGCGTCGGCGCGGGTTATGTCGCGTATGGTCTCGTGTCGCGTGAAATCGAACGTGTCGATAGCGGCTATCGCTCCATGATGAGCGTGCAGTCGTCGCTCGTGATGTATCCGATCTATGCCTACGGCAGCGAAGCGCAGCGTAAGAAGTATCTGCCGAAGCTTGCCAGCGGCGAGTATATCGGTTGTTTCGGTTTGACCGAGCCGGACGCGGGTTCCGATCCCGGCGGCATGAAGACGCGCGCCGAGAAAACCGCGAACGGCTACAAGCTGACCGGCAACAAGATGTGGATTTCGAACAGCCCGATCTCGGACGTATTTGTGGTTTGGGCGAAGTCCGAAGCGCACGGCGGCCGCATCCGCGGTTTCGTGCTCGAGAAGGGCATGAAGGGCCTCAGCGCCCCGAAGATCCACGGCAAGCTGTCGCTACGCGCCTCGATCACCGGCGAGATCGTGATGGACGGCGTCGAAGTCGGCGAAGATGCGTTGCTGCCGAACGTCGAAGGACTGAAGGGGCCGTTCGGCTGCCTTAATCGTGCGCGCTACGGTATCTCGTGGGGCGCGATGGGCGCGGCCGAGTTCTGCTGGCACGCCGCGCGTCGGTACGGCCTCGACCGCAAGCAGTTTGGCCGTCCGCTGGCGCAGACGCAGCTTTTCCAAAAGAAGCTCGCGGACATGCAGACGGAAATCACGCTTGGTCTGCAAGCCAGCCTGCGTGTCGGCCGCCTGATGGAAGAGGGCCGCGCCGCGCCGGAAATGATCAGCATCGTCAAGCGCAACAACTGCGGCAAAGCGCTGGTCATCGCGCGCGAAGCGCGCGACATGCACGGCGGCAACGGTATCTCCGAGGAGTTCCAGGTGATGCGTCACATGTGCAATCTGGAAACGGTGAACACCTATGAGGGCGCGCACGACGTCCATGCTTTGATCCTGGGGCGCGCGCAGACCGGCCTTCAGGCCTTCTTTTAGTCCATAATAAGCACGGCCCGGGCTTAGAAAACCCGGGCCGTTTTGCCTTTTATTCAAGGCAATTAGCCATCCGTGATTACCGTCACTCATGGTTCCCTTCGCGAAAATCATTTGTCGCGAACCGATTTGTGCCCAATGCTATCTCCCAATAGTGCGTCGGATTTGCTGCGGTGCAGCGACGCCGGTGCGGTTGCGGTGAGCCAAATGCTTGTCGGGAGGGAAGCGGTTGGGTCTATCGGGCAACAAAGAATGCGCTCCTGAAGCGGACGCTCTCGTTGGCGTGTCGCCTGCGCGGCGCATTTTCCCCCAATTCCATTCCATCGAACTGCGATCGACGGCCACGCGAGGGAAAAGCGCGCGGTAGGAAGTTTATTCATTTCATAGGGGGAGAGACACGATGACCATGACGGCATTCCGGCGCGCGCGCGCCTACGCTCTGGCTTCAACATCTTCGGTGGCGCTGCTCGTCGGCGCGTTAGCGGCGCCGGCCTCCGCGCAAACGGCGCAAACCGCACAAGCTCCCACGTTGGATGAAATCGTCGTCACCGGTTCGCGCGTTATCCGCGACGGCTACGAAGCGCCGACGCCCGTCTCGGTGCTCGGCGCCGAGGAGTTGAACGCGATGAACGATGCGAACATCGCGGACTCGGTGAACAAATTGCCGGCCTTCTCCGGCTCGCAGACCCAGCGCACCGGCGCGGTCAATCTCTCGAGCGGCGCGGCGGGTGTGAATATCCTGAACTTGCGCGGTCTCGGTGGCCACCGTGTGCTGATCCTGCTGGATGGTAAACGGGTGATCAACTCCTCGCTCAGCAGCGGCTATACCGGTGGTGATACCAACACCATGCCGCAGGGTCTGATCAGCCGTGTTGACGTGTCCACCGGCGGCGCGTCGGCGGCCTACGGTTCCGACGCGCTCTCGGGCGTCGTCAACTTCGTGCTCGATAAGGAATTCACGGGTGTGAAGGGCGAAGTGCAGGGCGGCGTGTCCACCTACGGCGACGATCCGAACGCTCAGGTCAATCTGTCGTTCGGTACGCCCTTTGCCGGCGGCCGCGGCCATCTTCTGATGTTCGGCGAATACGCCTGGAACAAGGGGCTCGTCGGCGCGTTCCGTCCTTGGAATGACGAGGGTGGCGTCGTCCTGTCCAATCCGGCCCGTACGGCAACGAACGGTCTGCCGATGTGGCTGGTGGGCAAACGCGTCGGCGTGAACAACGCGATGCCGGGCGGCTTGATCACGCGGGGCCCGCTCAAGGGCCTGTACTTCGGGCCTAACGGGACGGTCGCGCAGTTCAACTACGGTCTCGTCTCGAACAGCAATCTGATGCAGGACGGCGACTGGAAAATCTCGCGGATCGACTTTGGCGTCGACCTTGATCCGCGCGCCGTGCGTGAGAACGTCTTCTCGCGGCTGAGTTACGACCTCGCCGACAACTTCACCGTCTTCGCCGAAGCCCACTGGGCCTACGCGCACGCCGAGAATACGAATAACGTGAACCGTCTGTTCGATCAGGTCGTCATCCTGTCCGGGAACCCCTACATCCCGACCTCGGTCCAGGACCGCATGACCGCGCTGGGTCTGACGAACATTACGCTGGGCACCAGTTCCGGGGACGTCGGGCGTTTCTACGCGGATAACAGCCGCAACGTCCGGCGCTGGTCGGTCGGCGCCGATGGTCGCTTCGATGCCTTCGGCAACGAATGGACGTGGGACGTCTACTACCAATTCACACAACAAGGCCTGTCGTCGCGCGTTAGAAACAGCGGCCACACGGGCCGTATTAACATGGCGACGGACGCCGTCCGCAATCCCACGACCGGCGCCATCGTTTGCCGCTCGACCCTCACCAACCCCACCAATGGCTGTGTGCCGTTCAACTTCTTCGGCACCGGCGTGAACTCGCAAGCGGCGATCGACTGGTTCGTCGGTAGCGCCTACCGCTACGATACGATGCGCCAGAAGATCGCCTCGGCCACGCTCAACGGCGAGCCCTTCGACACCTGGGCCGGCCCGGTCTCCATCGCGACCGGTATCGAGCACCGCGTGGAACTCGTGAACGGCCTGAACTCGGCGGATGACGAAGCCGGCAACTTCCTTGCCGGTAACTTCAAGCTCAACAAAGGCAAGTTGACCGTCACCGAAGGCTTCGTTGAAACGGTCGTGCCGCTCGCGAAAGACGAAGCTTGGGCCCGCGCCCTCGACCTGTCCGCCGCCGTGCGCGCCACGGACTATTCGTCATCGGGTTACGTCACCACTTGGAAGGCGGGCGCCACCTGGCAGGTGGTCGATGACCTGCGCTTCCGCGTCACGCGTTCACGCGACATCCGCGCCGCCAACCTCGGCGAACTGTACGCCGGCGGTACGGCGGCGGGCGCCGCCACCTTCACCGACCCGTTCACCGGTACGCAGGTGCCTCAGGCCTTCTCGCTCAGCTCGGGTAATCCGAACCTCGCGCCGGAAAAGGCCGACACGACCGGTGTGGGCGCCGTGCTGACCCCGACCTTCTTTGAGGGCTTCGGAGCGTCGGTGGATTACTACAACATCAACATCAAGGGCGCGGTCGCCACGCCGAACGGGCAGTCGATCATCGATGGCTGCTTCGCCGGCATCACGGCGCTGTGCCCGAATATCCTTCGTGACTCGGCCGGGCGAATCAATACCGTCGTCACGTCACCGCAGAACGTCGCCTATGAAATCGTGCGCGGCATCGACGTAGAGACCAGCTACCGGATGTCGGTCGCGGATATCGTGGACTCGTGGACCGGCGACCTGTCGCTCCGCGCGCTCGCCACCTTCGTTCTCAAGACGGAGTCCTTCAACCCGACGCTCTCGGCCAATCAGCGCGTCGACGGAAAGGGCGTTCTTGGCGGCTTCGCCGTGGCGGGTTACTCGGGCCGCAGCAATCCCGACTATAAGATCAACACGTCGATCCGCTATTCGACGGACGTGATGTCGGTGAACCTCGGCATTCGTTACACCCCCGGCGGCGTCTACAACAACGCCTTTACGCAGTGTACAACGGGCTGTCCGGCCAACGACAACCGCACGATCGACAACAACCGTATCGCCTCCGACACCCTGGTCGATCTAGGCGTGACGTTTAAGCCGATGCCGGATGTGTCCGGTGATACGGAACTGTTCTTAAGCATCCAGAATCTCTTGAACAGCCCGCCGCCGTTCATCGCCGGCGGCAACGGCAGTGGTTACTATTCCGGTCAGAACGTGCGCGATTACGATACCGTCGGACGTTTCTTCACGATGGGCGTCCGGTTCAGGATGTAAAGGATACCCTTGCGGCAGGCGGCTATAACGCCTGCCGCAAAGCGTGGCTTTGCCTGGAGCATGTGTCATCCGGCGGCGAGAGATGCCCCCGGAGACGATTACCGTTGCTCATGGCCTACTTCGCCAAAATCATTTGAGCGGGTCTAAGTTGTGGCCAATGCTACGGATACGCCACAGGCTCATTTTGCTGCGTTGCAGCAAAATCACGGTGCCAGGGAGTGGGCGCCATATGCTTTTTGGGAGGAAGGCAGTTGGTTCTATCGTCCAACAGTTCACGCGTGACAATCGAGGTTGCCGTTGACGCCGCAATTATTGCGGCGGCGAGAGCCTTTATCGCACCGCCTTCCCACCTATTTTCCAGCTTTTCAGCGCCGGCAACAGCCGCGCTGAACCGCATCGCTCGCACGAGGAATTTGTAACGTCACCTTCCGCCGCGCGGTTTTGAGGCCGAGCGGCGGTCATCACTTCTTATATGGGGGGAAACTCATGACCACATCCGGACTCCGGCTTGCGCGCGCCTGCGCCCTGGCTTCTACGTCGACCGTGGCGCTGCTGACCGGCGCTCTCATGTCCGCGCCGGCTTTCGCGCAAACCGCGCAAGCGCCGTCGATTGACGAAATCGTCGTCACCGGTTCGCGCGTTATCCGCGACGGCTATGAAGCCCCGACCCCGGTCTCGGTGCTCGGCGCCGACGAACTCAACGCGATGAACGATGCGAGCATCGCGGACTCCGTCAACAAGCTGCCGGCCTTCTCCGGGTCGCAGACTCAGCGCACCGGCGCCGTGAACGTGTCGAGCGGCTCGGCGGGTGTGAACATCCTCAACCTGCGCGGCATGGGCGGTCATCGCGTGCTGATCCTCCTGGACGGCAAGCGCGTCATCAATTCCTCGCTCAGCGCCGGTTACACGGGCGGCGACACCAACACCATGCCGCAGGGCCTGATCAGCCGCGTTGACGTATCGACCGGCGGCGCCTCGGCGGCTTACGGCTCCGATGCGCTCTCGGGCGTTGTGAACTTCGTGCTCGATAAGGAGTTCACGGGCGTGAAGGGCGAAGTGCAGGGCGGCCTGTCGACCTACGGCGACGATCCGAACGCGCAGGTCAATCTCTCGTACGGCACGCCGTTCGCCAATGGCCGCGGTCATGTGCTCGTGTTCGGCGAATACGCCTGGAACAAGGGGATCAAAGGCGCGCACCGCCCCTGGAACGAGTTCGGCGGCGTCGTCATGTCGAACCCGCTCCGCACCGCGACCAACGGCCTTCCGGCCTTCATCGCGCAGGACCACATCGGCGTGAACAACGCCATGCCCGGCGGCCTCATCACGCGCGGCCCGCTCAAGGGCCTCTACTTCGGCCCCAACGGCTCGGTCGCGCAGTTCAACTACGGCCTCGTCGGGAACAGCAACCTGATGCAGGGCGGCGACTGGAAAATCTCGCGCGTCGACCAGGACCTCGACCTCGATCCGCGTGCCGTGCGTGAAAACGTGTTCTCGCGCGTCAGCTACGATGTCAGCGATAACGTCACCGTGTTCGCCGAAGGTCACTGGGCCTACGCGCACGCCGAAAACAACAACAACGTGAACCGTCTGTTCGACCAGGTCACGATCCTGTCCGGTAACCCGTACATCCCGGCGTCCGTGCAGGCGCAGATGACCACGCTCGGCCTGACCAACATCGTGCTGGGGTCCAGCACGGGTGACGTCGGCCGCTTCTACGCCGACAACAGCCGCAACGTGCGCCGCTGGTCGGTGGGCGCGGATGGCCGCTTCGATGCTTTCGGCACCGAGTGGACGTGGGACGCCTACTATCAGTTCACCCAGCAGGGCCTGTCGTCGCGCGTGCGCAACAGCGGCCACACGCCGCGCATCAACGCCGCCACCAATGCCGTGCGTAACCCGGCCACCGGGAGCATCGTTTGCGCCGTCAACATCGACGCCAATCCGGCGAACGACATGCCGGGCTGCGTGCCGTTCAACTTCTTCGGCGTCGGCGTGAACTCGCAGGCCGCGATCGACTGGTTCGTCGGCAGCGCCTATCGCTACGACAGCATGCGCCAGAAGATCGCCTCGGCGACCCTCAACGGCGAGCCGTTTGACACCTGGGCCGGCCCGGTCTCGATCGCGACCGGTATCGAACACCGCACGGAATCGGTGAACGGCCTGAACTCCGCGGATGACGAGGCCGGCAACTTCCTCGCCGGTAACTTCAAGCTCAACATCGGCAAGCTGAACGTCACCGAAGGCTTCCTCGAAACGGTCGTTCCGCTCGCCAAGGATGTGGCTTGGGCCCGCGCTCTCGATCTGTCGGCGGCCGTCCGCGCCACCGACTACTCCTCGTCGGGTTACGTGACGACGTGGAAGGGCGGCGCGACCTGGCAGGTGATCGACGACGTCCGCTTCCGCGTGACGCGTTCGCGGGACATCCGCGCGGCGAACCTCGGCGAACTGTACGCCGGCGGTACGGCGTCGGGGTCTTCGACCTTCAACGATCCGTTCACCGGCACGCAGGTTCCGCAGGCCTTCTCGCAGAGCAAGGGCAATCCGCTCCTGAAGCCCGAGCGCGCCGACACCACCGGGGTCGGTGTGGTGCTGACGCCGACGTTCTTCGAAGGTTTCGCCACCTCGGTCGACTATTACAACATCGACGTGAAGGGCGCCGTGGCGACCCCGAGCGGCCAGTCGCTGGTCGACGGCTGCTTCGCCGGCAACCAGGCGTTCTGCCCGAGCATCATCCGCGTTCCGGATCCGAACACCCCGGGCAACCTGGGCCGCATCCAGACCGTCATCACCTCGCCGCAGAACATCGCGTCGGAAAAGGTATCGGGTATCGATCTTGAATCGAGCTATCGGTTCGCCATGTCGGACGTGCTCGACGCGATGGACGGCGATCTCTCGCTTCGCTTCCTCGCCAACTTCGTGCTGAAGACGCAATCGTTCAACCCGACCCTCTCGGCGAACCAGTTTGTCGACGGTAAGGGCGTGCTCGGCGGCTTCGCGGTGTCCGGCTACTCGGGCCGCACCAACCCGAACTACAAGCTGAACGGCTCGATCCGCTACTCGACCGACGCCTACTCGGTGAACATGACGGTCCGTCACACCTCGTCGGGCGTTTACAACAACGCCTTCACCGCGTGCACGACCGCTTGCCCGGCGAACGATACCCGCACGATCGACAACAACCACATCGCCTCCGACACGGTTGTCGACATCGGCTTCAACTATCGCCCGATCCAAGACTCGGCGAACGTTGAGTTGTTCCTGAGCGTGCAGAACCTGCTCAACAGCCCGCCGCCGTTCATCGCCGGCGGCAACGGCGGTTCTTACTACTCGGGTCAGAACGTCCGCGATTACGACACGATCGGCCGCTTCTTCACGACCGGCGTGCGTTTCAAGATGTAAGGAATACGGCGGGCCTCTTAAGCGCCCGCCGCTCTTTTCAGTTCTCTTTTGGCGGCGGTGCAAGACTTTGCGCCGCCGCCATTTGTTTGGCGCGCGCGAAGTTGCGCTCCATCTGAATGAAGCCGGGATGATATTGCTTCGGCGGCGTGAAGCCCGGCCCGCTGTAGTTTTGTTCGGCGGCGGCCCTGAAGGTCCATTGCGGGTCCGCGAGGTGGGGACGGGCAAGGCAGCACAGATCGGCGCGCCCGGCCGCCAGGATCGAGTTCACATGGTCGATCTCGAATATGTTACCCACCGCCATCGTGGAAATACGCAGCTCATTGCGGATTTTGTCCGAATAGGGCGTCTGGAACATGCGCCCGTACACCGGCTTGGCTCTGGCCGACGTCTGGCCCGTCGACACATCGATAATATCGCAGCCGGCGCTCTCGAATGTGTGCGCGATTTCAACCGAATCCTCGGCGGTGATGCCGTCCTCGACCCAGTCGGTCGCGGAGATGCGCACGGACATCGGCTTGCCGGCGGGCCATGCGGCGCGCATCGCCTGGAAAACTTCGAGCGGGAAGCGCAGGCGATTGGCCAACGAGCCGCCGTATTCATCGGTGCGGGTGTTGGTAATCGGCGTAATGAAGGCCGAGAGCAGGTAGCCGTGCGCACAGTGAAGCTCGATCATGTCGAAGCCGGCTTCATCGGCCATCTCGGCGGCCTGTACAAACTGGGCCTTCACCTGGTCCATCAGCGCCCGCGTCATCACAACGGGAGTCTGATTTTGCTCCGACCAAGCAACCGGCGAGGGGCCTAGGATCGGCCAGTTGCCCGTCTCCAGGGGCTGATCCGTGCCCTCCCAGCTCACTTTGGTCGAAGCTTTCGGACCGGCGTGGCCGAGCTGCATGCAAATCTTCGTATCGGTATTCGTATGGACGAACTCAACGATACGGCGCCAGGCGGCGCGTTGCTCGGGTGTGTACATGCCCGGGCATCCCGGTGTGATGCGCCCCTCGGGAGAAACGCAGGTCATTTCCGTATAGAGCAGCCCGGCGCCGCCCATGGCGCGGGCGCCATAGTGCACCAGGTGGAAATCGCTCGGCATGCCGTCCTGCGCGCTGTAGGTCGCCATCGGCGAGACCACGACGCGGTTTTTGAGCTGCATCCCACGCAGTGCAAAAGGCGTGAACATCGGCGGGCAGGGTTTCTCAACTTGTGTATTGGTTGCGCGGGAGGCAAACCAGGTCTCCACGCCTTCCAGCCAGTTCTTGTCGCGCAGACGCAGGTTCTCGTGGCTGATGCGCTGGCTGCGGGTCAGCAGCGAATAAGCGAATTGGATCGGCGCGAAGCCGAGATAGCGCTCGACGGTCTCGAACCACTCGGTCGAATTGCGCGCCGAGTTCTGGAGCTTGATGACCTCCAGCGCGCGTGAGTCTTGATAGGCCTGTAGGCCGTCTTGAAGTGAGACGTTCGAGTGTAGGATTTCGCTCAGCAGAATCGCATCCTCAAATGCGAGCTTGGTGCCCGAGCCGATCGAGAAATGCGCGGTGTGAACGGCGTCTCCCATCAGGATGATGTTTTTGTGCCACCACTTCCTGCAGTTGATCCACGGGAAGGTGAGCCAGGCCGAGCCGCGAATATGGTTCGCGTTGGACATCAGCCGATAACCGTCCAGATGTTTCGCGAAAATGCGCTCCAGCGTCGCGGCGGTCTCTTCCTTGGACATGCGCTCGAAACCGAACTTGTCCCAGGTCTCTTTGCCGCACTCGGCGATAAAGGTCGAAGTCTCCTTGTCGAAGCGGTAGCAATGCGCCCAGATCCAGCCATGCTCGGTTTCTTCGAAAATGAACGTGAAGGCCTCGAACACCTTATGCGTGCCCAGCCAGACGAACTTATTCTTGGCGAGTTTGATGTCGGCGCCGAAATCGGCGGCGTAGCGCGTGCGGATCAGGCTGTTGAGGCCGTCCGCGGCGATAATGAGATCGGCGTCGGGATGCAGGGCCTCCACATCCTCGACCGGCGTCTGGAAGACGAGGTTGACTCCCAGTTCACGCGCGCGGTTCTGTAGGATGAGCAGGAGTTGCTTACGGCCGATGCCGATGAAGCCGTGGCCGGAAGAGCGAATGCACTCTCCGCGCAGGTGGATGTCGATATCATCCCAATGGATGAAGTTGTCGCCGATCTGACGCGCGCTGACCGGATCGTTCTCGATCAAATTGACCATGGTCTGATCGGAGAAGACCACGCCCCAGCCGAAGGTGTCGTCCGGCCGGTTCTGCTCATAGACGGTGATGTCGTGCGACGAATCGCGCACCTTCATCGAAATCGCGAAATAGAGCCCCGCGGGGCCGCCACCGACGCAAACGATCTTCATCTAGGGGTCTCCATTTGAGCCGGGAAGGGAGGCCGGCGCTGGCGATATTTTAGAACTCAAATATCCCTTGGGTCGATAGATATTTTAATGTTAAAATATCTGGGTCTGAAATAAGGAGCTGATATGAAGGGCGCGCTCGATGGGCGGCACGCGGTGATCACCGGCGGCGGCAGCGGAATTGGCGCCGCCGTGGCGGACGCGCTCGCGGGACAGGGCGCCAAGCTGACCCTCGTGGGGCGCTCGCTCGAAAAGCTCCAGAAGAAAGCCGCGACCTTGAAGGGGGCCCATGTGGCGGCCCATGTGGCGGCCGCCGATGTCACGGACGCAGCCGCTGTCGCCGCGGCGATCGAGAGCGGGGTGAAAGTCCACGGCCCCGTCGCTATTCTGGTCAACAATGCCGGCGCCGCGCCGTCGCGTAAGTTCCTGGATACGGATCTCGCGACCTGGCGCCAGACCCTCGACGTCAATATGACCGGCGCCTTCCTGTGCGCCCAGGCGGTTCTGCCGGGCATGATCGCGGCGAAGTGGGGCCGTATCGTCAATGTGGCGAGCGTGGTGGGCCTGATCGGCTACAAGGGCATCGCGGCTTACGTGGCCGCGAAGCATGGTCTTGTTGGCCTTACGCGGGCTCTGGCGCTGGAATACGCGGACCTCGGCATCACCGTGAACGCCGTGTGCCCGAATTTCACCGACACGGACATGGTGGCCCAGGCCGTCGCCAATATCCGCGCCCAAAGGGGCGTCTCCGAAACCGAAGCGCGGGCGATGCTGGCGGGAAAGAATCCGCAGAAGCGCCTGGTCACGCCCGCCGAGGTCGCCTCCGCCGTGGCCTGGCTGTGCCAGCCGGAAAGCGCCTCCATGAACGGCCACGCCTTGCCGATCGATGGGGGGGAAATCATCTCGTGATCCGCGATCTCCGGAAGGTCAGCGAAAAGCTGGAAGGCACCGCCGAGAACCACGACAAATTGAAGCTGTGGCTGCGCCTATTGACCTGCACGATCAAGGTCGAAAACCTCATTTCCAACCGCCTGCGCGCACAGTTCGATACGACGTTGCCGCGCTTCGACGTCATGGCGGCGCTGGCACGATCGGAAGGCGATCTGACCATGGGCGAGTTGTCCAAATGGCTGCTTGTCTCCAACGGCAATGTTACGGGCGTCGTCAGCCGTCTGGTGAAGGATGGGCTGGTGGAACGCCGCCGCGCGAAAGACCGCCGTATTCAGTATGTGCGTTTGACAGCCACCGGCCGGCGCCAGTTCAAGGCGATCGCCGCGGCGCATGAGGGCTGGATCAATCAAATGCTTGATCCACTCTCGGACGGCGATGTGCGAAGCTTGATGAAGCAGCTGAGCAAGTTGAAGGGAGTGCATTGATGCGCGTGGGAGGAGACCGCTCCGGGAAGATCGCGGCCTATCGGGCGCAGCACTTCAAATGGACGCTGGCGAACGGTGTCGGTGAAATCACGCTGAATCGGCCGGACCGCAAGAACCCGCTGACCTTCGAGTCCTACGCTGAACTGCGCGATCTTTTCCGCGATCGGGTTTATGCGCCCGATCTCGTGAAAGTCATCGTGATCGCCGGCGCGGACGGCAACTTCTGCTCGGGCGGCGACGTGCACGACATTATCGCGCCCTTGACCGAAATGGACATGCGCGGACTTCTCGATTTCACCCGCATGACCGGCGATCTCGTGAAAGCCATGCGGGGTTGCCCGCAACCCATCATCGCGGCGGTGGACGGCGTATGCGCCGGCGCGGGGGCGATCCTCGCGATGGCGTCCGATCTCCGCGTTGCGGCGCCCGCCGCCAAAACCGCCTTCCTGTTCACGCGCGTGGGGCTCGCCGGTTGCGATATGGGCGCCTGCGCCATCCTGCCGCGCATTATCGGTCAGGGCCGCGCGGCCGACCTTCTTTTCTTCGGCCGGTCCATGTCCGCCGAGGAGGGTGAACGCTGGGGCTTCTTCAACAGGCTCTGTCCGTCCGAGCAGTTGATGGACACCGCGCGCGACATGGCGCGTACCCTGGCCGCCGGACCTTCTTTCGCTCACGCCATGACGAAGAACCAATTGAACACCGAGTGGGCCATGAGCCTCGACGTGGCCATCGAAGCCGAAGCCCAGGCGCAAGCCATCTGCATGCAGACCGCCGACTTCACGCGCGCCTACGAAGCGTTCGCGGCCAAGAAAAAGCCGGTTTTCGAGGGCGACTGATGTCGGACCGCAGCTTTCTCATGTGGCCGTTTTTCACCGACGCGCACCGCAAGTTCGCGGCCGATCTCGCGGCGTGGATCGAAAGCCAGGGCGATGCGCTGAAGGGCGACGAGCGCGACGCGGATGGAACCTGCAAAGGCCTGGTGCGAAAGCTGGGGGATGCCGGTTGGCTTAAGCATTCCGTGCCCAACGCCGACCGACCCATGGACGTCCGCTCTCTCTGCCTCATGCGCGAACATCTGGCCTATCAGTCCAGCCTCGCGGACTTCTCCTTTGCGATGCAGGGACTGGGAAGCGGTCCCATCAGCTTGTTTGGCACGGGTGAACAGCGCAATGGTTACCTGCCCGCCGTGGCAAAGGGCGAAAAGATCGCCGCCTTTGCGTTGTCGGAAAAAGTCGCGGGGTCCGATGTCGCTTCCATTACAACAACGGCCGAGGCGCGCGGCGACAGCTATATCCTCGACGGCGAAAAGAGCTGGATCTCCAACGGCGGAATCGCCGACTTCTATTGTGTCTTCGCCCGGACCGGCGAAGCTCCGGGCGCCAAGGGGCTTTCGGCCTTCATCGTCGATGCCGCGACGCCGGGCTTTTCCGTTAGTGAGCGGATCGACATCGTCGCGCCGCATCCGCTCGGCACCTTGCGCTTCGAGAGTTGCAAAGTCCCGAAAGCCAATCTCATTGGAGCGCCGGGACAAGGCTTCAAGATCGCGATGGCGACCCTCGATGTCTTCCGCGCGACGGTCGCCGCGGCAGCTTTAGGATTTGCGCGCCGGGCTCTCGATGAAGCCCTGCGGCATTCCTCGCAGCGCCGGCTTTTCGGCGCGCCGCTCTTTGATCTGCAAATGATGCAGGCTTATTTGGCCGAGATGGCCCTCGACGTGGATGCCAGCGCGCTTTTGGTCTACCGCGCCGCGTGGGCGAAGGACTCCGGGAAGGACCGCGTCACGCGCGAGGCCGCCATGGCCAAGCTCTATGCGACCGATCATGCCCAACAGGTCATCGACAAAGCCGTCCAGATCTTCGGTGGCCTCGGCGTTGTCTCCGGCGTGCCCGTGGAAAAGCTCTACCGTGAAATCCGCGCCTTGCGGATCTATGAAGGCGCCAGCGAAGTCCAATAGGTGGTTATCGCGCGGCAGCTGCTCGCCGGCCGGACTTAGCGAGAGACGTCTTAGGACGCGGCCGTTTCGCGGGCTTCGGCGCCGGCGGCGAAATGAAAGACGGCCGGGTCAGATTGCCGAGGATCGATTTTAGGGTTTTCGCGAAGGCGGCGGTGTCACCCGAGGTCGCGGTATCGAAGGCGCGGCGGAAAATCTGTCCGCCCACGTCCCGGACCATCGCCAGCCGCTCCCGCCCGACCAGAGTCAGATAAACCTCGGAGACCCGGTTATCCTTTGGGTGCGGTGCATTACGAACCAGCCCCTGCGCCTGCATACGCTGGATGAGGCGTGTCATGGTCGAGTTCTTGATCACCGCGCGCTCGGATAGCTCGCTCATATTGCTCGGGTTTTTCGCGCCGAGGATCATGAGGACGCGCCAGCGCGGCTGGTCCACGCCCACCTTCTTCAGCGCGTCCTCCAGCAGGCCATAGTAGGCCGCCATGACGCGCGTCATGAGGTAGAAGGGGTAATCGTCGAGCGAGAAGTTTTCCGCGCTCGGATCGTTCTTTCGTTTGCTCAACTTCATGTAAGTTCGCTTAAACTATCGCCAAGCCGAAACGCAAGCGCCCTGACAGGGCCGGTGACAGTCCCGGCCGGCAGGGCGATTCTCGCGTCCGTGTAATTGCAAAATCAATTGAAATTGGTAATAATTTTTTCAGCATGTCTCGCGGCAAGAAGTTGGCCAAGCAAAAGGAGAGGGGCGATGGACGGTGCTAAGGTACTAGGCGCGTTTGCCGAGCTTTTGGGAAGCGGCGGCATCAAGGTGATCGATCTCACGCAGACGCTGTCGCCGGACACGCCGACGCTCGTGCTTCCGCCGAACTTCGGCCAATGCTCGGGTTTCAAGGTCGAGGAGATCAGCCGCTACGATGAGCGCGGCGTGGCGTGGTACTGGAACAACTTCACGGTCAGCGAACACACCGGCACGCATTTCGACGCGCCGATTCACTGGATCACCGGGAAGGACCTGCCGAACAACGCGCTCGACACGATCGCGCCCGGGGACTTCATGGCGCCTGCGGTCGTCATCGACTGCTCCGCGCAAGCGGCGGCCGATCCCGATTTTACGCTGACCGTCCCCGTGATCGAAGCCTGGGAAGCGAAGCATGGGCGCATTCCGGCGCGCAGCTGGGTCTTGTTCCGCACCGATTGGTCGAAGCGGACCGGGGACGCCTATACAAATCGCCGCGCGGATGGTCCTCATACGCCCGGCCCCGATCCCGACGCCGTACGGTTCCTTGTCGAAAAGCGCGATGCGCACGGGTTCGGCGTCGAGACCATCGGCACCGATTCCGGCCAAGCCCATTCATTCAACCCGCCTTACCCCGCCCACGCGATCTTCCACGGCGCCGGCCGGTATGGGCTCCAGTGTCTGGCCAATCTCGATCTTTTGCCGGCCGTGGGTGCGTTCGTCATCGCCGCGCCGCTTAAAATCGCGGATGGATCGGGCAGCCCCTTGCGCGTGCTCGCGCTCGTTCCGGCGTAGGAGCGCCCCTCATGGCGGAGCGGTCATTCGCGAAGGAAGTCCAGCAGCTTCGGATCGGCGCGGGCGCCGAATTCAGGGGTGAGGGCATCCTCGCGGTGACCAAGGCCCTGCTGCAGGCGGGCGTCTCCTATGTCGGCGGTTATCAGGGATCGCCCATCTCGCACTTGATGGACGTGCTCGCGGACGCCCGGGAGATCATGGAAGAACTGGGGATTCACTTTGAATCCTCGGCCAGCGAGGCCGCCGCCGGCGCGATGCTGGCGGCCTCGGTGAATTATCCGCTCCGCGGCGCCGTCACCTGGAAGTCCACGGTTGGCACCAACGTCGCCTCCGACGCCCTGGCCAATGTGGCCTCCGGCGGGGTCAAGGGCGGCGCTGTCATCATCGTGGGCGAGGACTACGGCGAAGGCTCCTCGATCATGCAGGAGCGCACGCACGCCTTCGCCATGAAGTCGCAGATGTGGCTTCTCGATCCGCGCCCGAATCTCACGTCCATCGTCAACATGGTCGAAAAGGCTTTCGAGCTCTCGGAAGCCTCCAACACCCCGGTCATGCTCGAGCTGCGCGTGCGCGCCTGCCACGTCTATGGCCGGTTCACCGCCAAGGACAATGTGCGGCCCGCCTTCGGCTTGAAGGACGCGATGGAAAATCCGGTGCGCGATGTGAACCGGATCGTGCTGCCTCCGGCGAACTACCTGCATGAACATGAGAAGATCGATCAGCGGTGGCCCGCCGCCGTGGACTTCATCAAGAAGCATCAGCTGAACGAGTTCCTGGGCGGCGCCACGGGCGACGTCGGAATCATCGTTCAGGGCGGCCTCTACAACACCCTGATCCGGGCGCTGGAGATGCGAGGCCATGCGGACAGCTTCGGTGAAGGTAAGATACCCATCTATGTCCTGAACGTCACTTATCCGTTGATCGACGGTGAAGTCGTCGGTTTCTGCGCCGACAAGAAAGCCGTGCTTCTGGTCGAGGAGGGTCAGCCGGAGTTCATCGAACATGAACTCAACACGATCCTGCGCCGCGCCGATCTGCCAACGCGCATCGTCGGCAAGGAGGTGCTGCCGCGCGCCGGCGAATATACCGGCCAAGCCATGATCGACGGCTTCGACAAGTTCGCCCAAAAATATGCGCCGCACCTGGCCGGCGACCGCCCGCAACGTGCGCCGGCGGTTGCGAACACGCCCGATCTGAGCAAGGTCGTTCCGCCGCGCCCCGCCGGCCTTTGCACCGGCTGCCCGGAGCGCCCGGTGTTCACGGCCATGCGCCTGGTCGAGAAGGAACTGGGCAAGCATCACGTCAGTTGCGATATCGGCTGCCATCTCTTTTCCATCCTGCCGCCCTTTAACATCGGCAATACAACGATGGGGTACGGACTTGGGTGGTCGGGCGCGTCCGCCCTCAATGATCCAACGGCCAAGAAGCGCACGATCTCGATGATGGGCGACGGCGGCTTCTGGCATAACGGCCTGACCAGCGGTGTCGGGAACGCGGTCTTCAATAAGACCGATAATCTGCTTGTCGTCGTCGACAACAATTACTCCGCCGCGACCGGCGGTCAGGACATCCTGTCCTCGCGCGCGGCGAATAAATCGCGCAGCACCAACCACCCTATTGCGCGCGCGATCCGCAACATCGGCGTCGACTGGCTGAAGGTTGTGCGGACCTACGACCTCCAAACGATGCGCGACACCCTGAAGCAGGCCCTGACGACCGGGGAGAAAGGGCCGAAGGTCATCGTCGCGGAGTCCGAGTGCATGCTGAACAAGCAGCGCCGCGTGAAGCCGCAGATCGCAAAGCGGATCAAGAGCGGCGCGCGCGTGGTGAAGGAACGCTTCGGCGTCGACGCGGACACCTGCACGGGCGACCACAGCTGTATCCGCCTGTCCGGCTGTCCGTCGCTGACCATCAGGGACAACCCCGATCCCCTGCGCCGTGATCCGGTCGCGGCCGTCAATAATGACTGCGTCGGCTGCGGCCATTGCGGCGAGACGGCCCATGCCGCCGTCCTGTGCCCGTCCTTCTACCGCGCCGATATCGTCTTCAATCCCACCTGGTGGGACCGCGTACGGGCGAAAGTGCGCGGCGGCATTATCGGCTGGTTGCAGCGTCAGGCCGACGCGCGCCGCGCGCGCTACGCGGTTTAGCGCGATGACTACGCAAAAACCCATCACCATCGCGGTCATGGCGCTCGGCGGGCAGGGCGGCGGCACGCTGGCCGACTGGCTGATCGAGGTCGCGGAGCGTTCCGGCTATTTCGTGCAAGGCACGTCCGTGCAGGGCGTCGCCCAGCGTACGGGTGCGACGATCTACTACATTGAACTTTTCCCCGAAGCCGCCGCGCGCGCCGCGGGCAAGGACCCCGTCCTTGCGTTGATGCCGGTGCCGGGCAATGTCGATCTTGTCGTCGCGGCGGAATTGATGGAAGCGGGCCGCGCCATGATTCGCGGGCTCGTCACGCCGGATCGTACCGCGCTTATCGCCTCGTCTCACCGTATCTACGCTATCAGCGAAAAGAGCGCGATGGGTGATGGCCGCGCGGACGGCGCGCAGATCCTGGAAGCCGCGGCGGCTCAGGCGAGAACGACGCTCCTTTTCGATATGGAAGAGATCGCGCGCCAAAAGGGCAGCGTCATCAGCGCCGTGCTCTTCGGCGCGATCGCCGGTTCCGGCGCGTTGCCGTTCGCGCGTCGGGTCTATGAAGACGTCATCAACGCCGATAGCCGCGCGCGCGAAAGCAATCTCGCTGCCTTTGCGGCGGGGTATGAAAATGCGCAGGCCGTAAGTCCGGCGACGCCGCAGGACGCGACGCCGGCGGTGGAAGCCGCATCGCACGCGGGCCGCGCGCTTCTGGAAAAGGCCGCGAAACTTCTTCCGCCTGAAGTTCTCGGCATTGCCGCCCACGGTCTTCGCAAGGTCGTGGACTATCAGGACATCGCTTACGGCGAAGACTATCTAAGTCGGCTCGGCGGCATCGCCGCGACGGACCGGCAATTCGGCGGCGCCCGCAAAGGCTGGGAACTCACGCGCGAAGCGGCACGCCATCTGGCCCTTTGGATGACGTTTGAAGATGTCTTCCGCGTCGCCGATCTCAAGACGCGCGGGGCGCGTTTCGATCGCGTGCGTGAAGAAGTCCGTGCCGCGCCGGGCCAGATTGTCGGCGTCTCGGAATTCATGCATCCGCGTGTCGAGGAGTTCTGCGATGCGCTCCCGGCTGGTCTCGGCCGCTTCGTGCTTCACCGCGCGGGCTTGCGCGCGATTTTTGGCCGCCTGTTCGGCCGCGGCCGCCGCGTCACCACCACCAGCCTCGGCGGCTTCCTCACGCTTTTTATCGTCGCGCGCCTGGGGCGCTTTCGGCGCCGCTCTTTGCGGTTCCAGAACGAAGCGGCCGCGATCGACGCCTGGCTGTCGACGGCCGCTGAAGCGGCCGCGAAAAACTACGATCTCGCCGTCGAGCTTGTCGCCTGCCAACGCCTCGTGAAAGGCTACGGCGATACGCATGCGCGCGGCATGCGCAACTTCGAGACGCTGATGACGGCCTATCGGCGCCTCATCGAAGACCGCGATGCGGTCGCCAAGATGAAGCGCCTGCGCCAGGCGGCCTTGAGCGACGAGGAAGGCGCGGCCCTGAAGCGCGAGCTCGGCGTCATCGGTCTCGCCTGAGCCTCCGCGCGCGGCGAGATATCCTTGTCGCGTCGGTCATGTCCCTTTATGTTTAAACTATGTTGGCGATGCCGGCTCGCGAAGGGGCGGCTTTTAAGGATATGTAGCTGTAATGATCAGGTTGATGAATCCGCCGCATTGGCCCGCGCCCAAGGGCTACTCGAACGCGGTCGTTGCGCGCGGCGATCTGATCTTCCTCGCCGGCCAGATCGGCTGGAAGGACGGCGTCTTCATCGAGAAGGGACTTGTCGGCCAACTTCGTCAGACCCTCATCAATATCCGCGAAGCGCTTGAAGCCGCGGACGCCAAGCTCACCGACATCGCCCGGATGACGTGGTTCGTCACCGAACGCACCGAATATGTCGCGAATCTCAAGGAGATCGGCGCGGTTTACCGCGAGGTGGTGGGAAAGCACTTCCCCGCCATGTCGGTCATCGAGGTCAAAGGCTTGCTGGAAGCCGAAGCCAAGATCGAGATCGAGGCCACGGCGGTCGTTTCCCGCCCGTAAGCGCCCGTCTGTGGTTCTGTTACGCGCTCCTGCCGCGTTCACGCGTGCGCGAGATTCGATCCCTCAATTGCTTTATACATAAATCAAAGTTGCCACCGGAATGGTTCAACTATAAAATAAAATTCATCGGAGGCGGGCTTCTCTCGGCACGGGGCGGCCTTTTGGGAGTGGATTTTTGAGCACACAGCAGGACTAATCGCGCCCAATTCGGCCAACCTCCGTAGTGTCATAGTGAATCGCGCTGTCATTTAAGCTACACGTTCGGGTTCCATCGTCGGCCCTCGGGGCGGCCGGCTTAAAAGGGGGTACTTGCGATGACTTTGGTTGGCGTTTCCGCGCGCGCGAAAAAATCGGGCATCAAACACACGTTGAGCGTCACGCCGCTGATGGTGGCGATGCTTGGCGCCGGCGCCGTCCAGGCGCAGCAAGTGGCGCAGGCCCCGGCCGCGGGCGTTGAAGAAATCGTCGTCACCGGTTCGCGCATCGTGCGCGACGGCTACGAAGCTCCGACCCCGGTCTCGGTGATCGGCGTCGAGCAGATGCAAAATCAGGCGACCTCAAACCTCGCCGACTACGTCAACACGCTGCCGAGCCTTGCCGCCAGTGCGACGCCGCAGTCCGGCGCCGCCACGGTGACCAGCGGCCGCGCCGCCGTCAACGCGCTCAATCTGCGCGGTCTCGGCACCGAACGTACGCTGACCCTCCTCGACGGCAAACGCGTCGTCGGCGGTATCATCACCGGCGTTGCCGACGTCTCGGAGTTTCCGCAGCAGCTCATCAGCCGCGTCGACGTCGTGACCGGCGGCGCTTCGTCGGCTTACGGTTCGGACGCCGTCTCCGGCGTCGTGAACTTCGTGCTCGACAAGGAATACACGGGCGTGAAGGGCGAGGTCTCGGGCGGCATCACCGACTACGGCGACAACGCGAACTACAAGGTCACGCTGACGGCCGGCAGCGGCTTCGCGAACGGCCGCGGTCACTTGCTCCTCAGCGGTGAGAAAGCGCATGACGACGGCATCCTGGTTCCGGACCGCGAATGGAACCGCACGGGTACCTCGTATCTGACCAACCCGGCCTACACCGCCACCAACGGCCAACCGCAGCTCATCCGCCGTTCGCAGACCGGCCTCGCGGTCGCGACCCTCGGCGGTCAGATCGCCGCCGGCCCCTTGAAGGGCATCGCCTTCGGCCCGGGCGGCACCCCGTACAACGTCGTGTTCGGTTCGCTGATCTCCACGCCGATGATGCAGGGCGGCTCGTGGGAATCCGCGACCCACAAGCACATCTTCGGCACCGCGCTGATCCCGCGCCAGGAACGCGAGAACGTGTTCACCTACGCCTCCTACGACCTCAACGACACCTGGAAGGTGTTCGGTGAAGCCTCGTGGGCGCACATGAACTCTGAATCGCGCAGCACGCCCGTGTTCTATCCGGGCAACCTGACGATGCGCGCCGACAACGCCTTCCTGCCGGCCTCGGTCGCGCAGGCCGCCGTCACGGCGGGCGTCACGAACTTTACCTTCGGCACCATGAACGGCGACATGGGCGCGCAGCAGCCGCTCTATGACCGCCGCATCCTGCGCTTCATGGCCGGCATCGAAGGCAGCTTCAACGCCGGCGATACCGACTGGGCGTTCGACGCGCACGTTTCGTCGGGCCTCAACATGAGCACGACGACCTCGGGCAACACCATCAATGTGCCCCGCTATATGGCGGCGATCGACGCCATCCGCGATCCCGCGACCGGCGCGATCGCCTGCCGCGTGAATACCGACACTAATCCGGCGAACGACATGCCGGGCTGCGTGCCGTTCAATCTGTTCGGCCGCGATGTGGCCAGCCAGGCCGCCAAGAATTACGTCCGCGCCGACCCCGACAACATCATCCGCCTCAAGCAGCAGGTGGCGGCGTTCAACCTCAGCGGCGCGCCGTTCTCGACGTGGGCCGGCCCGGTGGCCGTGGCCTTCGGTGCCGAACACCGCGAGGAAAGCACGCGCCAGGCCGCGGACCCGGGCGTCTTCAACACCAGCCTCTATTTCTTCCAGGTCGGTATTCCCTTCCGGGGCAAGTACACGGTGAACGAGGCCTATCTCGAAGCCGCCGTGCCGCTCGCGAAAGACACCGCGTGGGCCAAGTCGCTCGAGCTGAACGGCGCCGTGCGCGCGACCGACTACTCGACCTCGGGTTTCGTCACGACGTGGAAGGTCGGCGCGACCTACGCTCCGATCGACGACATCCGCTTCCGCGGCACGGTGTCGCGTGACATCCGCG